>CAWUJQ010000005.1:0-59914 GCA_963922445.1 uncultured bacterium
CCTGGTGAATGCGCTCAGCAAATTAGGCGGTGAATGGCAGGCGCGGTTTGTCGGCGGTGGGCCACACCGCCAGCCCATGCAGGTACTGGCTAGCGAGTTGGGCATCGCAGATCGGTTGACGTTCGTCAGCCAGATTCCATCCGTGGAGATGCCGAATCAATATCACGAGATGGACGTATTGGTGCTGCCATCGTTAACGTGGCCCAACTGGAAAGAGCAGTTTGGCCGCGTCTTGATCGAAGCTATGGCCAGCGGCGTGCCCGTTATTGGCAGTGACAGCGGCGCGATACCCGGTGTTGTAGCCGATGCAGGTCTCATTGTACCGGAGGGCGATATAGACGCACTAAAAAACGCAATCGCACAAATTCGGGACGACACGCATCTACACCAACGGCTGCGTGAGGTGGGGCGTGTGCGGGCGCTACAGCATTACACCCACCAACAAATCGCCACGCAAACGGTGGCCGTCTATCGGCAGATGATGAGCTACTCGAACAGCACGCCGTAAGTGAGTGTGTAGCTGAACTTATCACGAGAGATGACGGCGCGGATCATGTTCTGTCCCGCTTGGGCCGGGGTAATCACCACCTGCCCTACGTAGTCATTGCCACCGCGAAAGAACTGATCTTCTTCCCAAATCTCTAATTCGATTGGCCCGGTCAGCCCGCCAAACCGGAACTCCGAGCGGTCATACTGGTCGGCCTGCTTCCAACCATTCGCGCCGTGCATCCGGCAGGAGCTAAAGTCGAAGGTGTCGATTTCGTTAAAACGGGACGGATTGGGGCGCATTTTGCGGCCAACATTTTTGACGTGCCAAATCGTTTGGCCATCCACACGGATGAAAATCTCGTCACCGTCGCGCTCTTGGGCGGCGATGCACGATAGGCTGATGAGTTGCAACACATAGCGCCCACTCCTAGCGGAGTTCATCACACGGCGCTTTTCCAATTGGCCGGTGTCCGCCAGTTTGCCGGCCCCCTCTGGCACGCCCCAAATGACGATGTCACCGTTTTGCAAGCCGACTGCCAGCAGTTCCCCCTCGCCATTAAACGCCATGCTTTTCACGTCTTCGCCGTGCCGCAGTTCCATTTTAGGGCTGCTGCCACGCACGGAAACCAATTTGATGATCTTGTCGTCGCTGATGGCGATCAGGTTATTTTGTGGGTTGTAGCGCGTGAGTGTGCCCTGCGTCAGGTCTAACACACGCTGGTTGCTGTTAATGTCCCAGCCGCACACCCGTTTAGAGTAGTCTGTGGCGAGGACGACGTTGCCGTCTGGGCTAAATGTGACGGATGTCAGCCAGTCGTCCACGTCGTGGTATTCGCGGATGCGTTCGCCTGTCTGAATGTTCCACAAGCGGAGTGCTTTGTCATGAATGGCTAACTCGCTGCCGTGCGCCGTTGCAACGAGGGCACCATCGGGGCTAATGGCGATTGAGTTAATGGCCGATGGGGTGTCGATAGTTCGCTGGACTTCGCCGTTGCGGGTACGCCATACAACTAACTTGCCACTGGCATCCGCAGAGATGACCTGCTCACCCCGTGGGTGGTACACAACGCCAATGACCTTGTCTTTGTGGTGACGGAACACCAGCCGGGGTACGGTTTCGTCGGTGTCCCAAAGGCGCACCGTATTGTCATCGGTATTGTTGAAGTAGCCGCTGCTGGAGGCGAGTGTTTTGCCGTCAGGACTGTAAACCAGATCGGTGAGGTCCGCTTTGTGGTCATGCATCACATCACTCTGACTGCCAGTTTCCATATTCCAAAGGTGGATGTCGTCGTCGCTGCCGCCGCTGGCCAGGGTCATGCCATCGGGACTGAAGGCCAGCGCGGTTACAGTGGCATCGTGGGCGCCGTGCAACACGGTAAACTGCTGAACGTTGGCGGCATCGGCGGCGAGGTTGTCTAGCGGTGCGCCGATTTTTGTCAGCAAACCGCTTTCAGACTGGCGCGTGTCCCACAGCATGATGGATTTGCTGTACTCGGCGTAGTTGTTGCCAGCGGCCATGCCGTGCCCCTGTCTGTTAAACGCCAGTGGGCTGCTGCCCTTCACCCGCCGGACGCGTTCACCCGTTGCGACGTTGTAAATGTGCAGCGACCCGCCCTTTTGCAGGCTTGTGATGGCCAGCAGGGTGCCGTCCTGGTTGAAGGCAAAGTGATTTTGAAAGGGTGCTTCGATGGGAACCCCAATCACAGTACCCGTTGCCACATGATAGACGCGAATGCGGTCGCCTCGGTCTTCATGGACGGCGATTCGATTGCCATCGGCAGAAAGCGTGGTTTGCTTGATGCCTTCAAGATCGGTTTCTAGCTTATGTAAGGTCGCTCCGCCCCTGGCCGTGGAACGCAACCTTACGGTACCGTCGCTTGCGCCAACGGCGAGCAGTTCCCCGTCCTGGCTGAAGGCGGCGTTCGGGTTCTCCTCGTTGCCGACGCTAAAAGCATGAATGAATTCTTTGTCGTCGGCGTACATCAGGTAAAGGCGTTTGTCGATTTGATTGGTAGAGGTACACGCGATGACCGGGCGTTGGTGTTTGTTGTAGCCCAACGTCAGCAGGGTGAACGCTTCGAGCGTGACTTCCGCTTTGAGGCTGAGCTGTTGGGTGGGGTGCAAGTTCATCAGCTTGATGCCGCCCCCTTGCTCTGCAACAGCAAAGGGATACACATCAGGCTGGTCGGCTTCTCCGCCAAAAGCCGCAGCGATGATGGCGTTGTTGAACACCCGCTGTAATACCAGCATGTTGCCGGTGTCTACGTCCCAAATGCGCACGTAGCCTTCGATGTCTGCGGTTAGAAGGCGTTTGCCGTCTTTACTGAAGGCAATGGTGGTCAGGAAGGTGTCGTGCGGGCCAAAGAGCCGGGTTGGGGTGATGTGGTTGATGGAACTTACCGAAATTATTTCGGGTTGCTGAGAATCGGTCACCGGAGCCTCCTCATAAGGCAGTTTGTCACGAGCGTAGTATATCGAAATTTAAACTTTTGCCACAAGCGGCGCGCTATTTGATGATCTTTGTGCGTTGATGACGCTCATGCAAAGCAGAGGCGGCGCACTTGCAAACTGCCGTATACTGAAACGGTGTAACACCTTGCATGGGTTGCGTGTTCCCCTCACGACGCGCCGGGTTGCTCGCTCCCCTCACGACGAGCAAATGACCGACTTCACCTGGCAAGGGAGCCTAATCGCATGACACACCTCCGTAAACCGCACGCTGTCCTCGAACTCACGCCGGAAGAGCTGCGCAAGCTCGGCTATGCTGTGATTGATGAAATGGTCAATCACTACTATGGCATGGTTGATGAGCCTGTCACACATACAGCGGATCGTGCAACACTCGAAAAGCTGCTGCGCGAACCGATTCCGCAGCAGCCCACCCCACCTGACGTGGTACTCGCGCAAGCCGTTAATGACGTGTTTGGCAACGTGATGTACACCGAACACCCCCGTTTTTTCGCATTTGTGCCCAGCCCGTCCAATGCTGTGAGCGCGATAGCGGATATGCTGGCAGCGGGCTACAACGCCTTTGCAGGTACATGGCTGGAAGCGTCCGGGCCTGCGATGGTCGAGGTCATGACGTTGGAATGGCTGCTGGAACTCGTCGGCCTGCCAACGGACACGGGCGGCGGCATCTTCACGAGTGGTGGCAGTTTGGCCAACCTGACTGCTTTACACGCGGCGCGTCATGCCTACTGCGCGGACGACGACACGAACGGCGTCATTTATTACAGTGACCAGGCCCACAGTTCGGTTGACCGGGCCACACGCATTATGGGCTTACGGCCAGGCCAGGTACGCCGCCTGCCGAGCGATGACAACTATCGCCTGAGCGTTAGCGATTTGCGTGCCGCCATCGCTCAAGATCGGGCTAACGGGCAGGTTCCGTTTTGCGTGGTCGCCAACGGGGGTACAACCAACACGGGCACCGTTGATCTGCTGCCACAATTGGCCGACCTGTGCGCTGAGGAAAACATCTGGCTGCATGTAGACGCGGCTTACGGCGGTGCGGCAGCGCTCAGCCACCAGCACAAGCCGATGCTGGCAGGTATTGAGCGGGCTGACAGCGTCACCGTTGACCCGCATAAGTGGCTGTTCCAACCGTATGAACTGGGCGGCTTGCTCGTCCGTGATAGGCGCAAGCTGCGAGCGGCATTCTTGTTGGTGCCGGAATACCTGAAGGACACGGAAAGCGGTGAGGAAAACGTCAACTTTTATGACTACGGCGTGCAGCTTACACGCGGCTTTCGGGCGCTCAAGCTGTGGATGTCGCTCAAGGTGTTTGGCCTGGAGGCGTTCCAGCAGGCTGTGGATTGGGGCTTTGAGCAGGCGGAACTCGCAGCAGGATTCCTGGCACAAAACCCACGCTGGGAAGTCATCGCTGGGCCGCAGATGGGGGTTATTAACTTTCGCTACATCCCAGGCCGAGCGATAGAACCGGACGCGTTGGATGCGCTGCAACAGGCCATCGTCAATGAGATTGTGGCCAGTGGGTGGGCCATGATTGCGACAACGATTCTCAAGGGGAAGAAAGTAATCCGGCTAGTGCTGATTAACCCGCGCACCACCGATGATGAACTGCGTGAGACGATAGAGCGGCTGGCGGCATTGGGTGAGCAGTTATCTGTGTAATTTGTAACGAGAGGTGTGATTTGTAGGGGCGAGGCATGCCTCGCCCACCATGAGACCGCCGTTTAGCGCGGCGGGTTGCCAGTGAAGAACTGGTTGAGCGTGGCCCCGATTTCGTTCTCTCGCAGGTAGTGCGTGTGTTCCCCCTTGAACGGGATCGGCTCCATGCCGAAGTAGTTCACCAGCGCATTGTCTGGCACGGTATTGGGCACGGCCAACAGGTCAAGCAGCGAGGTGGTCACTGGGGAACCGGGCAGCACACTTTGCATCACGACCACGGCAGGGCGCAGTAGCCCCACAGGTGCGGGCACCATCACGCGCTTGGCGTTGAGCGCTTCTAAGATGCGGCTCTCGATTTCACCGAGCGTTAGCACTTCTGGCCCGCCCAAACCTAGCTCCTGGCCGATGGTGCCCTCGTCGTCAACGGCGCGCACGGTGGCCTCGGCCACATCAAGCACAGACACAGGCTGGAACTCTGCCTCACCGCCGCCAATGAGCGGGAAGACGCCCGGTGTAAGCTGTACCAGGCGCGCAATCGAGTTGAAGAACTCGTCCTGGGGGCCAAAAATGGCAGACGGACGCATCGCCGTCCAGTCTAGCTTAGACGACGCAACATATTCCTGGGCCTTGCCCTTGCTCTTGAGGAAGCGGTACGGCAGGGAGCTATCGGCACCGTTTTGGCTCATGTTGATAAAACGGCGCACTCCCGCTTTTTCGGCGGCGTCTACAACATGAATGGTGCCCTGGTAGTTCACCTCTTCGTAGGTGGCCCCACCCTTTTCGATAGCGATGGCTACCAGGTGAATGACCACATCCACGCCGTCCATAATCGCTTCCATTTGTTGGCGGTCGCGCACATCGCCTGTGACGAATTCAATTTTGTCTTTGTAGTCGCTCAAGCGCATATCTGCTTTTGCCATGTCGCGCACTTGAGCGCGAACGTTGTGGCCTTTGTCCAGTAGTTTGGGCACAATGTTGTTGCCCACATAGCCGTTTGCCCCGGTCACGAGAACGGTGGTCATCGTCTTAGTCTGCCTCCGGTTGAGTGATGGTAATGGTGGTAAGTGTCAAGAAGTCTTCCTGCGTTAGGCCAACAGGCAATCTAGCCGCAGGGTCTGCCGCATTATAGAGCGCTATAATGAGCGTGTAATTAGCTGTTGGGCTGCCTGGCGGCACGACAAGGGCGTGGTTATCGGTGACGCGGGTGCCTGCTATCCAGTCAGACGTGGGGGCTGTGCCACCCTGGGGTTCGCCGTCCCGCTGCGTGACCAACTGCCCGTCTTCGTCAAGCAGTTGTAACGTGATTTTGTAGCGTGCCTCGATGGGGTCTGCCGCTAGCCAGAACAAACGCACCTGGATGACATCCCCGGCGTCTACGTCGCGGTCACTTACCGCAAATTGGTCTAGCACGATGCGCTCCCCCACATTGCCAAAGCGGGCTTGTGTGTCATTCACGTAGAGGAAATCCGTTGCTTCGGCGGTGTATCGCTCCAAACGCACATCTCCGTACCACTCACCGCCGATGCTGAACAGCCCCTCGCTCAGCGTGTTTTGAACAACGCCGTTCGGGTCACGCTCTTGATCGCCCCACAGAACCAAAAAGACATCATTGGCACCGTCTATGGCGGCCCGTGTGGCTGAACGGATTTGTGCATCGTTGTCATTCAGCCTTAGCGGGATGGGCTGCGGTATCACCTGACCATCGTAGTAGTAACTGAATACCTCCGCTTGGCCGGGGGCGTTCAAAATAATTGCGTCGGATGGGTCAAGGGCGGCTTCCACACCGGCAACCAGTGAGCGGTAGTTGTCGCGCTGGTAGGTTGGGTCTGTGTACAGCGGTGGCAGTGCGCGTGCCAACTGCCAAGCCAGTCCAGTGAGTACGAGTATCACAATCAGGCGTGGCAGCAGGCGCAGGTTCAGCAGCAGCCTGGAGCGCGCCTTGGGCACTTCTTCGGTGATAAGGGTGGTTGCATCATGACGGGCGGGCGGCGGATCAAGCAGCCGACCGACCGCTGGGATGCCCTGCGCGACGGCCAGGGCAAATCCGATCTGTGATGGCAGCAGAAATTTAATGTTTCCCTCACGGAACAGGCCCGCGCCCAAAAAGATGCTCACAGGGATCACAGCCAGCAGTACGGGCACAAAGGGCTGCCAATTGCGGTGGATATATATCGACGACGATACCTGGCGCAATCCGAACAGGGCCACTATCAGCATGACAGCAAACCAGCTTGTGTTCGCAGCGGAATAGGTGAGGCCAAAGGCTAGCCACCCCAACACCGTTTGCAGCGCCTCTGGCAGCGGTATGTCTATACCGGTATTGGGCCACGTCGTCACCTGACGGAGTGCGGTTGGCAGCAGCGGGGCGAACAGGGCCAGCGCCAGCAAATTTGCCAGCACATAGGCCCACAAAGACCGCCAAAAGCGGCCCACACGCCCCATACTGCGCAGCCACAGCAGCGCTGCCGCCCCCTGGGTCAACATCACCAGCGGGAAGGCGTACTGCGTCCACAGGCCAAGCGCGTTGAGGACACCCAGCACAATGCCGCTGCGCAGATTAGGCCGGTAGAAAAAACCGATCAGCGCCCAGATGCTGGCAGCAGCCCAAAGCGCCAGCGCTGCGTACATGCGCGCTTCCTGACTGTAGAAAATTTGGAAGGTGTTGAGCGCGACCAAGGCCGCCGCAACCCAACCCGCAAATGCACCGTACCGCCTATCATGCGCGTAAAGCCGCCTGGCGATGCCGTAAGTTAGTGCCACAGTCAGGATGCCCGCCATTGCAGACAGGTAACGCAAGGCGAACTCACTCGACCCGGTAAGGCCGTACCACACCTTGAGCGCCCAGTAGTACCCCGGCGGGTGAATATCGGCGGCGGCATTGACGGCAATATCGCGAAAGGAGCGGGTTGCCTGGACGTAGCTGCTGCCTTCGTCGTTCCATAGGGACTGTGTGCCCAAATTGACGATGCGCGTGGTGGCGGCCACAAGCAAAATAACAACGGTGATGAAAATAGAGGTCGGTTTCATAGTGAATGATCGTTACCGTGTACGTTGGCGTAGAATCTAATCTATTGCACACGACACACAAAGGCGCAAACTGTGATGGTTGTTGAAACTCAAACACGCAATCGGCTGCTGGCCCGTCACACCGCCGAACTGATGCCTCGCGCCGTGCTGCGATGTTGGTACAATGCGCGGGTGATTGATCCAGAGCAGGCATGTGCCCAATGACTGACGCACCTGAACCGCAAATTCTACCGCCAGACGAAGCCAAAACCGCCTTACGTGAGGCAATTGCCCGCGAGTTGGGCGATATTTGGGCAGACCCGGATAGCAAGTGGGTCGTGGTCACAAACACGGACTACATGGCACGCCTGAGCAAGGGCAAAATCACGGTGGACTTTTACGTGGACTACTTCACGGGCGAGGTCACGATGCAGCGGGCGCTTGACGCCGGACGCGAAGCCGGGCGCATTTTTGCCTGGATGATGCTGGGTTTGATTGCAGCGATTGCGGTCATTTTGGCGCGTGGGCTGGGGTACATCTGATGCGGCGACTCACAAATGGGGGCTGGGGCACGTGGCTGCTGCTGGTCATTGTGATTTTGCTATTGGCCGCGCCCATGCTGACCTATCCGCTTGGGCGGGATCAAGGTGAATTTGCGGTGATTGGCAGCGGCATTTTGCGTGGGGCAGTGCCCTATGTTGACCTGTGGAACCCGAAACCACCCGCTGTGTTTTACACCTATGCCGCAGCAATCCGTTTGTTTGGTCACAACGTGATGGGCCTGCGCGCCCTGGATTTGCTCTTGTTCCCGGTAATGGCAGCGGCGCTGTATGCCATCGGCAAACGTGCTGCGACGCCAACCGTTGGGCTGCTGGCGGTGATGCTGTACGGCGTGTTCTACTTCACCGAAACCTTCTGGACGCTCACACAAAACGATGGCATCGCAGCGGTACCGATGGCTTTAGCGGTGTGGTGTGTCTTCTTGGTGCTGGACAGCGACCGAATGGGTATGCGGCTGTTGTGGGCGGGGTTGTGCGGCGCGCTATGCGCGTTGACGCTGTGGTTCAAGTACCCGTATGCGCTGTTTGTTTTGGCCCTGGTCGTCGGCTATGTGAGTGTGGCGCGGGCATGGGTATGGCGGGAAGGGCTGGCTTTCTCAGTTGGCGGGCTGGTGATTGGCCTGGGTGGGATGGCTTATTTGTGGCAGTTAGGCGCGTTTGAGGCGTGGCTGCGAAGCGCGCAGGTAACGGGGGGATACACCGCTCAAGGATACGACTGGGCCGAATTTACCGATTCCATGCAAAATTACATTGGCTTTCGGTGGCGGCACTGGCACCTGTTGTGGGTGCTTTTGGGGCTGCAAGTTGCTTCACAGATTACGATACCGTACACCAAAAACGCAAAAATAGCCAATGATTTGTATAATCATCTCGTGACAGATTCGCGTAGATGGCGTATCATTAGGGTATGGCTAGTAGGGACAACCGCTGCAATGCTGGCCCAGGCCAAAGGGTATGACTACCACTGGCTGCCAATGTTACCCCCTCTTACACTCATTGGTGCCCAAGCGCTGCAGCGGCTCGCCCTCATCACAGCCAACATAATCCCTACATTTTCTCGACAAACCATCTATCTGATAGTCACCGTGATATTGCTCACCCTGCTCGGATGGCACACGTGGGGTAGTTCCTGGGAGTACCTGACCGGGAGCGAGATGCAAGCGGCCTACCATGCGCGCTTTGTGGGCAACGAGTTCACGGCAGACGAGTCTTATGAAGTCGCTGGTTATCTTCAGGCCAACGCTGCTGCGGGTGACACCTTATTTATTTGGGGCTTTCGCCCAGAGGTGTATTACCTGAGCAACTTGCAGCCTGCCTCCCGGTTCATTTTCCAGTTCCCGCTTGTAGCGGATTGGTACCCGGTGGAGTGGCAGCAGCAAAATGTGGACACCCTTTGGGCCAGCCTGCCGCCCTATGTGCTGGTGGTGCGCGGAGACTTCATGCCGTGGGTCACTGGCCGCGACGAGGACTCCAACATGATGCTGCAAGACTACACGGAACTGAACAACTGGCTCATTTACAACTACGAACAAGACACACAGATTGGAAACTTTTTGGTATGGCGACGCAAGCCGCAAACGACACCATAATCCGCCCGGCTACCCCTGCCGATATTCCGCAAATCAAGATATTCATCGAGAGCTTCATCGAAGGTGGCGATGTGCTGCCGCGCACGTTGGAGGAAATCGAGGAGCTGCTGCCCATGTTTTTTGTTGCCGAGCAGGGCGATGACCTCGTAGGCTGCGTGACGCTGGAAATCTACAGCCGTAAGCTGGCTGAAATCCGCAGTTTGTGTGTGGCGTCTACCGTGCGCGGGCAGGGCATTGGCAAGCGCTTGGTACGAACGTGCCTTGATGTGGCTCACAACCGTGACATCCTGGAAGTGATGGTGATTACGCGCTCTGAGGACTTTTTCATATCGTGCGGGTTCGACTACACGCTGCCGAACCTCAAAAAAGCGCTGTTCTTCAACACGCACCGCGACGATTAGGCACACGGATGCGATAATTGCGCCAGAATCTGGTAAACTTAGCGCAAATGTTCAACAAACGTTTGCGGAGTGACCGCCTGTGGATTTATACAGCGGATTAAACAACCAACAGCGCGCTGCCGTCACGGCTGACGACGGCCCCGTCCTGGTGCTGGCTGGGCCGGGTAGTGGTAAAACGCGTGTGCTGACGCATCGCATAGCCTACCTCATCAACGAACGGCAGATTGCCCCCTACAGCATCGTCGCGGTGACGTTCACCAACAAGGCAGCGGGCGAAATGAAACATCGCGTAAAGGGCATCATCGGTGAGGACAGGGTGCGCGGGCTGCGCATCGGCACCTTCCATGCTTTGTGTGCCCGTATGCTCCGCATAGAAGCCAAGGACGACAACGTATTCGGCTACGATGGCAACTACCAGATTTACGACACAGATGACCAGGTGCGCGTGGTCAAACGCGTGGTAGAAGACCTGGGCGTTGACCTCAAACGGATGCGCTTGACCCCTTATCGCGCGCTCAACCTTATTTCTGACGCAAAAAACGAACTCGTCAAGCCTGATGCTTATCCTCGTACCGAATATCAAGACGAGGTGATCGCCCGCGTCTACGAACGCTATCAACAGATTTTGCGCGATAGCAATGCGATGGACTTCGATGACTTGATTATGCAGACTGTGCTGCTGATGCGCGAAAACATTGACGTGCGCAATCGCTACCAGCACTATTACGAGTACGTCCTTGTGGACGAGTTCCAGGACACGAACATGGCGCAGTACGAACTGGTACGCCAGTGGGCCGCCCCGCAGAATAACGTGTTCGTTGTAGGTGATGAAGATCAGGCTATTTACGGCTTCCGTGGCGCGGACTATCGCAATGTGGCGCGCTTTCGCGAAGACTACAACACGGCCCGCACCGTGCTGTTGGAACAGAACTACCGCTCCACGCAAATTGTGCTGGATGCCGCCCGCGCCGTGATCGACCGAAATCCTGACCGCACCGCCAAAGCCCTGTTTACTGACCGCACCGATGGCACCAAGATTTACACCTACGAGGCCTTTGACGAGCGCGAAGAAGCGGACTTTATCGTTAAAGAGGTGGAGCGGTTGCGGGCGGCAGGTACTGCCCTGCGTGACATCGCCGTGATGTACCGGACGAATGTGCAATCGCGGGCATTGGAACAGGCCTTCGTTGACAATCGCGTTCCTTATCAGTTGATTGGTGGTGTGGCCTTTTACCAGCGGCGCGAGATTAAAGACCTGCTTGGCTACTTGCGCCTGATTGATTCCGGTGCAGACGCGGTCAGCTTTGACCGGGTTATCAATACACCCAAGCGCGGCATTGGGGCAAAAACGCAGGGCAACTTCCAAACATGGGCCGATGAGCAAGGCATCAGCTATGGCGAGGCACTGCTGCGGGTCGCTGGCAAGAGTGAGGTGCCCGATTTGAGCGCAGCAGCAAACAAGAAGCTGGCTCACTTTGGCGAGATGCTCATCGGGTGGCGGCGTATGACCGAGGATGAGCAGTACGCTGACTTGCTGGACGATATTATTCAGAACACAGAGTACCTGGCCCATCTGGCCAGCATCAGCAAGAGTGATGACGAACTGTACGAGCGCCAGGACAACATCAATGAGCTTAAAGGTTTGCTGGCGGCGGCTGAGTTCGACTCGCTTAGCGAATTTTTGACGGATAGCACGCTGACTACTGATTTAGATCGTACCAAGGGCGATGCAGAGCGCGTTACGCTGCTGACACTGCATGCGAGCAAGGGGCTTGAATACAATGCGGTGTTCCTGGCTGGCTTGGAAGACGGTTTGCTGCCCCATTCCCGCTCGTTTGACTCAGCCGATGGTATGGCAGAAGAGCGCCGTTTGCTGTACGTGGGGATCACCCGTGCCCGTGACAAGCTTTACCTGACGCGCGCGTTCCGGCGGCGGATGGGGCAATACGCTGAACCCAGTGAGCCGTCGCGGTTCCTGTTTGATTTGCCGCAAGAACTTATTGACGGGGGCAGTGCAGGCACCAATGCAGAGCGCACATTCGCCAGCTATTATCGCTCAACGGCGTGGGATGATGTGTCGCCGAACGCCCGTGTGGAGGGCGCACGCCGTGCGCGTCAACGCGATGACAAGATCATCCCGTTCCCTGGGGCAAACGTCAACCAATTTAAGGCAGGCGTCCGGGTATATCATGCCAAGTTCGGTGAAGGGATTGTCATCGAAAGCCGCATCAATGGCAAAGACGAAGAAGTAACGGTCGCTTTCGAGGAAGCAGGCATCAAACGGCTGATGGCGAGCTTTGCCAATCTACAAAAGCTGGACGACTAGGTAGACGAACTCGCAATGTTATTTGCAAGCAACATTCACTAGAATAAACGTAACCCGCCGCGTTATCCCCTCAAAAGCGGCGGTTTCGATTTATGTGAAAGGAAACACAGTCCCCCTATGGTAGACAAAATCGCAGACGGCGTCGTGGTCAAAATGGCTTATCGCATGGTTGTTGACGGTATCGAAATTGAATCGGCCCCGGCGGAGTCGCCATTGCATTACCTGCACGGCAGCGAGAACATTGTGCCCGGATTGGAAGCCGCGCTTTTAGGCAAGTCCGTGGGTGATAAAGTCAGCGTTACGCTAGAGCCGTCGGACGCTTATGGTGAGTTCGAAGAGGATGCCGTACAAGAGGCGGACTTAAATGACTTCGAACTGCCGGATGGCATCGAAGTGGGTGATGAGGTCGAAGTAGAAGATGCCGAAGGTGATATATTCGTCGCGACCATCACTGAGGTCAACGATGACACGCTCGTTCTGGACTTCAACAGCCCGATGGCCGGTAAGACGGTCATGTTTGAGGTTGAGGTGTTGGGGCTGCGTGCGGCTACCGAGGACGAACTCGAATTTGGTGAGCCAGACGAAGTAGACGACCACAATTACTAGTCGCTGGGTGGCAGCGCACGCTGCTGTTGGCTAATTATGAGGCATTCGCGATGACAGAGTTTGTACTTGCTTCCGGTTCCCCGCGCCGCAGCCTGCTATTGGAGGGGTTGGGCGTGGATTTTATCGTTATCAAGCCCGATGTTGATGAGTCGGTACACGACGAGGAACCGCCAGAAGACTACGTCCAACGTTTAAGCGTAGAAAAAGCTGAGGCGGTTGCTGGGCAGCTTCAGCTAGATGCCTATGTGCTGGCTGCTGACACCACCGTCATTGATGGCGATCAAATCCTGGGTAAGCCCGCCGATGAAGACGAAGCGCGCCGGATGCTGCTGCGTTTACGTGGGGGGGAACATCGCGTTTGCACGGGGTTTACGCTGATGCTGGTGGTGAACGGAGCCACTGCGCGCAAGGTCACGCGGGTCGTGTGTTCGGACGTGCTAATGCGAGATTACCCCGCGTCAGAAATGGAACGGTGGATTAAATCGGGGCATGCCTTTGACAAAGCGGGCGGCTACGCCATTCAAAGTGCGGTCTTCCAACCTGTAGAGCGCGTTGTGGGCAGTTACAACAATGTAGTTGGCCTACCAACAGAGGCGCTGCAAGAGGCATTTGCTGAAATCGGGTATATTCCTGGCAGCCCCACTGCATGATGCAGACCGATAAGACGACAACCAAACTCCACCCGGTGCAATTTCCCCGTATGCGGACGGTGTGGGGGTTTGTGGGCGTTGGCGTCTTGTTTAAGTTAATCGTGTTGGTCATTGCACCGATTCACTACGATACGAACTACTATTTGAACATTGCCCGCAGCTACATTGACTATGGGTTGCTGACGCCGTATATGTGGCGATTGCCAGCCTCGTCGAACATCATTGCGGGGGCAGGTACCGGATATGGTGTGCTGGTTCAAGTGCTGTGGTTGCAAGTGTTCGGTCTCAACGCAGCCGTGGGACGCGTCTTCTCGCTGCTATGCAGCCTGGGGATGCTGGTCGCCATTTGGGGCGCAGCGCGGTTGTGGTATGGCACGCGTGCGGGGCGCTATGCCCTTATACTGGCCGCTGTTAGCAGTATGTGGCTTTCCGTTTATAGCCTGAGGATGGATGCCTTTGCGCTGTTGGCCTACGGATGTGTGTTCTATGTGTATGCACTGGCATACCATCGCGGCGCATTGTGGTTGCACGCGGCGGTGGGCGTATCGCTAGTGCTGGCCGCTGAAGTTCACATTTTGAGTATGATATATATTGGTGGGTTCACGGTTGCCTATGCCGTGGAATTCCTTGTAAGGCTCATCCAGCAGCGGCACCTGTCTTGGCGTGACCCGGCAGTGAGCTTTGCAGTGGGGGGGGGCATTGCTGGGCTGGTTTACATCGCCATTCACATTTTACCTGACCCAGAAGCTTATTTTCTCATTCCGTCTGCCTGCCCCAGTTGTAATGTGCGTTCGGTCGGTCAAGAAGTTGCTCGGTTTCTAAATGCGCTTACCCGCTTTCCGCTGGAAGTTGCGTTGCTCACGGTTGCCATTGTTGACGCAGCACGCAGCCAGGGCGAGCGCAATCGTCGCTACCTCAGCCTGAGTATAGGCTGTCTAATCAGTCTCGCAGTGATTAACCCCCCGCCCCAGGCACACTACACCGCGCACTTACTGCCTGTGGTATTGATTGGCGCGGTATCAATTTTCGCACGGGGGCATGACGACGTTCCGCGTGTGCGGCGGCGAAGGGGGCTGATGCTGGTGACCGTGGCGTTTATCGGTGTGAACATCGCCTATCTGCCATTCTGGTGGATGCAACGTACTGGCACTGACCCGCGTGTGGCCTACGTTGAAGCAAACATTCCGGCGGATACAGTGGTGATGGGCACTAACCTCATTTATCACCGTCTGGTTGATTACTCTAATTTCCTGGTGTATCGTGATGGTACAGAATACACCATCTCACTGCAAAACGAGCGCCTCAGCGATTTTTGGCAGCGTGAGCAACCCCTGATGTTCTTGCCTGCTGTGGCACCCTATCAGGTTGACCCGTACAACCCGGATTGGCAAACGGATGCGGAGTTACTTAGTTACCTGGAGGGCGAAGGTTTTGAGGAAGTGGAACCCGGTATCTGGCTGCATCCAGACCTGATTGTGGAGTGATGTTGGCCTGAGCGTGATGTTAATGTGCGGTAACATTTTGCACAGCCTCATAATTTTGACACATCCTTAACCTTGACATCGCAGTCGGCATAACGCTAGAATTGTTGATGTAATAAGGGCCTATAGCTCAGTTGGGAGAGCGCTTCAATGGCATTGAAGAGGTCAAGAGTTCGAGTCTCTTTAGGTCCACAGTATGCACTTGCAAAAGCCCCCATCCTGACTCATGGCTTGGGGTTTTTTCGTCTAAATTAGCGTAGTGATAGCGAGTAAGGTGTATTGTCATGGGTAAGGACAAGCAGGACAAGCGCAATCTACTGGATGAAGTGGCTGATCGCACCCGTGAGTTTTTAGACGATTTGGATCGTCTTCTTCGTCCGCAACCGAAGCGTAAGCTGGCCCGCATACCCGTGCCTGTTCCAATGCCGCCGCGCAAGCGCCGCTAACCCAACTTATCAAGACAGCCGAATAGACCCGCCTCGCCCTTGGGCGCACGATGCCGTGCGCCTGTTTGCGTTTTGCCGTCTGTTGCGGGCACCCCCCACATTTCGATTTCAACCCCGTCTGGTACAATCGTGCGCCGTCAACAGGAGAGACCACCCACAGAGTGAACAGGAGACTTATCGAGCGGCTATGAGCGATAAACAGTTATACAATCCACAGAAAATTGAACAGAAGTGGCAGCAAAAATGGGAAGAAACGCACCTTTACCGGGCTGAGGTGGACTGGGAAAAGCCGAAGCACTATGCGTTGACCATGCTGCCGTACCCAAGCGGTAATTTGCATATTGGCCACTGGTTCGCCATGACGCCATCGGATGCGCGTGCCCGCTATATGCGCATGAAGGGCTACAATGTGCTGTTCCCCATGGGCTTTGACGCCTTTGGTTTGCCTGCCGAAAACGCTGCCGTAACGCGCAATATCCACCCGGCCAAGTGGACGTACAGCAATATTGACCACATGCGCGGGCAATTGCGCAGTATGGGCGCTATGTTCGACTGGGAACGCGAGGCTGTGTCTTGCGAGCCAAAGTACTACAAGTGGACGGAGTGGTTCTTCAAGAAGTTCTTTGAGAACGGGCTGGCCTACCGTGGTGAAGCGCTGGTCAACTGGTCACCGACGCTGCAAACGGTACTGGCCAATGAGCAGGTGATTGACGGCAAGGATGAGCGTACTGGCCAGCCGGTTATCCAGAAGATGATGACGCAGTGGTTCTTCCGTTACACAGCCTATGCTGATGAAATGCTCAACTTCGATGATATTGACTGGCCAGAACCCGTCAAAATTATGCAGACGAACTGGATCGGGCGCAGCGAGGGTGCCAACGTCACGTTCAAGACCGAACAGGGCGATCCGCTGGAAATCTATACCACGCGCCCGGATACGCTGTGGGGGGCAACCTTTATGGTGCTGGCCCCGGAGCATCCGTTAGTGGAGAAGCTGACCACCGACGAGCAGCGCGCTGAGGTCGAGGCGTATGTAGAGCAGGCTGCAAACGCCACTGAAATCGAGCGCACTGCCGAAAACCGTGAGAAGACAGGCGTGTTCACGGGCAGCTATGCGATTAACCCAGTGAACGAGGCACGGGTGCCTATTTGGATTGCTGACTACGTCATGATTACGTATGGCACTGGCGCGATTATGGCCGTCCCCTATGGGGACCAGCGCGACTTTGAGTTTGCGCGCAAGTTCGGCCTGGAAATCATCGCTGTGGTGCAGCCGGAAGGCATCGAAGACCCCGTTGTCGTGCCCGATATGGAAGTGGCCTATGCTGGCCCCGGGACGATGATAAACAGCGGCCCGATTAACGGCATGGAAAATAACGGCATGAAGGGGCGCAAAAACCCGGCTATCGCAGCCACGTTGGACTGGCTGGAAGAAAACGGTGCCGGTAAAGAGGCGGTGAACTATCGCCTGCGCGACTGGCTCATCAGCCGCCAGCGCTACTGGGGCAGCCCCATCCCGATTTTGTACCCGCTCAATGGTAAAGAGACCGAAGACGAACGCAGCGGCACACCGCAAGCCGCCAGCGACGACGACCTGCCTGTAACACTGCCCGAAGAGGTTGAGTTTATGTCATCTGGGCGCAGCCCGCTGACGTACTATGAACCGTTCCTCTACACAGAAAAGGACGGCCAGCGCTACCGCCGGGAAACTGATACGATGGACACGTTTATGTGTTCGTCGTGGTATTGGTATCGTTACCTAAGCCCAAGTTTAGACGGCAAGCCGTTTGATCCTGAAGAAGCAGCGTATTGGCTGCCTGTGGATACCTACACCGGCGGCGCAGAACACGCCACGATGCATTTACTGTATGCACGCTGGTTTGCAAAGGCCATGCGCGACCTGAACATCTTCGATGAGGCGATTGAGGTGGCACGGGCACATGGGCGCGAAGCAGATGACCTGTTTGGCGAACCGTTTTTGCAACTGCGTAATCAGGGCCAGGTGCTGGGTGCAGAGCGCCCCGGCGATATGGTATTGGCCGTTGGGCGCAAGGACGGTGACAAGCTGGTTGCCGAGCGGGTTCAGGTCATTGACGGCGCGTTGGACGCTATGCCCGATGCACCGGCTGTTTTCTATGGTGAACTAACCCGCCGTACCGAGAACATCCTGCATGTGCGTGACGCCGCTGGCGAGGAGATCATCGTGGAAGTGCCGGAAGGCGCAGTCGTCGAGGTTCCGTCCATTGAGGGCGAAAACACGGTGAATCAGCTTAAACACCACCTGGAAATCCAGCGCATGTCCAAGAGTAAGGGCAATGTTGTTGATCCCGACGCGCTGGTGGCCCAATATGGTGCTGATGTGGTGCGCGCTTACTTGATGTTCGGTTTCGACTGGCAGAAGGGCGGCCCCTGGAACGATAGCCAGATTAGCGGTGTGGAACGCTGGCTGCGGGATGTGTGGGACTTCACCACAAGTGATGCACCCACGGGTGACGATGCCGCCGCCGACCGTGACCTGGAACGCGCCGTTCACAAAACGATTCAGCAGGTAGACACGGGCCTGGAAACGTTTAGCTTTAACACGGCCATTGCCGGGCTGATGGCGCTGCGCAACGATATCAAGGCGGCTTTGCGCGACGGCAAGGTCAGTGAGGCTACATGGAAAGAAGCGCTTTCGATTAACCTGCGCATGATGGCACCGTTTACGCCGCACATCTCTGAAGAACTGTGGGCACGCATGGACGGTGAGTACAGCGTACACAATCAGGCCTTTCCGGTTTATGACGCTGAGAAGGCCAAGGACGACACGCTCGACTTGGTGATTATGGTCAAGGGCAAGCCGCGTGGTACGGTGCCTGTTCCAGCAGACATCGGTGAGGAAGCAGCGATCAAGCTGGCCGTGGAAAGCGAAGTCGCGCAAAAGTTCATCGACGGTGCGGAACCAAAGAAGATTATCTTCATCCCCAGCCGGGGCGGTCAAGAACCGAAGGTCAACATTGTCGTGTAGCGATGACGGTGGGCGGGAGGCATTCACAAGCTGCCCCCTGCCCTATGCTGGCGCAGGGCACCGCATTGCGCTATAAACTGCGGCAACTTTGAGAAAGATAGGTGGAGGCGAGACGTGGCTGATGTAATCAAAGTGCTGTCGATTGACGGGGGTGGCATCCGGGCCATCATCCCGGCTTTGATTTTAGACTACATCGAACAACAAACGGGCAAGCGTACATCCGACATGTTCGACCTCATAGCCGGTACGTCGAGCGGCGGAATTGTGGCGTTGGGGCTGGTACATCCTGGCCTTGATGGCAGTGACGGCTACTCAGCACGTGAACTGGCCGACCTGTTTTTGGAAAACGGGGATGACATCTTCTCGCCGCCGTCGCTGCCCGGTGTGGGTGCCCTGAGTGCGCTAGGTACACTCAGGCAGGTTTTAGATGAAAAGCACAACCATCGTCCGCTGGAAGGTGTGTTGAAGAGATACTACGGTGAAGCCACGCTAGCAGATGTGAAAAAGCCCGTGATTGTGCCCAGTTACGACGTGGAGAGCGCATCCCCGCGCTTTTTTGTCAGCCGCCGCGAAGCCGATGGCTTGATCCCGATGTGGAAGGTGGCCCGCGCAACCACTGCCGCCCCCACGTTTTTCGAGGCATTCCGCTTGGATGTGGACGGGCGCACCGAGGCGCTGATCGATGGCGGCATGATTGCCAATAATCCCGGTATGGTCGCGTTGACGGAGGTCACCCATCACATTGAGGACTATGCCCACGAGGGCAACAATCTGCTCGATACTGAACTCTTGATGGTCTCCCTGGGCACGGGACGCCTACGAACGTACTTCAAGTTTGACGAGATCAAAGACAGGGGCGCGCTGGAATGGGCACGTCCTGCCATTGAAATTGCGATTACCGGCGGGGTCGAGACAGTCCATCATCAACTGGCCGAGGTGCTGCGGCATGCGACAGGTCGCTACTATTATCGCTTTCAGGTGGACGTGCCCGACGCTAACCGGGCGATGGATGACGCCACAAGCGGCAACTTGAAGGTTGTAGAGGAACTGGCTGATAAAATGCTCAACGAGTACCGCGCCGCCCTTGACGAACTCATCGAAAAGCTGGTGGATTAAGGCTGAACCACCCGCACGCTGATGTTGCCCACAACATCGGTCACGTTGATGGTTACTTGCCGCGTGCCCATGTCGAAGTCTGGGGTTTGCCATACGCCTGTATTGCTCAAGCCAGGTGCCGCCGCCTCTGAGCGGTAGAAGCCAGGGGTGAGCAGGGTTTTACCGGTGCCGCCCTGTACATTGATCTGGATGTTTGCGCCTGCTTCTAGGGTGACGGCTAGGCCGCCCACGCCACCACGTACCTCAATGGTACTAGCGGCACCTTGCGGTACATTCAGCGCAATCGGCCCTGCGCCCCCGCGCACGATTGTCGGTAACGACGCCCCGCCCGTCGGCAGCGTAACGTTCATGCGCCCGATGTTGCCTTCAATTCGCAGGGACTCCAGTTGTAAGCCTGCCAGGTTTACATCTGCATCGCCTACGCCGCCCTGCACGCGTAATGCCAGTGGTAGGCGGTCTGTGAGGCCAATTTGCCAGCGCGGGCGCGTCGTCCAGTGAACGGGGTTGGCCCAGCCAAGCGTCAGTTGTGTGGATTGGCGCAGAAATACCATTCGCTCGGCATCCCCGCTGACGCCAAAAGAGAGCGCACCGAGATAGGTCAGGTCGGCGTCAATCAGCAAGTTATCCGCAGCGGTCGATTGGCTCACGTTGGCTTCCCCGACAGATAGTTCGAGTTCCACGTTAGCGCTCACAGCATTGTCAATTGGCGCGGTGAAGTGAAAGGTCTTCAGTTCACGCTCGTCAAGGATGCCGCGGCGCATATTTTCGACCGCGTTGCGTGCGTTTTTGGTTACCTGTTCAACGGATAGGGGTTCAGCTCGGCGGGCGGCATCAAGCGCATCCCAGCCTAAACGGGCCAATCGCTCAATGGGAGTACGCCGATTTGCGTTGTTGCTCATAACGGATGATTCTCCGGTTGTGGTCTGTCGTCTGGTATCATGTATGGATGTCCGATCACACCCGCTGCCTATTAGTTTAGCAGATGGTCAAAATCGTCACCCAATATGGCTATAGATGCTATACGCACATCAGCGCGATGAGGGTGCAAACGGCAGCGTCATTGCAAAAGAGCTACCACACCAGAGGCCCATGAACGACGAGCAACTCAGCACAACAATGCGCGACTACCTGGTCAACATTTATAGGTTGGCAGAAGGCGCAGCCCACGCCGAGTACGTGAGTACGTCAGATTTGGCAGACGTACTCCAGGTGAGCGCCCCGGCGGTCAACCGCATGGTGACCAAGCTGCGTGAAATGGATTTGCTCCATCATGAGCGTTACCAGGGCATTAGCCTGACGGAAGACGGCGAGCGCGAGGCGCGAAAACAGTTGCGACGCCAGCACATTGCCGAGGCGTTTCTGGTTCAGGTGATGGGTTTCGGCTGGCACGAGGTGCATCGCGAGGCAGAGCAGATGAGTACCGGCCTTGATGACCGCGTGTTAGATCGTATGACGCAGATGGTAGGCAACCCCACCACCTCCCCACATGGCGACCCTATTCCAACGGCAGACGGCACCTATGAGCCGATTGACGACCTGTTGTTGGCGGGTGCCCCTGCGGAGCAAACTTACACGATTACACGGGTGAAGACGCGCGAATCTGACCGATTGGAATACCTGGCTGCGTTGGGCTTGACGCCCGGTCAGTCGTTTAAGCTCATCCACGCTGCGCCGTTTAACGGGCCAATGCAACTACAGCTAGGCCGCGAATACCGCATTATCGGCTACAACCTCGCAGAAGTGATCCGTGTGGTGCCCGCCAACGACGCCGACACGGACTAAATTTCGATGAAAATATCGTTGCCAATAAGCGTCACAGGATACGATTGAATCCCCTTTGGGGGCTGGCCCATGGCAATCATGCGCTGCGTCCACACGGGCACGGTGACGCCGGCAACCCCCGGCGTCCAGTCCAGGTTGGCACCTGAACACAGATCGTAACGCGAATTGTGCAGCGGACACACAACCGTGCCGCTTTCCACTTTGCCACCGCTCAGTGGCACCGGCAAATGCGCACACTGATTGCGGACGGCACACCACTGTCCGTTTACCCGTGTGATAATGATCGACAAGCCGTCGACATCAACCGTTTGCAGGTCACCGCTGCGAAACGCTGCTGCTGACCCAACCCGCACGCGGCGCGGCTTGGTCGATTCAAGCTCTTGGGAACCACGCAGTGCGTAAGCCAGGCTGCGAAGGATCGAACGAAACCACTCAAGTATTGCCATCATCTCAACCCATCTCTTGTTGTTAGCATGGCGCTATCTTAACATGGTCATGAGGGCAAACACACATTATCAAAGGGTTATAGGCGACCGCAATTTCTTATATCGTTCACACACACACATGTTACAACTATCGTCGCCAAATCATTCTAACTCAATACCTGGAGGTTTATCGTTATGAGCGAAACCTATACGTTTAAAGCGGAAATCCAACAACTACTCGATATTCTTGTTCATTCGCTGTACACCGAGCGCGAAATCTTTTTGCGCGAACTCGTCAGCAATGCCTCGGACGCGCTGAATCGGATGCAGTTCGAAATGCTGACCAATCGCGAGGTGCTGGACGCCGAAGCAGAACTGCAAATCCACATTACAGTAGACGAAGATGCCGGTACGCTAACGATCAGCGATAACGGCATTGGCATGACCCACGACGACCTCGTCAATAACCTGGGCACGATTGCGAAGAGCGGTGCAAAAGCATTTATCGAAGCACTCAAGGAAAAGCCGGAGGGCACCCCGGTTGCCGATGTTATTGGCCAGTTTGGTGTGGGCTTTTACAGTGTGTTCATGGTTGCGGACAAGGTTCGGGTTGTGTCGCGCTCGCATCACCTGGACGGGCAAGCCTGGGCGTGGGAATCGAATGGCGGTGACGAATACAGCATCGAAGAAGCAGAGCGCGAAAATCGCGGTACAGACATCGTCATTCACCTGAAGGAAGACGCCAAGGAGTTCTTGCAAGCGTTTCGCCTACGTCAGACGGTCACCCGCCACTCAGACTACGTCGCTTTCCCGATTTATGTGGGCGATGAAGAAGAACCCGCCAATCAGCAGCAGGCCATCTGGCGGCAGGACAAGAGTGAACTGGAAGACGAAGACTACACCAACTTCTACCGCATGTTCACGCTGGACATGGAAGAACCGCTTAAGCGCATCCACATGAAGGCGGATTCACCCCTACAGTTCTACACGCTGCTGTTTATCCCTGGCACAGCAGAGCGCAACATGTTCAGCCCACGCAAGGAACCCGGCCTTAAGTTGTACGCCCGCAAGGTGCTGATTGACGAGTACAACAAGGATTTGCTGCCGGAGTATCTGTTGCAATTTGTGCAGGGTGTGGTTGATAGCGAAGACATCCCGCTCAATGTCTCGCGTGAGAGCGTCAAGGCCGATGCGATTATTGCCAAGCTGCGCCAGACGATTACCAATAAGGTGTTAAGCGAACTCAAGCGCATGGCGACCAAGCGCCCAGAAGACTACCTCGACATCTACGCGGTGCATGGGCGCATGTTGAAGCAAGGGATTGCGGTCAACCCGGCAGACAAGCAAGACCTGATGCCGCTGCTGTTCTTCCCGACTACACGCGGCGACAATCAGGAAGAACTCTACTCACTGGCGGAGTACGTGACCAACATGGCAGACGGCCAAGAGGACATCTACTATATCATTGGTGATGACTACGCCAGTGCCGCCCGCAGCCCGCATCTGGACGCCTTTACACAGCGTGACATCGAAGTGCTGTTCTTCACCGACCCAGTTGACCCGATTATGGTGATGGGCCTGGACGAATATGAAGGGCATAAATTCCGCAGTGTGGACGATAGTTCCATTGACCTGAGTGATATTGGTGAGGTGCTGGAAGACGAGCAGGAAGAACCTCGCGAAGCCGTTGATGAAACGGACTTCAACACGGTTGTTGAGCGCTTCCAGAGCGTACTCGGTGAGCGGGTCAGCGGCGTGAAGGAGGGCAAGAACCTGGTGAGCAGCCCGGCCCGCCTGGTGAACGAAGGTGACGCGGCCAGCAGCAACGCGCACATGTTCCGCATCAACCGCCTATTCGACCGCGACTACGAACTGCCCATCAAGACGTTGGAACTGAATCCGCGTCACCCGCTGTTGCACAACCTCACCGGGATGATTCAACGGGGTGCAGATGAAAGCCTTGTCAGTTCGGTGGTGGAGCAGGTGTTTGAAACCGCCCTCCTCCAGGATGGCATTCATCCAGACCCGGCATCTATGGCCGACCGGCTGTACTCACTGTTGCAGGCGGCCACGGGCGGCAGCAACAGCGGTGGTGTGCAGGAAGCTGAAATCATCGAAGATTAACCATTCAGGGGACCAGTTCCGCACGCTGGCCCTACCCCCCTAATGGATAGATGAAAACGAATTCACATAATCTGTTGCCACCGGCAAAGGACTTTCTGCTCAAACCTCACCCCTGTTCGCTGCGCTCACTGTCCCCTCTCCACGTGGAGAGGGGAAGGAGAACCGAAGGTTCGGGAGGGGTGAGGTGTGGCGGCGCATCATATGAATCCGAATGCGTTTATCCATAAGTCCATCCTCGCCAATGATTTACTGATCTTCCTCTAATCTGTGTTACAATCCGCGAAAATGACCACCCTACACAGATTTTGTTAGGAAGAGCCTTATGGGAGCCATCAACCTAGTTACCGAAGTTCCAGGGCCGCGCAGCCGCGAGATTGTTGCCCGTCGCGAAGCCGCCATGACGCGTGGCATTGGCAAGCTGACGCCGATTGCTGTTGAACGTGCCGAAGGGTCACTTGTAACAGATGTGGACGGTAACACTTACATCGACTTTGCCGGAGGCATTGGCATGTTGGCAGTGGGTCACAATTACCCGCCGCTGGTAGACGCCGTGAAAGATCAGCTCGATAAGCTGGTGCATATGTGCGCCATCGTGGGCAGCTACGAACCGCTTGTGGTGGTGTCTGAGTTGCTGAATGAGGTCACGCCGGGTGACCACCCCAAGAAGACGGCCCTACTCAACAGTGGCGCAGAAGCCGTCGAAGCTGCCGTGAAGATTGCCCGCGCCCACACCAAACGCCAGGGCATCATCGTGTTTGAGGGGGCCTATCATGGGCGCACCAACATGACCATGTCCATGACGAGCAAGTACAAGCTGTTTAAATCTGGCTTTGGCCCTTTTGCCTCGGAAGTCTACCGGCTGCCGTTCCCGAATCCATATCGTCGCCCGCAGGGATCGACCGAGGCGGAGTTTATCGAGTGGAGCATCTGGAATTTGGAACACGCAATGGTCGCGCAAATTGACCCAGAGGCCATCGCTGCCATTGTCATTGAGCCGGTGCAGGGCGAAGGCGGCTTTATCCCTACCCCCGCGCCGTTTTTGCAGCGCATCCGCGAACTATGCTACGAACACGGCATCGTGATGATTGCCGATGAGATTCAGTGCGGGTTCGGGCGCACGGGTAAGCTGTTTGCCAGTGAGCACTACAACCTTGTGCCAGACTTGATTACAACGGGCAAGTCGATGGCAGGTGGCACGCCGTTGGCCGCTGTAACAGGCCGTGCAGACATCATGGACGCCCCGCATCCGGGTGGCCTGGGCGGTACCTACAGCGGAAGTCCGTTGGCGTGTGTAGCCGCGATTGAGTCGATCAACGCGATTCGTCAGCCACAGTTCCTGGCGCGGGCGAACGAAGTTGGCCATGCGATTCGGACGGTGTGTGAGGGGCTGCAAGCACGGTACGGGATGATCGGTGATGTGCGTGGCTTGGGCGCGATGATCGCGGTTGAGTTCGTGACGAATCAAGTTTCAAAGACGCCAGATGCGCCCACGGTGCAAGCGCTTACAGCGGAGACGCTGCAACGCGGCCTGATTACGATTCGGGCTGGTTTGTACAGCAACTGTGTGCGGTTCTTGCCACCCCTCAACATCAGTGATGAGCATCTAGAAGAGGGTTTGGACGTGTTTGAGGCATCCATACAGGCTGTAGCCGCCCGGTCAATGCCCCAGGCTGGTGATTAGGTAACGATGGGCACCCGGCAAGCTCCTGCACCGGGTGCCTTGCTTTGTCTTCCATAATGAGGGTCAACCGCGTTTTCGTCAGCCTATGATGCTTCAAGGGGTGCTGTTTCGCCCGGTTGTACAGTCGCCGTCCGGTGTACATCGGCATGGCAGCCCCTTGGCGAACTGGGAGTCTGCGCTGTTTTTGCAAAAGGACATGCGTCTGTTTCAAAACTTGTCACAAACTGTAATGGTTTTGCAGTCTAATTCCCCTTTTGCACTATACTGCTGGTGGCGTCTCGTTTAGCTGAAGCAGGTTCCGCACCCATGACTGACACGTTTGATCGACTCCAACACAAGTTGGTTGCGATGTGGCAACAAATCGGCACATCGCTCACCGATGCGTATGATGAAAAGCACACCGCTGTTGTCATTCCGTCGATTACCATTGACCTTGAATTCCCCAGTTATACGCAGCAGGCCTACGAAGAGCGCATGTTGTTTTTGCTCTTTTTGCTGCGCAAGCCAGACATTCAGATTGTGTACCTTTCGTCACATCCCATTCATCCCAATATCATTGACTACTATTTACAGCTCATCCCCGGTGTGATTGATACGCACGCACGCAAACGCCTGTTCATGTTATCGCCAGAAGACGCTTCGCCTGAGCCACTCACCCAGAAGATACTCAATCGTCCTCACCTCATTGAGGCCATTCGTCAACAGGTGGACGACTTCGATAGGGCGCACATTGTTCCGTTTTTGACGACGAACCTGGAACGGGAGTTGGCGCTGAAAATCGGGCTGCCGATGTACGCCGCTGACCCACGCTACTTTGCGTTTGGAACCAAGAGCGGCTGCCGTCGCATTTTCCACGAGGAGGGCGTACAGCATCCGTTGGGTGTGGAAGACATTACTGGCGAAGCTGCCTTGATTGAGGCGATTGCGTCAATGCGTGCCCAGCGGCCCGCAATGGCGAAGGTGGTGGCCAAACTCAATGAGGGCGTGAGTGGTTTGGGCAATATCGTCGTGGACTTGTCTGATTTGCCTGCACCGGGCGCGCCCGATGAAGTGACGACTTTGCAGCAACTTTTGCACGGCCTCGCGTTTGATGATGGCAGTACGAACTTTGCCACTTACATCGACAAGTTCGCTGAGTACGGGGGCATCGTAGAGGAATACATTGAAGGCGCGGTGTATCACAGTCCCAGCGTTCAGCTTCGGATTACACCGCTGGGTGCAGTGGAGTTGCTGTCTACCCACGATCAACTGTTAGGCGGGGCAGATGGTCAGAACTACATCGGGGCGCTCTTCCCAGCAAACCCCGCCTATGCATCGTTGATTATCCGGGATGCGCTGACGATTGGTGAGCGCTTTGCGAAAGAGGGGGTTTTCGGGCGTTTTGCTATTGACTTTGTGGTTGTCAAACGCGATGCAGATGGTAATTCGTGGGAAAGCTACGCCATTGAGGTGAATCTACGGAAGGGCGGCACCACTGCCCCCTTCTTAATCCTGCAATACCTCACTGATGGCCATTACGACCCCACCACAGGCCAATTCACCACACCTTACGGGCAGCCCAAGTATTATGTGGCGAGCGATCACATTGAGTCGCCTGCATACCGTGTGTTGACTCCCGACGACCTGATGGACATCGTTAGCAGTCACCGCTTGCACTACAACCATGCAACACAAACGGGGGTGGTGCTGCACGTCATCACAGGCATTGGCGAACTGGGACGGGTGGGCGCTACTGTTATTGAGAATACGCCAGAACAGGTGCAGGCATTATACGAGGCATTTGTGGCGGTGCTGGACAAGGAATCGGCGCAGCGTTTGGGGTGAGCTGCCCTCGGTTCATGAGTTCATACACGCGTCTATCTTGTCCCCCTGGGCGCATTGTGCTACTATTTAAGCGTAGTAAACGGCAAGAAGTGGCTTCCCACTTCTTGTTTTGTTATCCGCAGGTCTCGTAAAACATATCCTGCTGTACGACCACATAGCATACGGACAACTTATGAAAAACGAGTTCGAACTCGCCTTTAACGAAATTCGCAATCAACGCGCCCTCCCGCAAGAAACGGTTCTTGAGGCGCTCCAAATCGCGCTGGTTTCTGCCTATCGGCGCTACTCCGGGGCCAGCGCTGCCCAACAGGTCGAAGCAGACATCGACCCAGCAACGGGACGCGCTCGCATCCTGGTGGAAAAAGAAGTAGTAGACGATGTGCTGCACCCGCTGACGGAAGTGTCGCTGGAAAAGGCACGCTTCTATGAACCGGAAGCGCAGCTTTTTGACACTGTGATGGTTCAGGTGGAGGGGACGACCAAGAAGTTTGGGCGCATCGCTGCACAGACGGCCAAACAGGTCATTCTGCAAAAAATTCGCGAAGCCGAGCGCAACAACCTCTATGATGAGTTTGTTGACCGCGAAGGCGACGTGCTGACGGGCACCGTTCAGAACGTGACAAGCGGTATGGTCACCGTGAGCCTGGGCCGGGCGGAGGCCGTCATGCCGCGCTCACACCAGATTCCGGGTGAGCGCTATCGCCAGCACGACAAGCTGCGTGTGTACGTGGTGGAAGTCAAGAAGACGAACAAAGGCCCGCAGATCATCGTCAGCCGCAGCCACCGCAGTATGCTGAAGCGACTGCTCGAATTCGAAGTGCCGGAAATTTACAACGGGCAGGTCGAAATCAAGAGCATTGCGCGTGAGGCCGGGTACCGCTCCAAGGTGGCCGTGGCTGCGCTGCAAGAGGGCATTGACCCGGTTGGCGCTTGTGTGGGTATGCGGGGTATGCGAATCCAGAACATCGTGCGTGAACTGCACGAAGAGAAGATTGACGTCATTGAGTGGCACGACGACAACAAGCAGTTTATTTCGCGTGCGCTCAGCCCCGCTCGTGTGACGGGCGTCTACCTGGAAGAAGACATTGAGACCGGCAAGACGGCGATTGTTATTGTGCCGAATGACCAGTTGTCTTTGGCCATTGGGCGTGAAGGACAAAACGCACGCCTTGCAGCCAAGCTGACTGGCTGGCGTATTGACATCAAGAGCGTGACGGAAGCTGTCGAAGTGGCTATCGAACGACTCGATCAGCCGCCGTTTAACTTGCTGGCACAGCGCCATCCCAAGCTCATCGAAGACGCACAGCGCATCATGGAAAAGCGCGACGAAAATCGCACCGTTATGCCAGAGGAATACTCCACGCTTAGCGACCTGGCGAACAAGGCTGAAGAACTCCTTTCCGCCATGCGCGAAGAGGCCCGCCAGGAACGCCTTGCAGAGATTGAAGCGGTTAAGGCGACGGTGCCCGAGCAGCTATTCGAGGTGCCAGTAGATCAGTTGAATGCGTCACCGCATATCCTGACCAAGCTGGAATCGCTGGAAAACGTGGGTGAGGTCATGTGGCGCTTCTTGATTGATGAGAAGCACATCAGCAGCATGTTGCGTGACTTGCCAGCCAGCGCGTTTGATTCCGTCAAGGAAGCCCTTGACGACATCATGATGGCTGCTATGACAGGGGAACTTGTTGTTCCGACTGCGGAGCCAGAGGCCGAGGCTGCTGAGGCGGACGTAACCGCCCCTGAGGTTGCCGAACCGGCGGAAGCGGTCGCTGAGGCTGACGTAGCGGCGGTCGCTGATGAGCCTGTTGTGGCCGAGGCCGACGTAGCAGACATGGCAGAGGAACCTGCGCCAACGCCTGACGAGGCTGTTGAGGAGGAAGAGGTTCCGCCGATGGCCTTCCCGACGGACGCCGTACCAGAAGTGGAAGCGGCTGAGCCTGCTCCGGTTGAGGAGTTACCAACGTCAGAGGGGATGGTTCCCGCCGCATTCCCGATGGTCGAAACGCCGGACGAACCAAAGCCGGAAGATGAAACGCTGCCCAAGCCTATACGTGAGCCACAAACTGCTCCCCCTGTCGAAGAGTTTGATGACTTTGACATAGATGAGTCTGACGATAAGGGCAAAAAGAAGGGCAAGAAGAAGAAGCGTCAACTGGTGTACGACGAGGATGCGGGGCGTGTGGTTTCCAAGCGCAAGCGCAAAGGTGGCCGTGCCCGCGATACCTGGGAAGATTTTATCGACTAGCTGAAATGAAGACGCCCGCCTACCTGATTATAGGTAGGCGGGTTACAATAGCGTCAGCTATGGCAAATGTAGATGTAAAGGCAGCGTGAGTGTGAGTCAGCAACAGCCTCTCCGTCGTAAACACATCCCTAAGCGAACCTGTGTTGCGTGTCGTGAAAAGCACGAAAAGCGCCACCTGACCCGGTTAGTCTATGCGGATGGCACCCTAAAAATCGACGAAACTGGCAAACATACCGGACGCGGTGCCTATTTGTGCGATGGAGCAACGTGCTGGCAGCGTGCTGCAAAAACCAACCTGCTTGACCGAGCGCTGCGTGCTGACCTGAGCGGCGTGGACAAGCAGGCATTACTAGAGCGCTTGTCGTCATGATAAGCGTGATGGTCATTCAAAACCTATCTACAAGACCGGGCGGTGTGATGAGGGTAAGTGAGTAACGGCTGACCTCTGCCACCGCCCCTGTAAGAAAGCAGGAGAGTATATGGTAGAGCAACAGCAAGTCATTCTCGTTCCCGATTATCTTACCGTTCGTGAACTCGCGGAACTCCTCGAAGCCAGCCCGATTGACGTGATGAAGGTGCTGATTGCCAACGGCATCATGGCGTCAATTAACCAGCAAATTGACTTCGACACGGCCTCAATCATCATTGAGGAAATGGGCTTCGAGGCACAGTCCGCTTCCGAAGCCGAAGCGCAGGAAGAACGCGAAAAAGCGGCTGAATCTCAGACGTGGCGCAAGGTATACGCTCAAGAGAAGAGTGAGAACCTGAAGCGCCGCCCCCCCATCGTCACGATTCTCGGTCACGTTGACCACGGTAAAACAACACTGCTCGATACCATCCGGCGGGCCAACGTTGCTGATGGCGAAGCGGGCGGCATCACACAGCACATCGGTGCTTACCGCGCCTACCACGAGGGCAAGCAAGTCACCTTTTTGGACACACCGGGTCACGAGGCGTTCACAGCGATGCGTGCGCGCGGCGCTCAGGGTGCAGACGTGGCAATTTTGGTCGTCGCGGCAGACGATGGTGTAATGCCAACCACACGCGAAGCGCTTAACCACGCTCGTGCTGCGGCCATCCCGATGGTGGTGGCAATCACCAAAGTGGACAAAAACAACTCCAATCCAGAAATCGTGAAGCAGGGGTTGGCAGAGCTAGAGATTGTTCCTGACGAGTGGGGCGGGGACACGATGTTTGTGCCTGTGGCTGCGCTACAGGGCGAAGGCATTGAAGAACTGCTGGAGTCCATTCTGCTCATTACCGAAGACCTGAACATTGTCGCCAACCCGCAGGCCAAGGCCTCCGGCATCGTGATCGAATCTGAGATGGAGAAGTCGCGCGGGGCCATGGTCACGCTGATGGTACTCAACGGCACGCTCAAGCGCGGTGACACGGTTATCGTTGGCAGTACCTACGGGCGCATCAAGGCGATGTTCGATGAGAAGGGTGAGCAGGTCAAAGAAGCGGGGCCGTCAACGCCGGTTAAGGTGATGGGCATCAACGACTTGCCAGAGCCGGGCGATAGCTTTGAGTGGGCCAAAAGCGAGAAGGCGGCGCGTGGCATTCTGGATGACCGGGAGGCCGATATGGTTCGCGCAGAGCAGAGCCGCCGCCCCACCCTGGAAGAGTTGTTTGCCCAGTTTGAAGCGGGCGAAACCAAACAGCTTGACCTGATCCTCAAGGTGGATGTGCAGGGGTCTATCCAACCGATTGTGGAAGGCCTGGAACAGATCAGCCCAGAGGACAACAGCGGCATCAAAGTCAACGTCCTTACGTCGGATGTGGGCAATGTTTCGGAGAGTGATGTCAACCTCGCCAGCGCATCCCATGCCGTTATCATCGGCTTTCATGTGGACGTGGACAATGCGGCTGAGCGCACCGCTACCAGCCTGGGCGTAGAAATCCGTAAGTACGACATCATCTACAAACTGTTCGAGGATATGGAACTGGCCCTCAATGGTATGCTAGAGCCGAAGTACGAGGATCGTGTGACGGGTCATGCTGAGGTGCGCCAGGTCTTCAAGATTTCGAAGGTCGGTGCAGTCGCCGGTAGTTACATCCTGGACGGTGAAGTGCAGCGTAAGGGTTTTGCCCGCGTGCTGCGGAACAACCGGGTCATCGTGGAAAAAACCGAAATCAGTTCGCTGCGTCGTGAACAAGACGACGTCCGTGAAGTCCGTGCCGGGTTTGAGTGTGGTATTTCCCTCACGAGCTTCAATGATTTCGAAGAAGGCGACATCATCGAGTGCTTCGTTACGGAGCGAGTGAGCTAACGACCGCTTTGCTGCGCATAGAGGGGGCACCGCTCCCTCTCACCTCCCGATTCTTTCCAATCAACGGAGTAAACCATGTCGATCAAACAGGAACGCATGGCGGAGCGTATTCGCCAGGTGTTAAGTGAGTTATTGATGCGTGAGGTTTCTGACCCGCGCTTACAATCCGTCACGGTGACAGAGGTCAAAGTCGATCCAGAGATCATGTTGGCACGAATTTACGTCAATGCCCTGGGCAACGAGGCCCGCGAAGACAGCGTGATGGAGGGGCTAGACCGCGCGGGCGGCTTTTTGCGGCGCGAGCTGTCGCGCCGGGTGCGGATGCGTCAGGTGCCGGAACTCAAGTTTGTGTGGGATGCGACCCTGGAAAGCGCTGACCGCGTGGAACGCCTGCTAAACAACCTGGACATTCCAGAGGCGCAGCCCGAAGACGATGATGACTTCGATTTCGACCTGGACGATGTCGAGCTTGATCCATATGGCGACGACTTCGACGATGAGGACGAGGACGTTGATGACAAATAACGTTGAGTTCGACAAAGCAACGGCGCTCGTCAACGAGGCCAAATCCATCCTGATTGTGACGCATTACAACCCGGACGGTGACGCGATTGGGTCCATGTTGGGGTTAGCCAACGCGCTGCGGGCACAGGGTAAGTCTGTTGATGTGGCCGTGGATGATGGCGTGCCATCGTACCTGCAATTCATGCCCGGTGCTGACGGGGTTTATCCCAAGCTGACGGTCGGCCAGTGGGATTTGATGATTTCATCGGATGCTGGCGATGAAGCGCGCAGCGGTGCAGTTGGCGCGTATGGACGGGCGAACTGCAAGGCCGTTATCAACCTGGATCATCATATCACCAACAGCCTGTTTGGCGATGTCCATTTAGTGATGCCCGAGGCCGTGTCTGCCACAGAAATTGTGTTCCATTGGCTAAACCACATGGGTACCCCACCCACGGATTTGCAAGTGGCAGAACCGCTCCTCACTGGACTTATTACGGACACAATGGGCTTCCGCACCAGCCACGTCAAGCCGGAGACGCTCGGTGTTGCTCAGGAACTACTCAAATCGGGGGCATCCATGCCGCTGATTATGCAGCGCACCCTGGAAAGCAAACCCTTTGCCGATATTACGCTGTGGGCGCAGGCGCTGCGCTCCGTTCACCTTGAAGACGGCGTTGTGAGTGTCAATATCACCCAGCAGGACGTTGCCGCGATCAAAGCGGATGATGCCACCGACAGCGGGCTGGTGAATCTGCTGAATCAGGTCAAAGAGGCCAATGTTGCGGTTATCTTTATCGAACGGCCCGAAAATCAGATTAAGTTGAGTATGCGCAGCAAGCCCGGTTATGATGTGGGAGCCATTGCGAAAACGCTCGGCGGTGGCGGGCACGCCCAGGCAGCAGGTGCCACTATCGAAGGGGCGCTCGGTGTCGTGCGTGAACGCGTGATGCCTATGCTCAAGCAGGCTGCACTGCCGCAGGAGCAGCCACTTGGCTAACGTGCCGTTCGGCTTTTTGAATGTTGACAAGCCACTCACCCTTACGAGTCACGATGTGGTGAGCAAGGTGCGGCGGGTGTTTGGCATCAAGAAGGTGGGGCACGCGGGCACGCTTGACCCACTGGCAACGGGCGTGCTAGTAGTGTGTGTTGGCCCTGCCACCCGCTTGAGTGAATACGTTATGCACCAGACGAAAGCTTACCGGGCGCGTGTGCGTTTGGGGGTCACCACAACCACCGACGATGCTGAAGGTGATACCCTCGAAACCCACGATCCATCCCACATTACACAGGAGCAGGTGGAGGCTTTACTGCCCCAGTTTACGGGCGATATTGACCAGCTTCCGCCGCTGTATAGTGCCATCAAGCAGCGCGGACGCAAGCTGTACGAACTGGTACGCGCTGGCAAGGCCGATACGATTGAGCGCAAGCCGCGTGCTGTGCGCATTGATGCGATTACCTTAACGGAGTGGGCACCGCCGGAGTTCACAATCGAGGTAACATGCGGCAGCGGCACATATATTCGCAGTCTTGCCCGTGACATCGGTGAAGTGCTGGGTGTGGGTGCGTACCTAAGCGGCCTTGTGCGGACGCGTAGCGGTAGGTTCGACATCGGCCATGCGGTTACGTTGGAGGCACTTGCACAATCGAACGCGCCAGAAGTGCACCTTATTCCCCCGCACGCAGCGCTAACGGGGTACCCGATTGTAACCCTCACGGTCGATCAAGTTGCTGATATCGTCCATGGCCGCGCCACTGCAACCATCAAGGATACTGATGGCACGCTGGCGTTTGGCTACGATTCTCACCATCAGTTCATTGCCATTTTGGTAGCTCGGCGTGGCCAGTGGCACCCGCATAAGGTATTCTCGGACGGGTCATCGGCAAGCTAAGCGAAAGTCCCCATGCAACACGTCTACAATCTAGAAGCGCTCAATCTGGAACAACCGTCTATGCTGACCATCGGCGTATTCGATGGTGTACATCGGGGCCACCAGCACGTTATCGAGAGCTTGGTGGAAGAAGCGCGTCAGCGTGATTTGCTGGCGGGTGTTATGTCCTTCCACCCTCATCCCGACGAAATCCTGCATGGGGCCAAGGGACGGTATTACCTCACCACAGTTGAGGAACGGGCACAACTGCTGTTCGACCTGGGCGTGGACTACGTGGTGACGCATCCTTTTAGCCGTGAGGTGATGCAAATTCGGGCAGCGGACTTCGTCGATCGGCTGGTGGAGTATGTGAAGCTGAAGTGGTTGTGGGTTGGCACAGACTTTGCGCTGGGCCACGAGCGTGAGGGAAATGTTGCGTTCCTCACAGAGCAGGGGCAAAGTAAAGGCTTCAGCGTAAAGGCCTTAGCCCTGGTCGATTCGGCTGAGCGGGTGGTGAGCAGCACCGATATTCGTACTGCGCTTGCATCAGGGGATATGACGACGGCCAAACAGCTATTGGGCCGTTCGTACCAGATAAGTGGCCCGGTCATACATGGTGAAAAGCGCGGGCGTCAGCTTGGCTACCCAACGGCCAATATTGCGGTGCCCGATGGCAAGCTCATTCCCGCGAACGGCGTATACGCAAGCTGGGCTTATTTGAACGGGGAGCGGCTGATGGGCGCAACGAACGTGGGCTATAGCCCGACGTTTGGGAACAAGGCTGTCACCGTCGAAACGTATATCCTGGACTTTGGTCGTGATATATACGGCGAAACGCTGGCCGTGTCTTTTGAAACGTATCTACGCCCCGAGATGAAGTTCGATGGATTAGACGCGCTCATTGCGCAAATGGGGCATGATGTAGAAACTGGGCGAGCCTACCTGACGAACCTGGCTCGTGGATAGCCGTGTGAAAGTGTTGGTCGCACAGAGGTTTGGCTATAATAACCGTGCGGGCAGATTGACGAGACGAACTGGAGAACGTGCATGATTTGGATGATTGCTGAGGATGAGACGGATATTCGCAACTTGATGGCTATGGTTGCCCAAACGTGGGGGCATCAGCCATTGACCTTTGCGACGGGCCGCGATGCCTGGGAATTTTTGGATTCGGTGGAATCGGGTACACACACAGGGTCACTCCCGGAGTTTGCTCTGCTGGACATCCGAATGCCCGGTAAAGACGGTGACCAGGTGGCCCACCGCATTCGCACCATTGGCGATATACGCAATATCCCTATCGTCCTCATGACCGCATTCTCACTGAGCGATGACGAGCGGGCACGAATGCTAACCAACGGGGCAGACCGGATTATTCAAAAACCCCTACCTGACTTCATGGAGCTGAAAGCCATCCTGGAACAAGTCATCAATGAAAAACAGCGGTAGTTAATTTGTGATGTTTGAAGACACCTCTCCATTTGACTCGTCCGATGTTAGTGGCTTTGCCAAACGTATTCACGGTTTGGGCAATGCAACTGACCAGTTTTTTACAAGGATATATGATGCTTTGACCGGGAACACGCGCCGCCGCGAGCAAGATGTCGCCCGCAAGTTGCAAAACGAGCGGCAGCAACTGTTGGCTGTGGCAGAACGCCGCGAGCAAGAGTTAGAACAACTCAATGGTGTGATTGCCGCCATCCCAGAAGGAATCGTCCTGCAAGACCTGGACGGCAGAGTGGTGCTCATCAACGATGGCGCTCGAAAGCTGGTTGGCGGGCAACGCGCTTTTCGTGATAGCGACCTGAGCCAGTTGTTTGACTCGTACCGTGACATTGTGCAGGTGGATTCGGAGTTAGCACCGCTCGGTGAGCCAACACGCCTGGAAATCAACAATCGCATCATTGGGGCGACGCTTGCGGCGGTAGCCAACAGCGACGGCAAACGAATTGGGACGCTCATCGTCCTGCGGGACATCACGGATCAAGCGCTGGGGGATCGGCTGAAAGATCAGTTTGCGACCGCTGTTTCTCATGAATTGCGCACGCCGATGAATGCGATCAAAATGGCCAGCGAGGTTTTGTTAGGGTCTGACCCTGAGGCAGCCCCAAACCGTAGAATGTTGGAGATGGTCGGGCGAAATGTCGATATTCTTGACCGGATGATTGTTGAGCTGCTGGACATTTCTGAAATTACAGCCGGTACGTTTGAGGTACGGCGTGAACCCATCAATGCAGAGCAGCTCATTTGGAGTGTGGTTACGGGCATGGTGCCACAAATCAAAGCGTCCAAACTGGATGTTTCTGTAATGGCCCGCGACCTGGAACATCTCAACTTTGTGGGTGACCCGCAGCGGCTGCGTTGGGCATTGGGCCATCTGTTACAAAACAGCATTCACTACACCGTTGAGGGCAGCATTATCCTCACCGTTAGCCTCAGCGATGAGGAACGCCTCGCGATACAGGTGATTGACACCGGGGTGGGCATCTCAGAAAAAGACCTGCCGCACATTTTCGAGCGCTTCTACCGGGGGGAACCGCGCACGCCTGATGGGAAGTTACTTGACCCACGCGGCTTGGGCCAGGGCTTGTTCATTGCGCGCACCGTGGCAGAAGCGCATCAGGGTCATGTTGGGGTGCGCTCACAGCCCGGCCAGGGCAGCGTGTTCACCATGGTGCTACCAAGTGGCTTGGCCACGTTGCCAGCGTGAAAACTTGCGCATACTCGTGGCGTGACGTTACAATCGCAATCCTTGATAAATAAGCTGGAGTGACAAAGCGTGTCGGCTATTGGTGCCTTTACGTTTGTTCTTCACAGTCACCTCCCATACGCACGCCTCGCTGGGCGTTGGCCCCATGGCGAAGAGTGGATTCATGAAGCGGCAAGCGAAACCTATATTCCTCTGTTGAGGATGCTAAACGACCTTAAGGCGGAAGGCATTGACTTCCGCTTAACGTTGGGGATGACCCCTACTCTCGCTGAGCAGTTGACCGACCCACTGGTGCTAGAGCACCTCAACCAATATCTCGACAACATCATTGCTGCGGCCAAGCGAGACATCCAACACTTTGAATCGCTGAATCAAAGCGCCATGCGCGACCTTGCCGAGCGGTATTATTTTCAGTTCTCAGCGGTGAAAACTGATTTTAACGACCGCTTCAATGGCGACATCGTGGGCGGCTACCGCCAACTTCAGGAAGAGGGCTATATCGAGATATTCACCAGTGCGGCCACTCATGCTTACCTGCCGCTGCTTGCGCAGGACAGCACGATATATGCCCAGGTGCGGGCCGGTATCGAGAGTTACAAGCGCATTTTTGGCCGCCAGCCAACGATTTTCTGGCTGCCGGAGTGTGGCTATCGCCCAGGTTATATGACATCTGACGGCGTTTACCGTCCGGGATTAGAGTCGTTCCTGGCAGAGCAGGGCATCGAACTATTTTTTAGTGAGACGCATACCATCACCGGCGGCAAACCCGTGGGTGTGGCCACTGGCGATGTCATTGGCCCGTCTGGCGATGTCACACGTCGGTTTTCGATACCTGACACGGCGGAAGCCCCCCAGCGCCTCACAACAACCTACCAGCCATACTACGTTAGCGATGGTACCACTGCCCGCGACAGTCACTCCGGGGTTGCTGTGATTGGCCGCAATAATAACAGCGGCCAGCAGGTGTGGAGCGCGGAGTGGGGGTACCCAGGCGATTTCGACTACCGCGAGTTCCACAAAAAGGCGGGTACCAGTGGCCTTAAATATTGGCGCGTGACGGGGGAAGAGGTTGCCCTGGACAACAAAGACGTGTATCACCCCGACTGGGCACGGTATAAAGTTGACCAGCACGCCGAACACTTTGCTCACATGGTGGGCGATTTGCTGCGCGAGTACAACACAGAAACCGACGAATACGGTATTGTATCGTCCAATTATGATACGGAACTGTTTGGCCACTGGTGGTACGAGGGCATTGAGTGGCTGGGTAAAGTGCTGCGTCATATGGCCACCACACCAGAAATTGACATGAAAACAGCCAGCGAGTTCTTGGAAGTGCAACCACCGAGCGCTGTTTTGCGGCTTGCGGAGGGCAGTTGGGGCGCAGGTGGCACGCATTTCACATGGCAAAATGGTGAAACCAACTGGATGTGGCCGCCCCTCCACGAGGCCGAGCGCCGGATGGAGATACTGGTACAGAACTTTCAGCAGCCGACGCCCGAAGAAGAATTCGTCCTCAACCAAGCGGCGCGTGAGTTGCTGCTGTTCCAAAGTTCCGATTGGCAGTTTCTTGTAACGACGGGGCAGGCACGGGAGTACGCGATTCAGCGATTTAACCAGCACCTGGAACGCTTTAATCGCTTGGCCGCCGGTTTGGACGCGCAAGCGCCAGACCTGGACTATGCCAAGGAATTGTGGGAGCGGGACAAAGTCTTCCCAGATTTAGATTTTCGCTGGTTTCGGGCACGTTAACGCACGACGGAAAGACACTTCATGAACATTCTATTCGTGGCCTCCGAAGCGGCACCGTTTGCCAAAGTTGGGGGTCTAGGTGATGTGGTTGCCGCTGGTTCGCTGCCGACAGCGCTGCGCGAGATGAACATTGACGCCCGTGTCATCCTACCGCTATATGGCGCGATTAAAGAAAAGAAGTACGACAAGTTCAATATACGCCCGCTCTTTGGTTTTTACTTCCCGCGCCCAACGGGAACGGCCTACGTACAGGTGCATTTCACTGAAGTACAGGGGGTGCCCTTTTATTTTGTCGAAAGCTGGCCCTTCTTCGGTGATGAGCCAATGGTCTACTCCGATTGGGACTGGGACATGCCCCGGTTTATCTTCTTTAGTCAGGTGTCTATGGCTGTTGCCTGGGAGATACGCCAGCGCGAGGGTTGGTTCCCGGATGTCTTCCACGTCAACGATTGGCACACAGGCTTAGTACCGTTTTTGATCAAAAACAGTGGGAATGACCCGCTGTGGGCCAACGTTCGCAGCATGATTACCCTACACAATGTGGCCTACCAGGGGCCGTATGCGACGGGCTGGCTCATGGAATTAGAGGTGCCACTGCGCGACCACCCCGACCTGGAACGGATGGGCCTGGATGATAACCTGCTGGCAATTGGGGTGGCCTATGCGGACTATGTGACGACGGTCAGCCCGCGCCATGCAGACGAAATCCAGTATCCCTACATGGGCTATGGCCTGGATGGGCTGCTGCGTACCCGCACCTATCAAAATCGCCTGTATGGGGTACTCAATGGCATTGACACAGAAAAGTTCGACCCATTGACCGACCCGAACATCGCGCACAACTACGATGTTGATACCTTTGTGGAGGGGCGTCGCGCAAACAAACGCCAGCTTCAGCAAGACACGGGCCTGGCTGTGCGCGACGACGTGCCCGTGATTGGCATCGTTAGCCGGATTGTTCGGCAAAAAGGGCTTGATCTGGCAATTCCCGCATTGGAGCGACTGCTGCCAGAACAGGACGTTCAACTGGTGGCTTTGGGCACGGGTGAACCCGACCTGAGCGACGCGCTTGCCCGCTTGGGCGATGCCTTCCCCGATAAGGCGCGGGTCTACATTACGTATGACCCAGAGATTGCGCAGCGGATTTACGCGGGCGTTGATATGTTCCTGATGCCAAGCCACTATGAGCCGTGCGGCATTGGCCAGATGATTGCCATGCGGTATGGGGCATTGCCTGTGGTACGCGAAACGGGCGGCCTGGCGGATACCGTCGATAACTATGACAACGCCGATGCTGAGCGGGGTACCGGGTTTGTGTTCCTTTGGGAACAGCCCGAAGCGGTGTTAAATACACTGCGTTGGGCACTGGAAACGTATCGCTATCGTCCGCAGGCATGGCAACGAATGCAGGAACGCGCCATGCAGGTTGACTTTAGCTGGCAGCGTAGTGCAGACGCTTATATTCGCTTGTACCGGAGTATTTTGCCAAAACCAGTCAAATAAGTTCTTAGCTATTTAAATCAATCACCACTTAGGGAGGAAATGATGCGAGTTAAAGCCGTGATTTTGGCGGGTGGCGAAGGCACGCGCCTAAAAACACTGACGGGGAAGCGCGCCAAGCCCGCAGTACCGTTCGCGGGTAAGTACCGAATTATCGACTTCACCTTAAGCAACTGTGTGAACTCGAACATCTTCGATGTGTTGGTGCTGACGCAGTATCGCCCACACAGCCTGAACGATCATATTGGCAAGGGCCGCCCCTGGGACCTTGACCGTTCCTTTACGGGTGGGGTGCGGCTGTTGCAGCCGTACAAAGGGCGATTCGACACCGACTGGTATGCAGGCACGGCAGACGCCGTGACGCAAAACCTCAACTTTGTGCGTCACGGCCGCCCGGAGTATGTGCTAATCCTCTCAGGTGACCACATCTACCAGATGGACTACGACGTGCTGATTGAATATCACCGTGAGCGCGATGCTGCTGCGACAGTATGTGCCATTGATGTGCCGCTGCATGAAGCCAGCCGCTACGGCATCTTGGACGTAGACGAGAGTACCATGCTCATCAGGGACTTCGTGGAAAAGCCTGCTAACCCGCCTGGCACGTTCGCGAGTATGGGCGTGTACGTGTTTAACTACGATGTGCTGGAGTCCATGCTGACGGAAGACCGTATGCAGGAAGCCTCTGCGCATGACTTCGGTAAGGACATTGTGCCAACGATGATTGAGCGTAACATGGACGTTTACGCGTACAAATACGGCGGCTATTGGATTGACGTGGGTACGACGGAAGCGTATTGGGAAGCACACATGGACTTGCTCAATGTGCCCCCCGCCCTCAATTTGAACGATCGCACCTGGGTGATCCACACTCGCAGTGAAGAGCGCCCGTCTGTAAATGTGATGGCCAAAGCCAACATCGAAAATAGTATGCTAACGGACGGTGTGATGGTGGGCGAAAACGCTACCATTATCAATTCTGTACTGTCGCCGGGCGTATTTGTTGGGCCTAACGCCGTTGTACGGGATTCTGTGATTTTGAATGACGCCTACATTGAGGAAGGCGCGACCGTTGAGCGCTGTATTCTCGATAAAATCGTTGTAATTGGCCACAGAGCGCGTGTAGGGGCTATTCCAGACGGCGATGAGCTAGGCATCACCACGATCGGTAAAAACGCGCATATCCCCCCCAACTGGACGATTGGTCACAGTTGTGTGCTGGGGACGGATGTAAACGAAGCAAGTTTTGCAGAATTCCCGAATCGCACAGTACCGCCGAAAACCAATATCGGGTGGGCACCCAAGAAGAAGTAAACGGTCTAGGGGCGGGGCGCAACCGATTGGTGCGCCCCGCTGTGTTTAGGAAGTTGTTGAAACGACGGAGTTGTCGCCACTGAAGGGGTTTTGCACGTAGCGGTCGGCATTGTGATCGTTGTGCCATTCGCCGTCGATAAGGTAACGGAACTGATATTCCTGGTCTTTGTCCAGGCTGAGCGTTACTTTAAAGCGGCCATCCTTCAATTGATCCATTGGCGTTGCGTTCTCACTCCAGTCATTAAAATCCCCGACTAGATACGCGGCATCACCAGCGATTTCTTCCGGTGCGTAAAACGTCACTTTACATACGGGTTTAGATTTGAGGAATTGCTTTTTCAACATTGGATCCTGTTCACTAGAATACGGTAATGAACTGCTCGCATTGGCCATCATCTGCCCTATCTGCGAGACTTGGATTGCCATTCTAAACAGGGCGTTTGAAAGTTGAAGGTTAATTTCCACCAAATTTATGCCGCTTTCCTTGATTTGGCATGTGAAGCGAATCACGATATGCTTGGCGGTATATGCTAAGTTATCAATCGGGAGAGAGAATCCTACATGGTCAAACCCGTTGCGCGTATTAACGTTGTTCCTGATTTGCCGCCGTCCTTGATGCGGTTGCGGGAACTTGCTTACAACCTCCGCTGGTCGTGGGATCAAGAAACGATCACGCTGTTCCGCCGCCTGGACGCCGAATTGTGGCTCAAAACAGGCCAAAACCCGGTGTGGATGCTGGGTCTCATTGATCAGGAGCGCCTGAAAGCCGCCAGTGAAGACAGCGCGTTCATGGCACACTTTCAGCGCGTTTGCGACCAATTTGACGCTTACATGAATCCGACAGATACCTGGTACCAACGCAATCACGCTGGCGATGCTACTGATTTGCAGGTGGCCTACTTCTCGATGGAGTTTGGGCTGACTGAATCGTTCCAGAACTACTCTGGCGGCCTGGGCATTTTGAGTGGCGACCATCTCAAAAGTACCAGCGACCTGGGCATACCGCTGATTGGTGTGGGGTTGCTGTATCAAGAGGGGTATTTCCACCAGTATTTGAATGCAGACGGGTTCCAGCAGGAATCGTACCCGTTTAATGACTTCGCCAACTTGCCGTTGCAACTGGTGCGCGACGACGCTGGCGAACCGATCAAAATCAGTGTGCCCCTGCCAGGGCGAGAACTACACGCGATTGTCTGGCGGGTACAGGTCGGACGCATTCCGCTTTACCTGCTAGACACAAACATCACGGAAAACGAGCGCGATGAAGATCGCAACTTGACGGACCGCCTTTATGGGGGCGACCGCCGCACCCGCATCCGTCAGGAAATCCTGATGGGTATCGGCGGCATCCGTATGCTGGAAAAGCTCGGTATTTCGCCGAATGTGTTCCACATGAACGAAGGTCACTCGGCGTTTCTGGCGCTGGAGCGCATCCGGCGGTTGATGCACGAAGAACAGCTTTCGCTGGACGAGGCGCGTGAGATAGCCGGGTCTGGCATGGTGTTCACAACGCATACGCCTGTGCCCGCTGGCCTGGAGCGGTTCGGGTTCGATTTGATTGACGAACACTTCACGGACTACTACCGCTCTATGGGCCTCTCTCGCGAGGAGTTCATTGACCTGGGCCGTGAGCAACTTGACGGGTATCAACTGTTTAGTATGCCCGTGATGGCAGAGCGCATGTCCGGCATGTCTAACGGGGTGGCACAGCTTCATGGCCACGTGAGCCGCCAGATGTGGCAGTGGAATTACCCCGGCGTCCCGACGGATGAGATTCCGATTGGCGCAGTCACCAATGGCATTCACCTGCAAACGTGGCTGAGTCGTGAAATGGGCGATTTGTTCGACCGTTACCTTAGCCCGGAGTGGCGTGCTGATGACAGCGTGCCCGAAATCTGGCGCGGTGTCTACGACATCCCCGATGCCGAGTTGTGGCGCACGCATGAACGCCGCCGGGAACGCCTGGTGTCCTTCGTGCGCAAGCAGTTGCGTATGCAAATGGAACATCGCGGCGTGTCGTTATCAGAAATTGCAGCGGCTGATGAAGTCCTGAACCCGGATGCACTGACCATTGGGTTTGCCCGCCGTTTTGCCACGTACAAGCGCGCCACGCTGTTTATGCGTGACCTGGAACGCCTGAATGCCATCGCCAACGATGCCGACCGGCCTGTCCAGTTCATTTTTGCGGGTAAAGCTCACCCGCACGACAACCCCGGCAAGGACTTGATTCGTGAGATCGACCGCCTGTCGCGCACGCCAGAGTTCCGCAATCGGTTGGTCTTCCTGGAAGACTACGACATGAACATTGCCCGCTATATGTACCAGGGCTGCGACGTGTGGATGAACAACCCGCGCCGTCCAAAAGAGGCCAGCGGTACAAGCGGCATGAAGGTGCTGGCCAATGGTGGCCTCAATTTCAGCATCCTGGACGGTTGGTGGGATGAAGGCTATGACCCGTCAGTGGGTTGGGCTATTGGCAACGGCGAGGAATATGGCCCGGACCAGTGGGAAATGCAGGATCAAATTGAGGGTGAAGCGCTGTATACGATCCTGGAAAATGACATTCGTACACTGTTCTACGACCGGGGACGCGACGGCTTGCCGCGCCGTTGGATCGCCAAGATGAAGGAAAGTATGGTCAAGCTGACGCCATACTTTAACACTCACCGTATGCTCCGCGAGTACACGGACATCTACTATGTGCCAACGTACAAGCGTGCCAAGAAGCTTGGCAATCCCATGACCAACGGCAAAGCCCTCGTGGAGTGGCAAAACCGGGTGTTTGGCAATTGGGAGCAGGTCGGTATCGGTGAGATCGGCGTTGAGCAGAACGAAACGCGTGTGGGTGAGGGCAATCGCGTGACGGCGCATGTTTACCTGGGCGACCTAACTCCTGATGATGTGTATGTGCAGGTGTACTTCGGTCAACTGGACTCGCGCGGCGTGATTAGTGAAAATGCTGAAGCTGTGGAAATGACGCCGCAAAGCAAGCCTACCGCTGACGGCGCTCACATCTTTGAAGCGGATGTGACGTATAACTCCAGCGGTGAGCGGGGCCTTTCGGTACGCGTCTTGCCGAAGCACCCTGATCTGTCTGATCCCTTCAAGCTTGGGCTTGTTAAGTGGGCCTAGCCTGAACGGTTTTCCTTACAACCGTAGGGGGCAAAATCCCCTGCGGTTGTAGGTAGGCCCCTCGTTGCGTCAAACGTTACTGAGTGTTAAAATGAAGCGTAAGTAACCGCAGGCAGTTAATGGTTTGAGAACACTCGCGTGGCCAGTCGCAGCACTCACGGCGTCACGCTACTGGAAGGGTCAGATGACAGAACAAATTCTTGTGGTAGATGATGAGATCGGTGCTTTGACTCTGATCGGCATTATGCTGGAGCGGGGTGGCTTTCGTGTGTTGAAGGCCAAAAGCGCTCAGGCGGCGTTGGATGTGCTGGAGGGCGAAAACCCTGATCTAATTATCCTGGATGTGATGATGCCGATTATGGACGGTATCGAATTGTGCGCTGTGCTGCGTGAGCGCCCGCAGACGGAGGTTACGCCTGTCTTGATCCTCTCTGCGCGCAACGATGCAGACAGCATTATGCGGGGAATGGAAGCCGGGGCAAACGACTACTTACCTAAACCCATTTTGCATCACGATCTCGTTACAAAAGTCCGCGATATGATTCAGGAAGCAGCCGTTCGCTAAGCCTTAGCTTGTGCTGTATAGCGCACGGTAGATGTTGTAGTTGCGGTAGATGTTCTGTACGTAGCCGCGAGTGCTATCAATTGTGATGGTTGTGATGAACAGGTCAGGGTCACCGCCAGCAAGCGCCAACCAGTCAATTGCACGGCCTGGCCCAGCATTGTAAGCAGCAAGCGCGGCTGGCACATTGCCGTCGAAGCGCTCAAGTTGCTCCTGCAAGTAATAGCCACCGAATTCCACGGCTGCATAAGGCCGGAACAGATCGTTGTGCTGGTAGTCTTCCCAAGCGATTTGCCCCGCAATGTATTCCCCTGTGCTGGGGATAACCTGCATTAACCCGACTTCACCCGCAGCGGCGGTCGCATTGCTGTTAAACAGGCTCTCCTGCCGAATCAGCGAGAAGATCAACAACGGGTCAACCCCGCGCCGGCTGCCCACCTCTTGTATCACATCTGAATAGTAAGCTGGGTAACGCATCCGAGCGATGAAGGGGGGTGCAGAGAGCGTTGTCGCATTGGCCTGCAAAATCACGTCCGCCGCCGCGAAGATTGACGGGTAGTAAGCTCCCATGCCGCGCAGATGAACGGCCAACTGGTACGAGGCTACCATGTCGCCGTTATCCCGCTTTTCGCCAATGATGTCAAAAAACTCGGTTTCGGCTTCGGTGTAGGCGGCAAGTTGCCATAACTCCTGGCCGCGCACCATACGCGGGTCGCTGGCCAACTCTGGCGATAGCGGCCAAAGTGCCCCTTCCTGGGTAATGCCGTAGACCTGCCTGAGCCACGCTTCGGCCTCAACGATTTGCGTGGCATCATCAAACTGCAACTGGATTTGGCCCGGCTGCTGAAAAGCCGCTGTTCCGCTCACGATGTCCTGGGCGCGGGCCGCAAAGTAACTGTCCGGCGCAGCAGTGGCAGCCGCCTGATACGCTTCACTGGCGCGCTGCGGGTTGTTTTGCGCCTGCGCTATCTGCCCGATCCAGAAGTACGCGGTGGCCTGATCTTCGCCGGTTGTAACCACACTCAGGCGGGCGTACATGCGCTCGGCTGTGGCGTAGTCTGCATTGGCATAGGCCGTGGACGCGCCAATAAATAAGCCGCTGGTGGCTTGTTCCGTGTTTGGGAAGGTTTCCGCAAGGCGCTCGAATATTTGTTGCGACTGGGCGGCTTGGTCATTCACGCCGTACAGGTAGCCTGCGCGCCACATCGCTTCGGCGGCGGTCGCTTCAAGGTAGGCGTAGTTTTCCGCAATAGATAGATACTGAGCGACGGCCTGCTCCCATTCACCATCCAGGAAGAGGGTACGCCCCTGTTCGAGCAGCGCATCCCCGAAGGCCGGGTCTTGCGGGTACTGCTCAATTACCGTCTGAAAAGCGACGTTGGCAGCATTGCCATTGCCAATCTCACGATAGGAGCGGCCCAACAGCAGGAACATTTCCCCCGGTACGTTAACAAGCGGGACTTCAGTCGTGTGTTCGTTAAACGCATCAATCGCGGTGGTGTAGTCGCCCGCGTTATAAGCCACGCGCCCGCGCTCTAAGCTGCTCAGGTTGATCTCGGCTTCGTCCAGTTGCAGCATGGCCTGATACGCAAACGAGGTGCTGCCGTAGGTATCAAACACCGTTCGCATCCGGGCGAGACCGGCTTCGGTTTGCCCGGCTTCTAGCAGGGTTTCTGCGGCGCGGAATTCAATTTCGGCGCGGTAGCCGGGGTTTTGGGCAGTTGCCAGGATCGCGTCATATTGGGCAACGGCTTCGTTGGTCTGATTGCCGCCGCTGTAAATTTGCGCCAGCCGTTCGCGCAAGGCCAGCAGCGGCACCACACTCCGCTGAGACTGAATGGCAAAGGTATAGTTCTCAATCGCCTGCTCCCGCTGACCGGAGGCAAGCTGTGCATCCGCAATGCGTTCGTAGGCGTAGCTGTCCACTAGGCCGGGACGCAAGGTTAAATACTGCTGGAAGTCGTTAATGGCCGCTTGCCAGTCCGCTACGCCCAGGTAAGCGTCGCCGCGCAGGAAGTACGCTTGCGGCACACGGGCATCGTCGGGGTAAGTGGTGATGAGGACGGTCAGCGGCTCAACGGCATCCGAGAACAAGCCCTCCCGCACAGCAGACTGCCCTTGCCGAAACAGCGCCTCGGCCCGACTATCCGCCGGGATGCCGTCACCTGCATTGACGACCTCGCCGTATGTACTGATTGCCAACTCGTAGTAGCCATTCAGGCGCAACCGGTCACCTTGCCGGATGAGTTCATCTGGGGGGACGGTGGGTGTCGGTGGCAGTGTAGGCGTAGCAGTTGCTGGAATCACTGTGGGTGCGTTTGGCGTGAGGGTTTGCAGCAGGGTTTCTGCGGCAATTTGGGTGCGCTCCGATGGTGGTGCGTCGGACGTGACGACGACGACTTGCGGTTCGGGACTCGCCAACGTACACGCAGAGGCCAATAGGACAACGGACAAAAGCAGGATGTGATTGTAAGGTCTCATGGTGGCATTATCACCAACGGTAAGCGGGCGTGTCAATGTCGGTCGGCCTACGCTATCCCGACGGCGGGACTAAATCGCCACTCAACCAGGGCATCCCATAGCCGATGGCAAGATGCCCCGCTTCAGCCAGCGCTTTACCGAGTGAATCTGTGTTGTTGTACTGCCACCAGTGATCTGCTGATGGCAGAATGGCCACACCAAAGTCATTCACAACAAGTTCGGATAGCGTGCGGCGCGCGTAATTTGGATGCTGGCTGCGCTCTTGGGCGTTGTCTTTGTCTGTGCGGATGACCGATACCCGAAAGCGGGAGGTGAGATTGCCCGACCACTCCGATGAGGGCAGGTACAGCAGTTGGAACTCGATAAAACCGTACAGGCCGCCCTCAAGTGACTTACGATAGCGAAATAAGCCGCCAAGCTGCTTCATCGGGCTGTCTTCGAGGTGGTAACCCGCTGCGTTGTATGCCTGTCCGACGACGGTTGTGAGCATCATGCCAAATTGTTCGGTCGCAGCTTTCTTGGCGTCGTTCACGGCTGTGTTTCGCCCCAATACGCATTCAGGATAGATACGCCATCCGCTTTGATGAGTTTGGCCAGGATGCGGGCTGTGTTCCACGCGTCGTCATGACCCCGGTGATGCCGCCCCTCGATTTCCATCTCCTCCTGGCGCAAGGCCGGAACCATGCCACGCCGTTTGCCCTTGTTACGCAGGTCAGCATAGAGTTGCTTCAGGTTGAGGTGTTCGTCCGTGAGCGGATATGGCACATTGAACTCCCGGCACTCCCAGCGGAACATACGCCGGTCGTAGTCGCCCCAACTGGCCCACAGGTGTTCACGGGAGGCGTATTCGTCTTCAAGGATTTGGCACGCTTCAGCAAATGTCATGCCGTCTGCGACCATTTCCGGCGTGATGGAGGTGAGTTCGGTGCAAAACTTACTGACTTTGGAGCGTGCCGGCTTAATCAGCAGGCTGCGTTTGCGTTCTGGCGTAAGCGTCGCCATATCGAGCGTGCAGAGGCCAATCTCAATAATTTCGCTTTCCTCACCAGGCGGCGGTTTTTTGACCCAGCAGGTTGCTTCCAGGTCAATGACGATGATGTAGTTGCGCTTCAATGCTTACACTTCCGTTTCGAGTAAGTTGCGAACGTCATCAGGCGCGGTAACGGGCATCTTGCAGGCGAAATTCTCGCACACATATACGGTGGGCTGGTCGCCGCGCATGATGCGGTAGTTCAGCAGCGGGATGGTCGTTTCGCCGTCTACGTTGGCTGGCGCGAGTGCTGTAATGACATTCGGACGGTATGGCTTACGAATGATATGGAGCAACGCTGTTGTCGCCTGAGCGCTCGGTTCACCCACCACCGCGACTTCCTTCATACCACCGATGAGCATATCTGCCGCGTTCAGTCCTTCGGCAAAGGCCAGCGGATACTGCTGCATGGCGTTAACGAGTGTGCGCAGCACGGTTCGGGCGGCCTCCTCGTAGCGGGCATCACCTGTGTAGGCCCCTAACCGGACGCACTGTTTGGCAAGCATTGCATTGCCAGATGGCACGGCGTTGTCTTGTAGGTTGCGCGGGCGTACCACCAATGCTTCGTGATCGTCGCTGGTGTCGTAGAAGCCTGCGCCGTCGGCGGCAGCGAAGCGCTCTATAGCGAGGTTGGCCAAGCGGCGTGCCTCGGTAAACCAGCGCTCCTCAAAAGTCGTCTGATACAGCTCCAGCAGCCCGTCAATGACGTTGGCATAGTCTTCCAGATAGGCGTTAAGTTTGGCTTCCCCGTTTTTTGAGGTGCGGTACAGCCGTCCCTCATCGTTTGTCATCGTATCCAACAAGAATGCCGCACAGTGCTCAGCCGCCTGACGGTAATCCTCGCGGTCAAGAACGCGGGCAGCTTCGGCCAGGCTGGCGAGCATCATGCCGTTCCAACTTGCCAGGATTTTGTCGTCCAGGCCGGGGGCAACCCGCTGGCTGCGATGGGCGTATAGCTTGCCCTTGATGCGCTCTAGCGCAGTGTCCAGGTCATCAACAGATATATCCAGGCGGTCAGCAACAACCGCGTCGTCATTAGGCACAAACAAGATGTTATTGCCCTCGAAGTTGCCGCTCTCGGTTACACCATAATATTCAACAGCGATTTTTGCATCGTCGCCGAGAACTTGTTTGATCTCATCCACCGTCCACACGAAGAACTTGCCCTCTTCGCCTTCGCTATCGGCGTCGGTAGCGCTGTAAAAGCCACCTTCGGGCGCGGTCATTTCCCGCAGGATGTAGTCGTAAGTTTCGGTTGCGATTCGTTTGTAGAAGTCGCTGCCCGTCACTTGGTAGGCGTGTAGGTAAGCGCGGCTGAGTTGGGCGTTGTCGTAGAGCATCTTTTCAAAGTGAGGCACCAGCCAGATGTTATCGACACTGTAGCGGGCAAATCCCCCACCGATTTGATCGTACATGCCGCCACGGGCCATTTTCGTCAGTGTGATGTTGGTCACGTCAAGCAAATCTTTGTTCGCTGTGCGCTGGTACGACCGCAGCAGGAATTCGAGCGTCATGGGCTGCGGGAATTTGGGGGCTGTGCTGAAGCCGCCGTTGCGCCGATCTGCACTGTCGCGAAGGCCGTCAGCCGCAGCATCCAGCAGATTAGCGTTGAGCTGACCGTCATCGCTGCCAATTCCCAGCACATCCCGGTTGAGGATTTCCGTTAGTTGTCCAGCGGACTGTTCCACTTCTTCGCGGCGGTTGGTGTAGGCGTCATGCACACCGCCTAGTATCTGCATGAAAGATGGCATGCCGGGGCGCGGCTCTTTGGGATAGTAGGTGCCGCCGTAGAAGGGTTGGCCGTCGGGCGTGAGGAAGACGGTCATGGGCCAGCCGCCGTGCCGGGTCATCGCCTGCACCGCCTGCATGTAGATGTCGTCCACATCGGGGCGTTCTTCGCGGTCAACTTTGACGTTGACATACAATTTATTCATGACTTCCGCTGTGGCTTCATCCTCGAAGCTCTCGTGGGCCATCACGTGGCACCAATGGCAGGCGCTGTACCCCACGCTCAGCAGGATTGGCTTGTTTTCCGCTTTGGCTTTTGCAAAGGCTTCGGCACCCCAGGGGTACCAATCGACGGGATTGTCTTTGTGTTGGAGGAGGTACGGGCTGGTTTCGTGTTGCAGGCGGTTCATAAGCATCCTTTTCAAAGGGATGGGCAGCATTCACGGTTTACTTGACCTTACCTTACCTGTTGGCCCGCACTCCACAAATAGCTAGACGCTTCGCTACATGAGACGATGATGAGAAGTTGCTTTACCAATCACTGAGGATCGCCCCGCTGCTGGCTTCGGCATCGTCGGTGTTGCTTGGCTGCGGGTACCAAAATTGGCGCAGCCATTTGAATAGGTCATCACCGGCGGCTGGCGCAATGCGTACCGCCGCCTCAAAGTTATTTGGGGAAAAGGCCAACAGGCTGATGTAGTAGCGATGTGGCACACAGATCACGTAATCCTTTGCCCAGCGCGACTGCCCCCACAAGAATACAATGTCCTCGACGCGGGTCTCCATGTTTTCCAGCCATGCCCGCCGATCCAGATCGCTGAGTTCATTGAGGTGGAAGCGCAGTGACAGCATTGACCCGTAGGTAAACGAAAACTGGACTTCATGGGTTACGCTGCTCACATCCACGATCAGGCTATTCGAGCCGTCTTGTGTGGCGAGTGTAGCCACACCGCGTTCGCCGTCGCGATACAAATCGCGGAAGCGGATGACGGACATCAACGGCATACTGGGAAAGCGCTTGACGAGTTCCTGATTGAGGTCGATTTGTTCCTTAAAGAAGGGTTGCAAGGTGAGGGGAACCTGTTGGAGCGTTGTGCCGATTTCAGGTTGGGTGTTGGATGCCGCATTGTCTTTGGCACGGGCATTTTTTCGCTGTCTGGCCATAGGGTTTCGCTCCGCTGGAACTCACGTTTCATAATGAATGATGCACTTTAGGCTATTCTAACGGATTCCGTGGAGAATAGGGCTAAATGGCTAGTCAGCATTTATAGACATTTCTAACTGACAGGGCCGAGATAGAGCCGATGCGCTTCTCAAATTCTAACGTAACTCGGCTACAATGCAGTTCATTAACATCACTAATTGTATCGAGTGAGGAAAATGCAATTCCCACCCCGCAATAACAACAAAGACGAAAAACCAAAGCAGAACGGCGGCGACGGCAATAACAATCAGCCCCCATCACGACCCAACTTCGAGTTGCCGCGTTGGGCGTGGTTCGTCATTTTCGGTGTGCTGCTGTCTTACCTGTTTGTGAACCTTTCTGGCGGCAACCCGCTTTTGGGCGGTGAGCCAGTCGAAATGCTGTACTCAGACTTCTTGGAGCAGGTCGAAAACGGCAATGTCGCTGAGGTCATCATTCAGGACAACGTGGCCGAAGGTGACTTCAACCGGGAAATCACCTACCCGGAGAACCCGGCAGAGGGCGAGACTCAGCAAACGAGCGATCAGTTCAGGACCACCATTCCCCCGCAGGAAGATTCGCGCTTGCTGAACCTGCTGCGCGAGAACAACGTGGCTGTGGGCGCCGAACAGACGAACATCAACCCGTTTGTGCTGTTCCTGATTCAGTGGGCACCGTTTATTCTGATTATCGGCTTCCTATTTTGGATGGGGCGTCGTGCCCAGCGGCAGGCAACGTCGGGCATCTTCGGATTTGGCCAGTCTCAGGCGCGTGAGTACAAGTCCGACTTTCCCCAGGTCACGTTTGGTGACGTTGCTGGGCAGGACGCTGCGAAGAGTGAGCTTGAAGAAGTTGTGGACTTCCTAAAGGAACCGGACAAGTACATTTCACTGGGTGCGCGCATCCCGCGTGGTGTGCTGCTGGTTGGCCCACCAGGGACGGGTAAGACGCTGCTGGCACGTGCTGTTGCAGGTGAAGCAAATGTCGCGTTTTTCAGCCTATCTGCCTCCGAGTTTGTTGAGATGTTCGTTGGTGTAGGTGCATCGCGTGTGCGTGACCTGTTCAAAAAGGCCAAGGACAGCGCGCCGGCGATTGTGTTCATTGACGAGATTGACGCAGTGGGCCGCCAGCGTGGTGCTGGCTTGGGCGGCGGTAACGACGAGCGCGAACAGACGCTCAACCAGATGCTGGCTGAAATGGATGGGTTCGACCAGACGGAAAGTGTAATCGTGATGGCGGCAACCAACCGCCCCGACGTGCTAGACCCGGCGCTACTGCGCCCTGGCCGCTTTGACCGTCAGGTGACAGTAGGAATGCCCGACCGTACCGGGCGTGAAGCGATTTTGAAGATTCACACGCGGGGTAAGCCGCTGGCCGAAGATGTTGATTTGGTAGCGCTCTCCAAGGCGACGATTGGCTTCAGCGGTGCAGACCTATCGAACCTCGCTAACGAAGCTGCACTGACGGCTGCGCGCAAGAACCACAAGCGCATTAGCCGCCGTGACTTTTCTGATGCGTTTGACCGAATTGTATTGGGAACCGAAAGCCCGCCCCTTTCCAATGAACAGGAGCGTAAGGTGGTGGCCTATCATGAGGCAGGGCACGCGGTTGCATCTGCGCTCACGCCCGGTGCTGACCCGGTGCTGAAAGTCACGATTGTGCCGCGCGGTCAGGCACTTGGCGTTACTGCGACCCTGCCAGACGACGAACGCCGCAATTATTCGCAGGAGTACTTGCAGTCTCGCATGATTATGATGTTGGGTGGCCGTGCTGCTGAAGAAGTGACCTTCAACGAGGTGACGACAGGTGCTGCTGATGACCTGCGCCGGGTGACTGACTTGGCCCGCCGTATGGTAACCCAGTTCGGCATGAGTGAGCGCGTGGGCCAGTTGAACTTCGGTGACAACGAGCAGCAGCCGTTCCTGGGCTATTCGCTGTCGCAGGGCCGCAACTACAGTGAGCAAACGGCCTACATCATTGACGAAGAGGTGCGCAACATCGTTGATGCGATGTACGACCGCACAGTGACGCTGATGCAGAACAACCGTGACAAGCTGGAAGCCCTGGCTAATGAACTGCTGACAAGCGAAGTGGTCGATCAGTACCGGGTGCTAGAATTGATGGGCATGGATCGCGCCAGCTCCAATGCGGACTATCTGCTTGACCCCAGTGACAACCACATGGGTAACGAACTGGTTGGCATGGAAAAAGACACCAACGATACACAAGACGACGGTTCTGAGCCGCAGCAGGGCTAATCTCGTCGCCATATCGTGTTGAATTAAGAGGTCGGTTGCAAAACCGGCCTTTTTCTTTTACTGCACATACGCCTCGCATACAGTTTGCTGACGTAGCTCCGGTATACTTTGAAGCAGATAGTGTTGTATCGTGGCCTAATTTCCCTCGATTGGTAGAGGGTTACAATCTCGGCTACAATAAGCAATCCATCCAATAGTTCAAACCGCTCGTCAATAGCTACGGGCATCACGAGACAAGTCGTGAAGGAATGACCCCATGATACGTTTTGATCGGTTTACCGAGCGCGCCCAGGACGCCGCTGCGCGGGCCTATGAAATCTTACAGCGCTACGGGCATAACCAAGTTGACACCGAGCATATTTTGACCGCTCTGCTGGAGCAGAATGACGGTGTGGTACCGCAAATTCTGGAGCGCCTGAATGTTGATCCGGGTGCCATCCGGATGCGTCTGGATGAAATTCTGCACGCCAGCCCCAAGGCAGCCATCTACGGCCAGGGGACAAACCAGGTATTTATCACGCCGCGCGTTAAACGGATTATCGACCTTGCCAACGAAGAGGCCAACCGCCTGCGCGATGAATACATCTCCACGGAACACATCTTCCTGGCGATTTTGAGTGAGCGCAACACGGCGGTCGCTAAAATCCTGGATGACCACAACATTGCCCGTGACCGCGTCAACGATGCGATTAAGGACATCCGTGGCGGCCAGCGCGTGACTGACCCGCAGGCCGAAACACGCTATCAAACCCTGGAAAAGTTCAGCCGCGACCTGACGGTGATGGCCCGCGAGGGCAAGCTTGACCCGGTCATTGGGCGCGATGCGGAAATCCTGCGGGTGATTCAGGTTCTGGTACGCCGCACCAAAAACAATCCGGTGCTGATTGGTGAGGCGGGCGTCGGTAAGACGGCTATTGCCGAAGGTCTCGCTCAAAAAATTGCTGATGGCGATGTGCCGGAGATTTTGCAGGGGCGGCGTGTGCTTAGCCTGGATTTGAGCGCGATGTTGGCTGGCAGCCGCTTCCGGGGTGAGTTTGAAGAGCGCCTGAAGACGACCATTGAGGAAGTGCAGCGGGCGCAGGGTGAAATCATCCTGTTTATTGATGAGATTCATCAGGTTGTGGGTGCGGGTGCTGCTTCTGGCGCTATTGACGCCGCCAACATGATGAAGCCTGCCCTCGCACGTGGTGAACTCCAGTGCATCGGGGCCACGACCCTCGATGAATATCGTAAGCACATCGAAAAAGACGCCGCTTTAGATCGCCGTTTTGCACCGGTTCACGTTGATGAGCCAAATGTGGACGACACAATTCGCATTCTGTTTGGCCTGCGTGACCGCTACGAAGCGCATCACAAAGTTGCCATCTCCGATAGTGCGATTTCGTCAGCGGCTCGGTTGGCTGACCGCTACTTGACGGCCCGCAAACTGCCCGATAAAGCTATCGACCTGCTAGACGAAGCCGCAGCCAAGCTGCGTGTGGCGCTCTACTCCCTGCCAGCAGAACTCAAAGAGATGCAAGATGCCATCACGCGCCTCGCCGTTAATGAGGAAGCGGCAGGCATGGCTCGCGAATATGAGCGCGCCGCTGAGTTTAAGATGCAGCGGTTGCGTATCGAAGATGAGTTTGAAGAGGCCAAAAGCCACTGGAAGCAGGAACATACCCTGGACGAAGTTGTCGAAGACAGCGACATTGCAGCGGTAGTTTCTCAGTGGACAGGGATTCCGCTCAACCAGATGCTCGAAACGGAGAGCGAGAAGCTGCTGCGCATGGAAGAGGCATTGCACGAGCGTGTCATCGGTCAGGACAAGGCTGTCAATGCGCTGTCAGACGCCATCCGGCGTGCCCGCAGCGGCCTAAAAGACCCCAAGCGCCCCATTGGGTCGTTCATCTTCCTGGGGAGCAGCGGGGTCGGCAAAACCGAGTTGGCCAAGGCACTAGCTGAGTACCTGTTTGACGACGAAGATGCGCTGATTCGCATCGACATGAGCGAGTACCGTGAGCAGCACACCGCTAGCCGCTTGTTTGGGGCACCGCCAGGGTACGTGGGCTATGAGGAAGGTGGCCAGCTCACCGAGGCTATTCGCCGCCGCCCGTACCGTGTTGTGCTGTTTGATGAGATTGAGAAGGCTCACCCGGAAATCTGGAATGCGCTGTTGCAAATCCTGGAAGATGGCCGCCTGACGGACGGCCAGGGCCGCACGGTAGACTTCCGCAATACGATCATCATTATGACGAGTAACCTGGGTACCGAGTTTGCGAAGCGCGGCGGTGCGTTGGGCTTCATTAACACGGGTGACCAGCAGGCGATTGCGGATCATCAGAAGATCGAAAAGGCGATGCGCGACACGTTCCGGCCAGAGTTCTTGAACCGCATTGATGAGATCATCATCTTTGAGCCGCTCTCGCAGCAGGATGTGGAGCGTATGGTTGATCTACAAATTCGATCAGTTGCGCAACGCCTGCGAGAAGCTGCCGACATCAGCCTCCATCTGACGGAGCCTGCCCGCTATTGGTTGGCACATCGCGGCTACGACCCGCAGTTTGGGGCGCGTCCGCTGCGCCGTACCATCCAGCGGTATGTGGAAAATCCGTTGAGCGCACGCCTATTGGCCGGGGACTTCCAAAATGGCGACTTGATTGTTATTGATGAAGTTGCCCAGGAACTGGTGTTTGAGCGACAGATTGACGCCACGACCGACTTCATTGATCCCGCTCAGCACGACGATTATCAGGAGTACATTGAGCCGAATCACCCGGACGTGTACCCTGAGCAAGACTATGAAGCCTATGAGCAAGAGGCAGACGCCTACAGCGAAAGCTACTACGAGGACGACACCGAATAGCCATTGGATGCCCGATCATACGTATGATTATCGTGTGATTGGGCGTCTAATCCATGTTAAACCTCGTAGAAGTTCATCCATCATTGAAATGCCATCTTTGATTATTGGTTTCGCTACGGGTATAATTTCAAAACCAAAGGGTGTAGGACGAACACACCCAAGATGATGTCCGGTAGAATCGCGTGAAAGGAGGAAGGCGCTGCCATCGTGTTCGCTAAGGGACACAAGCGCGCCGTTCTTATGACTGCCGATATGGAAGGGCTGGGTAGCTCCAACGATAACCGCGAGTTGCCAGCCGCCGATTCACCCCAGGAGAGTACTGAAATGAACCCCGAAGCTACAGAACCGACGAATGACCCGGTCGCTGAGCAGCCTGTAGCCAATGGCGCTCACGCCCATGAAGGGACAGAGGAGAAGGCACCCTCGCCGATGCCTGACGCCTCCGAAGCCAGTGAAGGCGTAACTGAGCCTGCACAGAGTGAGGCACCCGCCCCAACCAATGATGACGACGACGAGTTCATTAGTGCGTCCGACGACGATGACGACGATGATGATGACAACGACGACTCATCTGATGCTGGCGAAACCCAAGCAACTGAAGGTGAGGCAACACCGTCGAAGCGTCGCCGGTCAGGGTACGAGCGCGGTGAGATTATCTCCGTTAAGGTACTTGAGATAACTGAAACGCTGGTCACTGTGGAACTTGACGAGCGCGGCGACGGCTTCACTGGCATTATTCCTGCTCGTGAACTCGACCGTATGAGCGCGGACATGGTGGAGATGCTGGAAGTCGGCAAAGATATTGACCTGTTTGTGGTCAATAACGGCGACAGCAACGGCAATGTCAAGCTATCGCTCAACCGTGCGCTGGAAGAGTTAGACTGGACGCGCGCCGAAGAGTTCCGCCAATCGCGAGAGATTTATGAGGGTTTCATCGGCGGTTACAACAAGGGCGGGTTGATTGTGCGGTTTGGCCGTTTGCGCGGCTTCATCCCGCAAAGTCAGATTAGCGATGAGCGCCGTGCCCGGGTAGATGGCGATACGCCAGAGGCGCGTTGGGGGAGCATGATTCGCGAGCCAATCACCGTCAAGGTGATCGAAGTGGATCGCGGTCGCAACCGACTCATTCTATCTGAACGGGCTGCCATGCGTGAAACCCGTGAAGCCCGCAAAGCCCGCCTGATCGAAGAATTGGCCGTCAATGAAGTGCGCACCGGGCGTGTCGTCAGCCTGGAAGACTTTGGGGCGTTTGTAGATGTTGGCGGCGCTGAAGGCCTGGTGCATGTAACGGAGTTGAGTTGGGGGCATGTGACTCACCCGCGCCAGGTATTGGATGTTGGCCAGGAGATCACGGTTGAGGTGATTAGCATTGATCCGAAGCGTAAGCGCATCGGGTTAAGCTTGAAGCGCCAATTGCCCGACCCGTGGGATGTGGTTGCATCAGACTACCAGCAGGGGCAACTCGTGAAAGCGCAGATCACCAAGCTAACGAAGTTCGGCGCGTTTGCTCAGCTCGTTAAGCAGCCGGAAGTTGAGGGGTTGGTTCACATCTCGGAACTCTCTGAGAACCGTGTTGCTCATCCGCGTGAGGTGGTGGATGTGGGCGAAGAACTCACGCTGCGCATCGTCAAGATTGACGTGGCGGATCGCCGCCTAGGGTTGAGCTTGAAGGCTGTGAACTCGACGGAATACCTCGATAGTGATATGGACTTCTTGTTTGACGAGTAGCATCCTGGGGTACCTCCTTTCACGATTGGGCACGGGAATCGCCTTTGGGCACCCGTGCCCGAATGAACGCCCCCTCGCAGTTTAACAGTCTGTGTTCTAAACTCTAACAAAGTGTTATATCCAAAAGCACGTTGGTGTGGCCGATACTGTTATAATGGACAGTACGGTAGCGCAACGTGGCCGAAATATAATCTTTCCTGTTCGCTCCCACTAAAATTTTTGCTCACCAAATCGTTGACCACCCTACAAGAAGTGCCGGAGGTATACCGTGCCGAATAAAATGGAACGCTTTACACAGCGGGCTCGGCGGGTTTTGAGCCTGGCGCAAGAGGAAGCCGAACGCTTGCAGCATAATCACATCGGAACCGAGCATCTCCTGTTGGGGCTGATGCGCGAAGACGGTGGTGTTGCCGGGCGGGTCTTGCGCGAGTTGGGCTTGGAACAACGCCGAGTCGAAGAGCTTGTGGAGCGCATGACGCGTGCAACCACACGCCCCGCTAATTCGCAGCTTGATCTATCCCCTGGGACGAAACGCGTCCTGGAATTGGCCGTTGACGAGGCGCGTCGTATGGGCCATCACTACATCGGAACTGAACACCTGCTGCTGGGCCTTGTGCGTCAGTCAGAAGGTGTGGCGATTGATGTGCTTCGCCGCCTGGGTGTTAGCCCAGAGGAAGTGCGTCGCCAAACACGCCGCGTTTTGCAGGAAAGCCCTGTACAGCCCAGCCAATCTGACGAGACAACAACGAGTTCTAAAAAGCCGTCCAAGAAGGATGCCAAAACACCACTGGTTGACCAGCTTGCAACCGACCTGACCGAACTGGCCCGCGAGGGCAAGCTTGACCCGGTCATTGGGCGTGAGACGGAGATTGAGCGGGTGATTCAGGTACTGAGCCGCCGCCGCAAGAACAACCCCGCCCTCATTGGCGAACCGGGTGTGGGTAAGACGGCGATTGTCGAAGGGTTGGCCCAGCGCGTGATTGACGGCGATGTGCCCAAACCGCTGATTTCTAAGCGTGTGCTTCAGCTTGATGTGGGGTCGCTCGTTGCGGGGACGATGTATCGCGGTCAGTTTGAAGAGCGCCTCAAGCGCGTGATTGAAGAACTGAAGCAGTCCGACAGCATCCTCTTCATTGACGAGGTTCACATGCTCG
>CAWUJQ010000006.1:0-58715 GCA_963922445.1 uncultured bacterium
GGTAGGCGACGTGAACGACGTCGCGGCGGCGGTGGTGGCCGTGCTGCTGCCGCAGCGGTCGAGCAAATTGCACAGCCGGTACACGGCCTGCCGCTGCGAAACCTGCTCGATGAGGGGGGTGTGCAGCTCATTCATGAGAAGTCGATGGAGGTGCTGCGTGAGGTGGGCATCGCTTTTATGGATGACCCGGAGGCGGTGTCGATTTTGCAAGAACACGGTGTTGAGGTGCGCGACGAGATTGCTTACTTCGATGAAGCAACCGTTATGGCGTACGTCAACAAGGCACCGTCACAGTTTACGCAGCTTGCGCGCAATCCGCATAACAACCTGACAATCGGTGGCGCGAATATGGCATTTGCGCCCGTGTATGGGCCGCCGTTTGTGTGGGATATGGATCGTGGACGGCGTGAGGGTAAAATTGAGGACTTTCAGAACTTCGTCAAGCTGATCTACCAGATGCCGTATTTGCACTCGTCTGGCGGCACGGTGTTAGAGCCGACCGACGAACCAACGCACACCCGTCACCTGGACATGCTGTTCGCCCACATCAAGTACAGCGATAAAGCGTTCATGGGGTCGGTTACCTCTGCGGAGAACGCGGCGGACAGTGTCGCTATGGCCGAGTTGTTGTTCGGTGCGGACGCCATCCGCGAGAACCCGGCGATGGTATCTCTGATTAACATTAGCAGCCCGCGCCGCCTGGATGATCGCATGTTGGGTGCGCTGAAGGTGTACGCACGCGCAAAGCAAGCGACGATTATTTCCCCGTTTATTCTGTCTGGGGCCATGTCGCCCGCGTCTGTCGCAGGGACACTGATCCAGGCAAATGCGGAAGCACTGGCTGGGATTGCCTTCGCACAGATGGTGCAGGCGGGCACGCCGGTTATTTACGGCACCTTCCAGACGACGATTGACATGAAGAGCGGCGCTCCTGTGCTGGGCGGGCCAGAAAGCCAAACCACGCTGCTGCTCAGTGCGCAGATGGCGCGGCACTATGGCCTACCGTTCCGCAGTGGCGGTTCGTTCGCCAGTTCCAAAATCCCGGATGCGCAGGCCGCGTATGAGTCCGCGATGATGATGCAGGGTACGGTTGCGGGACGGGTCAATTTTGTGTTGCACGCCGCAGGTTGGCTAGAAGGTGGCTTAGTAAGCGGCTACGAAAAGCTCATCCTGGATGGTGAAGTGCTTGGCATGATGCACAAGCTAATGCAGCCCGTTGACCTATCTGAAGACGCGCTAGCCATGGAATCCATTCGCACGGTTGCGCCGGGTGGCCATCACCTGGGCACAGAACACACCATGCGCCATATGCGGACGGCGTTCTATCAAGCGGAACTGTTCGACTACAATTCTGCGGAGCAGTGGCAGGCAGAAGGGTCGAAAGACGCTGTGACCCGTGCCAATGCCAAGTATAAGCAGATGCTTAAGCAATATGAAGCCCCCCCGCTTGACCCAGCCATCGAAGAAGCCATCACAGACTTCATGGCACGGCGTAAGCAGGAAATCCAACCGTCGTTTTAGGCGGAGGTAGGCAAAATGGCAAGTTATCAAATTTTGTACTGGCATGGGATTCCGTGCCAGGTGCGGGCGAAAGATCGCAGCGGGCGGGTGAGCAAGGAGCTGCCCCCCCGCTTTATGGAAGCGGTCGACAAAGCGGCGATGGCGTCAAAGAGCGTGGATGGTGAGTCGTATACCGAGGGGTTCAACTGGGGACCACGCGAACAGCGCGACGGTACACCAGAAGAAGTTGCAACGGCGGTCGTTGCGGAAATAGACGCGCAGTACCCGGAAATCGACCATCGCGGCGTTGCACAAAAGATCAAAGAGGCAAGAAAGCAAGGGGAAGGCAATGACGGATAAAACATATGATGTAATCGTCGTCGGTGTAGGGGGCATTGGCAGCGCCACGCTGTATCATTTGGCAAAGCGCGGGCTAAATGTGCTTGGCATTGAGCAGTTTGAAATCCCACACGAGATGGGGTCGTCGCACGGGCTAACGCGGATTATTCGCTTGGCCTACTACGAAGACCCGTCCTATGTGCCGCTGCTCTATCGCACCTACGACCTGTGGCGTGAGCTTGAAGCGGAATCTGGCAAGAAGCTGTTCTATCAGACGGGCAGCATTGACGCTGGGCCAGAAGATAGCGACGTTTTCGCAGGTAGTTTGGAAAGCTGCCAGGAACACAACCTGGAACACGACGTGCTGACCAGCGCAGAGATGACGGCTCGCTTCCCTGGGTATCGCTTCCCGTCAGAGACGATGGCGGTGTTCCAGCCGCAGGGCGGGCTGCTGGTGCCGGAGCGGTGCATTGAAGCGCACGCATCACTGGCACAAAAGCACGGGGCTGAACTTCATACGGGTGAGCGCGTGCAGGGCTGGGAACTGCTGGGCGATGGGCGTGTCGAAGTGACGACCGATAAAGGGACTTACTATACGCAGAAGCTGTCCATTTGCGGCGGGGCTTGGGGCTACAAGCTGGCACCGGAAGTCACCGGGCACGCTGTGCCGGAGCGGCAGGTGTTGATTTGGCTGGAAACCAAGCAGCCGGAGTTGTTCACGCCGGAGCGCTTCCCGGTTTGGAATGCACGGGTGGAAGAGGGCCGCTACTATGGCTTCCCGGAGTTTAATCCAGGTGGGGACACGCCGGGGATGAAGTACGGGCGCTGGCATCACCGTGAAGAAATCGTTGACCCCGATACGATTGACCGCAACATCTATCCAGAGGATGAAGAACTGCTGCGTCATTTCGGCGAGCGCTACTTCCCAGAAGGCGCGGGCAAAACGCTGGACATGAAGGCGTGCATGTTCACGAACACGGTGGATGAGCACTGGGTAATGGACTTGCTTCCAGACGCGCCGCAGGTGTCCGTTGCAGCGGGCTTTAGCGGGCACGGTTTTAAGATGGCCAGCGTGATTGGTGAGATCATGGCCGACCTTGCCCAGCACGGCAAGACCAAACACAACATCGACCTGCATAAGCTGGCCCGCTTTAAGGAAGCCAGTGGCGTCTAGTATTGCACGGGGTTCCCGGTATATCACCTCGCCGGGAACCCATCACTCAAATTACGGAAATGGAATCAACTCCACCTGCGGGATGAAGCGCTCGGCGTCTTCCATATGGAACATGGCTGTGCCCGGATGCAAGCACACGGCGGTTGCCGTGCCAATGCCAAAACGCAGTCCTTCTTCCATGGGTTTGTTGTGGTACAGCGCGTAGGCAATGCCTGCTAGCACGGCGTCGCCTGCTCCTACAGCGCTCAACACCTCAATTTCAATCGGCGGGATGCGATAGGCGCGGTCTGGTAGAACAGCAACAGCACCGCTATCCCCCATTGAAATCACCGATGCGGTGCCGTACTCATCGAACACTTTGCGTCCGGCTTTGTAGGCGTCTTCTGGCGTTTCGATCGCGTGGCCTATGAACCCCGCCATCTCCTGGTGGTTTGGCTTGATGTAGTCCGGACCAGAGGGCAGCCCCGCCGCCAGGTTGTCTGGCTTGGCATCGAGTACAACGGGCACGTTATAGCTTTTGGCCAGCGCGATGAAGTCCGTGTAGTAGGGCGACTCCACGCCATTGGGCAGTGACCCGCCGATGACGACGACGGTTGCTTGGGGCAGCAGTTTTTCGAACTTGGCGCGCAGTTCAGTGATGTGATGCGGCTCAACTTCGAGCGTGTTGGGAGTGATGGTCGTTTGTGCGCCGTCGTCTGCCGTGACGAGGGCAATCGCCATGCGCGATTCGCCCGTGACCTGCACGAAATCGACAGTCACGCCCACGCTTTCCAGCATTCCCGTGATTTTGCCGCCGATGGCCCCCGCTGCGAAACCAATCGCAGTGCTGGGGATGCCGTGGCAGCCCAGAATCCAGGAGGCGTCGGTGGGTTTACCCCCCAAACTGTGAACCGTCTGTGTGGCGCGGATCGTCTTGCCAGGTGTGAATGATGGCACGAACATCACCTGATCCATGGTGGTGTTGGCCGTGACAGTAACGATCATTTTATGTGAACCTTTCGCAGTGACTTAGGATTCGTAGGGCGCAATGGCAGCTTCCATCGCTTCGCTCTCGTCGTTGAGCATGGGCGTTGCGCCGAGCATCTGCCCCATAATGATCGTGTAAGCATTGTTGTCTAGCCGTTCTACTGCGTCAAAGGCCGCATAGAGCGTTTTGCCCATCAAGAAGAGGCCGTGCCACGGCGCAATGGTTCCGGCGGCGTGCTTTTTGATGCGCGCCTCACGCCCCTGCATAGACGCCACAATCCGCTCACCGAGTTCAGGTGTGTGGGCCGGAGCGTACTGAATCACGGGCGTAGTGCCGAACTTGCGTGTGGCCTCTTGCACCGGGGGCATCTCGCGGTTGGCGCAGGCGAACACCATCAGGTTTTGCGGGTGCGCGTGGATGACAGCGTTACCATAGTCTGGGTAGGTGCGGTGCAGCCCAAAGTGGACGTTTGCCTCACGCGTCAGGCCGCCCTCGCCGTGTATGATGTTCATATCCATGTCTACGATAACAACGTCTTCGGGGTCAAGCTGCCACTGGCGCATCTGGCCAGCACGAGTTGGCGACATGCACACCACATCGCCGACGCGCACACTGATGTTACCCCCGGCGGCGTCCGTCAGTTTGCGGTCGAACAATAATCGACCGATGTGGGCAATCTGGCGGCGGGCCTCGTCAATTCGTTCGTCCTGGGCAATTTGTAAATCTGTCATCATGTGACCTTTCTATGTTGAAAAAGTCCGTCTATTGTTGCGAATAAACACAGGCTTGGGCAGGGGCGCGTTATAATTCGACAAAATTCCGCGTCAAAAAGGTGTTTATTTAAAGATGGAACCACTGCTATTGGGTATTGATGTTGGCACGACCGCAGTCAAGGCGGCTCTGTTCGAAGTAGACGGACGTGTGGTGAGCGTCGGCAACACTGAATACCCCACGAAGTATATCCGGCCCGGTTGGGTTGAGCAAAACCCGGAAGACTGGTGGCAGGCGACATGCGCGTCGATACAAACTGCACTAAAGGAGCAGCCCAACGCCGCTAAGCGCGTGGCGGGCGTGGCCGTGAGCGCGCAGGCACCAACTATGCTGCCCGTTGACCCAAACGGAACGCCCCTACACATGCCGCTGATCTGGATGGACAGGCGGGCAGAGCCACAAGCCCAACAGCTAGGCGAATTGGTCGGGTTTGAGCGTGTGTACGACATCACGGGCAACCGGCCCGACCCCTACTATGTTGCGTCAGAAATCCGTTGGTTGCAGCAAAATCACCCGGAGTTGCTCAGGCGAACGCATCAATTCTTGCAGATAACGGGTTACATCAATTTCCGCCTCAGTGGGCAGTTCAGCCTCGATATGTCGCACAGTGGGCTGCTGCAACTGATTGACCATCGCACCGGTGAATGGTCTGCGGAGATGTTGGAAAGCTGCGGCGTATCGGCTGACCAGTTCCCCACGCCAAAACCCGGACATCACATTTGCGGGGAGGTGACTGCCGAGGCCGCTGAGCAAACGGGCTTGCGTGCAGGCACGCCCGTTATGGTTGGCACTGTGGACGGCACCGCCGCCGCGCTCGAAGCAGGCATCACGCGGGAGGGCATCGCGGCGGAAATGACGGGCACGTCTACGGTGTTAATGATGCCGACGGCGCACCATAGCACAGACATCTCTATGATTGCGCTGCCGCACGCGGTTGAGGGGGTGCATCTGCTGCTGGGGGCGATGGTCGCGTCTGGAGCGAGCTTGCGCTGGTTTCGGGATGAGTTTGGAGCAGATGAGGTGCATTTGGGTGAGCGCTTGAATCTTGATCCTTACGATTTGATGTCGCAGCAGGCGGCGACCGTACCCGCAGGCAGCGACGGCGTCATCTTTCTGCCGTACATGATGGGTGAGCGCTCCCCGATATGGAACACCAACGCGCGCGGCGTATTTTTCGGGCTGAGTTTGTCTACGCCGCGTGCTGCTATGATCCGGGCCATCATGGAGGGGGTGGCGATGGGCATGCGCCATAACATCGAAGTGGCACAGGCGGCAGGCATCCACTTTGATGAGATACGGTCGGTAGGTGGGGGCAGCGTTAGCGCGCTGTGGAACCAGATCAAAGCAGATGTGTTAGGCATTCCTGTTGCCGTGCCGCAAACATCGGTCGGTGCGCCGTTTGGTGATGCGCTGCTCGTGGGGTTGGGGGTGGGCATCTACGATGATGTGAACGCCTTCGTGGACAAAGTGGTGACCATCAAGGCGCGCTACGAGCCAGATAAGGCAAATCATGAGCGCTACAGCGCCATGTATGACGTATTTCGCAGCATGTACGAACATCTGCGTCCGGACTTCGACAGCGCGGCGGCGATATTCGAGGATGGTGGTGAGTGAACGTTGATCTAGGCGGAAAGGTCGCGCTCGTAACGGGTGGCTCACGCGGGATTGGCGCTGCAACGTGCCTGATGCTAGCGCAACACGGTGCAGCGGTGGCGGTTCACTATCGCAGCAGCACGGAGCAGGCTGAAGCCGTTGTAAATCAGATTCGTGCCGCAGGAGGTGAGGCGATGGCTGTGCAGGCCGAGCTAACTGAGCCTGATGCAGCAGCGGACGTTGTTCGCATGGCGGTAGCGCAGTTAGGCCGCGTAGATATTCTCGTGAATAACGCAGGGGCAATGACTGACGCAACCGTAGAAGCCATGCCCGACGAGATGTGGGAACGCAGCCTGAACCTAAACCTGTCTGCGGCGTTTCGCTGTGTGCGGGCGTGCATCCCGCACATGCAGGCGCGTGAGTGGGGCCGGATTGTTAACATCACGTCGCAGGCGGCCTATCGCGGTTCCCGCAAGCACGCGCATTATGCCGCTGCCAAAGCCGGGCTGAGTGGGCTGACGGCATCGTTGGCGTTGGAACTGGCCCCGCACATCACGGTGAACTTGGTGGCACCGGGCCGTATTGCAACGGATATGCTGGCTGATACGTCACGGTTGGCCGAATGGATGAAACAAACGCCGCTCAAGCGCCTGGGCACAGCCGAGGAGGTGGCTGGCCCGGTAGTCTTCTTAGCGTCTGACGCGGCGAGTTATATTACAGGTGCAACGCTGCACGTGAATGGCGGCCTATACATGGGTTAACTATACGGTCAGTGCCCGCAAGTCGACGCCGTGACGCGTGGCGAAAATCGTTTCGACGTGGGTGATTTCAGCGGCTTTTCGCTCTTCGTCCCAGTGATTGGCGACGGCGGCAATATCAGCCAATTCACGCAGCAGGGACGGTGTGAGTTCGCCCAGCATACCGATTAAGGTGCGCCGCAGAATGATGTCGTCCAGGTGGCCAAGCTGCTCCTGTGCTGCGAGGAATTCGATTTCGCGGCGGCTGTAATTCGTGTGGTGTTGCAGCGGTGCGTCTTCGCCAGCGCTGATGTATTCAGCGATTTGCGCAGCATAGGTGCCGTAGCGGTCTAGCAGTACGTTGAGTCGGGCGGTGGGTACCCTGGTGGCTTCATTGACTTGCTTAAGCCATGTGTTGCTTTCAGCATCGGTTCGTGCATAGTCCGCGCCACCGCCGATAGGCAATGTCGCCGTATCGATTGTGCGCTGCTGCGATAACTGTTCCAGCAAAATATTGGTGACTTGCTCAGCGAAGGCTCGGTAGGTCGTCCACTTGCCGCCGACAAGCGAATAAACGGGGTAAGGTGCAGCTTCGGTTGCGTCCAGTGTGCGGATGCTGTGGTCGCGGCTGATTTGTCCGGCGGTGAGGGCGTTGCTGCTGGGCAGCGGGCGCACACCGCTGAACTTAAACACAATATCGTCGTGACCGACTGCCAGTTTGGGGAAGACCATGCGAATCGAATCGAGAATGTAGTCGGTTTCGTCGTCGTCGCAATAGGCGCTATCGGGGTCTTTTACAGGCAAGTCCGTAGACCCCGCAATGACCTTGTCGTAGAACGGGTAGAAGATGCAAATGCGCCCGTCCTGGTTGATGAAGTAGAGCATTTCACCCTGCGTTGCTTCGAGCAGCTCAGGGTGATCTAGCACGAGGTGCGACCCCTTTGTGCCGCCGATAAACTCGGTTGGGCGCTGCATAGCACTGTTCGTGAGGTCAATCCACGCGCCCGTTGCGTTAACCACCAGCTTTGGTTGGACGCAAATTTCCTCCCCTGATATGTCATCGCGCATTATGATCGTTGCGCCGTCTGCATTGACGACCGGGGCGTAGTTGAGGGCGTGTGCATTCGGATTGTCAGTCTGTGCGTCCATGACGAGTTCCAGGCCCAGCCGCTCTGGATAGTAGACACGGGCGTCGTAGTATGTCACGGTCGTGACCACATCTGGGTTGAGCAGGGGGCGCTGCTGGCGTGCCGCCTCACGCGATTGGAAGCGGTGGCGCGGTAATTGGCTGTCGCTGCCTGCCATTGTGTCGTACATCGTCAGGCCCAGCTTAATCACTGCTGCGCCGCGACTGCCCGGTTTGCTTTTGATGCCAAGAAAGGTACTGGCCGCGTGCAACATGCCGCCCGTCCAGTTGTCAATCGGAATGGTTGTGGGCAGCGGCCCAACGTAGTGCGGCGCGTTTTTGAGCAGTAAGGCGCGCTCTTTGAGGGCTTCGCGCACCAGCCGGAACTCACCGTTTTCCAGGTAGCGCAGGCCGCCGTGAATCACACGGGTTGAGGCTGCACTTGTGCCGGAGCAGTAGTCACCCTTTTCCACCAGCAGCACATCAACGCCATTGGCCGCCAAATCACGGAAGACGCCAATCCCATTGATGCCGCCGCCAATGACCAGGACGGATACGTTTGGGTTCTGTTTGATTGCTTGAATCGTTTGCTCACGGGTGTTCACGCGGGGTCAGCCTTTCATAGCAATACAATTTAGGGGTAAAACTCGCAGCAGAATATACCATAGGGGGTGGTGCCGGGCACAGCGAACCATGCCTGGCACAAAAAGGGTTAATCCGTCAAGGCAGATTAGAAGTCGAAGTCGTTGATGTTCTCAGCAGTGAACACAAACGGTGCGCCCAGCAGCACTTCGCTACCGTTGACGACTTCCAGGGTACCCAGGCGGCCCGCTTCAACAGACGTGTCGCCCGGTGCGAATTCACCGTCAACCACGGCGCGGGTCACGTAAACAGCGGCATAACCCAGGTCAATCGGGTTCCACAGCACTACGGACTCAACACAGCCGTCGTTTACATAGGGCTTCATGCCGTTGGGCGTAGCCAAACCAACCACAGCAACCTCACCGCACAGGCCAGCCTGCGTTACGGCGTCAGCGGAGGACGGGGTAGCAACGGAGGTCATGCCGAACAGACCGTCCATGTCTTCACCGTACTTGTTGAGCAGGGTGTTGGCCTGGTTGAAGGAAAGCACAGCGTCTTCCTGAGCTTCTACAGTTTCCAGCCATTCCATGTCGGGGTAGCACTTCTCCTGGTAAGCCTGCATTTCGGCAATCCAGCGAGCCTGGTTCGGCGTGGTGAAGGTGGAGGTAACGATAGCGAAGGATGCGTCTGCGCCCTTTTCTTCAGCCATGCTGTCGATCATGGCCTTGCCGATGCCGTTGAACTCAGCCTGATTGACGAACCACTCGCGGGCGTCTGGCTCACTGTTGGCGTCGAAGCCGACAACGTGAATACCCTGCTCCAAAGCGGTGCGTAGTACCGGCGCGATAGCGACCGGGTCATTGGCGGCAAACAGCACGCCGTTGATTTCGCCGCTGGCGATCTGGTTTTCGATAACGTTAATCTGGTCGTCAATATTGGCTTCGGTCGGCGCGTCGGTGACGATGGTCACGTTGCCCAGTTCCTCAGCGGCTTCGTTCATGCCCTGGGTTGTCGCGGAGAAGTAACCGATACCGACCAGCTTCGGCACGTCCAGCAGGGTGATGTCAGCACCCGCAAGGTCGGGTGCGTCAACAGGCTGGCCGCCGTCGTATTCCATCATCTCGGCCATTTCTTCTTCCATCATCTCGCTGTCTTCTTCGGCCATTTCCATGTCTTCTTCCATGGCCATGTCAGCCGGGCACTCCAGCGGATTGGTCGGCAGGTCGTCCGCGCCGTCCCAGGCATCCTGAGCGGCAACGGGTGCAACAAACAGCCCGATGAGCAGGGCAACCAGCGGCAGTACATAGAGGGACTTCTTCGTCATGCAAATTGCTCCTTATAGGTTATAAAAAATACAACAGCGTTAAGTGAAACGTTCTGCACTCTCTTGTTTTGGGCACCACCCCCTTTCAGAGCAGGTTAGGCTAGGCCGCTTTGTAGTTTTCTAGCAGGCGATTGACCAGAATTGACAGAATCAACACGGTGCCAATCACAATGATTGTCGCGTCGCTCGTCACACCGCTGAGCGCGAGGCCGTTTTTGAGCAACTGAATCAGAATCACGCCGATAACTGTGCCCGTAATGCTGCCCGTCCCGCCGAAGATGCTGGTGCCACCCAGCACAACGGCGGCAATCACGTCGAGTTCTAACCCCGTGCCCATATCGGAGCGGGTTGTACTCACGCGGGAAACGAAAATGTAGCCCGCCAACCCAGACATAAGACCGGAAAACGTGTAGATCATCAGCAGGTAGCGGTCTACAGGCAGGCCGCTAAAGCGCGCTCCGGTTTCGTTGTTGCCGATGGCGTACAGGGAACGGCCAAAGGTTGTTGTAGCCAGGATAACGCCCGAAATCACGGTGAAGATGACCAATAGCCAGATTTGCGTAGGCACATCCATGAAGCGGCCTTGCCCCAGCGTAAAAAACCACTCCGGGAAGCCGCGTGCTGAACTACCCTCGCTGATGCCAAGCGCCAACCCGCGATACAACGCAAGTGTGGCCAGCGTCATGATAAGCGGTGGCACGCGCACGCGCACGATAAAAATGCCGTTGACGAACCCAGCGAACCCGCCGATGAACAGGGCCAGGGCAATCGCCGCTGGCAGTGGGAAGCCCCACTCCTGCCAGGAAAAGCCCAGAATGATGGCACACAGCCCGAAAATTGACCCCACAGACAGGTCAATGCCCCCCGTGATGATAATATACGTCATGGGTAGGGCGACGAGGCCGACTTCTGCAAGCAAGCGGCCCTGATTGAGCAAATTGCTGGCCGTCAGGAAGTTCTCGTTCTGGGTGGAAAGCAGCAGAATCGCGATGATCGTGATGATGAACAGCACGCCTTCCTGACTGAGCGCCAGATTGCGCAGACGGTCAGCAAAAGTGGGGGCGGTGATGAGCTTGGGTTTTTCGGTTGCAACCATGAGTCGCGTTATCCTCTCTGGCGTTGACGGCGGCGGCGCAGCAGGTCGGCCAGCACGGTGACAAGAATAAGGGTGCCCTGTACCGCCTGAATCCAGAACGGTGACACGTTGATAAACACCAGCGCCGAACGAATCATGTTCAGTAGAATTGCGGCGAGGGTCGCGCCGATGGCTGTGCCCACACCGCCGAGAATACTCACGCCACCAACCACGGCAGCCGTAATGATGAACAGCTCCAGGCTTGGTGGTGGCGTTGCTTGAATCACCTGAAACTGTGTCGCGTACAGCACGGCAGCAACACCTGTGAAAAGGCCGTTAATCATGAAGGCTTGCAGCACGACGGTTCGCGGCGAAATCCCGCTGAGACGAGCGGCTTCTGCATTACCGCCCACCGCATACAACGAACGGCCTAGTTGACTGTAGCGCATCCAGATGGCCGCCAGGATGGTCAGGATAATCATCGTCCAAATGGGTACGGACACGCCCAGGTAGCGCTGCTGCGCCAAAAAGAACGCCTCTGGCATGCCCGTGACGCGCTCGCCGTTCGTCCAGATGATGAGAATGCCCTTCAAAATGCTGAGCATACCCAGGGTAACGACGATTGAAGGCACCCGCAGGTAGGCTACCAGTGCCCCGATAAATGCGCCAACCCCGATACCAATCAATATCGGCAGCGTCCAGGCGATGATGACAGGGGCACCATTGACGACCAGCCGCCCGCTAATCACAGCCAACAGCCCGATGAGTGACCCGACGGAAATGTCAATGTTGCCCGTGACAATCACAACGGACATGCCAATCGCTGCAACTGCGATGTACGCATTCCCTTGCAGCACATCCAGTAGGTTGCGCTCGGCTAAAAAGCGCGGGTTGGTGATGCCGACAATCACCAGCAGCGCTACGATGCCCAGGATCAGCACGGTTTCCTGGTTGCCAAGCATATACTGCACTTCAAAGTGCTTGGCAGGTTGGCCGCGTGGAACTGCCACCTGCACAATCATCAAAACGGCGGCGGCTATCATCACCCAAAAGCCGATGCCAATACTTGAGAAGAACGTGGCTTCCTCGGCACGGTAGTCCATGTAGAAGATGACGTAGTACGTTAGGGCGACAATGCCGCCAATAACCGTCAACACCGATACGGTGCGGTCAACACGCGGTTCGTAAATGCTCCACACACCGAGCGCGGTTACGACTACGCCGGAAAGCCACAAAAGGCGCAGGCCGTTCGTGATGACATCTAGCTCGTTGTTGTCACGGTTGGCGGTGAGCAGCGGAATTGTTGTTGCACCGAGTTCGGGCTGATTGATAAACGGCAGCACAAAATAGCCAATGAGCATCACCACGCCAAGCACGAACGGGATGAAGACAATTGGGGTGCGGCTGGATGCAGCTTCGGCTTTGCTGCCGTCTTTTGAGGTGGCGACCGCCGTCATGATGCCTCCTGGGGTGTGGGTTCGCTCATCATGGCTGCTGCAATATCCTCCTGGGTGGCTGCTTCACGGCTGTATTCGGCAACGATTCGTCCCTCCCGCATGACCAAAATGCGGTCGCTCATGCCCATCACCTCTGGCAATTCGGATGAGATCATCAGGATGGCGAGATGCTGTTCGGCGGCAAGTTGGCTCATCCGGCGGTGGATTTCGGATTTGGCTCCTACGTCGATGCCGCGTGTAGGTTCATCCATGATGATGACACGCGGGTTACTGGAGAGCCATTTGCCAATGACGACTTTTTGCTGGTTGCCGCCGGAAAGTTTGTTGGCCGTCTGTTCTGTGCTGTAGGCGCGAATGCCGAGTTGGTCAATGGCGTCAGCCGCGAGCGCGCGCTCCCTGCCAGGGTTGATGAACGCACCCAGCGCCGTTACGAGATCCATCACGGCCATAGACGTGTTTTCGCGAATGTTCATCTCACGGATGAGGCCTTGCGTGCTGCGGTCTTCTGGCACGTAGGCGATGCCGTGCCGGATGGCGTCTGACGGGTGGTTGATTTTCACGGGCTGTCCGTTGACCAGAACGGTACCAGATTGGGCGGGCAGCATCCCGAAAATGACCTGGGCCGTTTCACTGCGCCCAGAGCCTACCAGACCAGCCATGCCGACGATTTCCCCGGCACGCAAGGTAAATGACACGTCGCGGGTGGTCGGCTCGTTGACGAGATTTTGTACCTCTAGCACCACATCGCCAATTTCTGAATCCATTTTGGGGAAGAGGTTTTCGATGGTGCGGCCCACCATCATGCTGATAAGTTGATCTTCCGTCGTATCTGCGACGGGCCGCGTACCCACGTACTCACCATCGCGCAGAACGGTCACGCGGTCAGCCAGTTCAAACACCTCTTGCAGGCGGTGGCTAATGTAAATGATGCTCACGCCGCGTTCGCGCAGCAAGCGCACGATGTTAAACAGCCGCTCTACGTCTGCTTCAGTGAGGGCAGCCGTTGGCTCGTCCATAATCAGGATGCGTGCGTCCAGGGAGAGGGCTTTGGCAATTTCCACACGCTGGCGGTTGCCTACGTTGAGCGTGCCTACCTTGCGCCGCACATCCAGGTCGTGAATGTTGAGTTCTGCCAGCAGTTCCAGGGCGCGGTCTTCCATATGCCGCCAGTTGACCATTTCAAATGGGCCGATGCGCCGCTTTGGGGCGTGGCCCATAAAAATGTTTTCGGCCACGGTGAGTTCGGGATAGAGGCCAAGCTCCTGATAAATGGTGGTGATCCCGCTTTGCTGCGCTTCACGCGGGTTGTTGAAGTGCGTTTGCTGGCCTTCCAGGTACATCTCGCCGGAATCGGGCCGGTGAACGCCAGAGATGATTTTAATCAGCGTGGATTTGCCAGCGCCGTTTTCGCCCAGCAGCGCATGAACCTCGCTCGGCAGCACGTCGAACTGAACGCCCTTGAGCGCGTGGACGCCGGGAAATCGCTTGTGAACGTCTTGCAGTTGTAAGATCGGGTCTGCCATGAAAGAACTCTTTTGGATTTAGTGAAATAGTCGAATCAAGGCACTAAACAAGGGTTTCGGTATATTGCTGAATGATTTCTAAAAAGCGCTCGTAGTTCTGCTGCCAGCGTTCGGTTTCCTGCGGGGCATACTCGGTGATGTCGAGCGCGCTGGCCAGCATGGTTCGGGCTTCGTCAATGCCGTTGAGCGTGCCTAAGCTAATCAACTGCACAATCCCATTGCCCAAAGCCGTTGCTTCTGTTGGGCCGGTGTAAACCGGGCGTCCGATGGCGTTGGCGGTCATCTGGTTGAGTTGGCGGTTGTTTGAGCCGCCCCCGATGATGTGCAGTCGTTCCACACGAGTCCCGGCCACGCGCTCTAACTGGTCTAGCACAGAGCGGTACTTCATGGCGAGGCTCACATGGATTGTTGCCAACACCTGTGCATGAGATTGCGGCGGCGTTTGACCTGTTTCTGTGCAGTATTCACGGATGCGCGCTGGAATGTCGCCAGGAGAAAGGAACAACACGGCGTCGGGGTCTACCATTGCCGCGAACGGGTTTTCAACCTCGTTGACCATGTGGTGGCACGCTTCATAGTCGTAGGTGTGGCCGTCTTTGCGCCACGTTTCCAGGCTTTGCTCTACCAACCACAGCCCCATAATGTTCTTGAGGAAGCGATAGCTGTTGCCAAAGCCGCCCTCGTTGGTGACATTGGCGTCGTAGGCTGCATCGTTGATGATTGCCTCGTTGCGTTCCAGGCCCAGCAAGCTCCAGGTGCCGCTGCTGATGTAGGCGAAGTCCGGCGTGGTGGTCGGGATGGCCACAATCGCGCTGCCGGTGTCGTGGGTAGCAGGTGCAATCACCGTTGTGCCGTCATATTCGCCTAGCTTGGTGCCTGTCGGGACGACATCGGTAAAGAAGTGGGTGGGAATGCCGATTTGGGCCAACATCTCACGATCCCAGTCGCCCAGGCGCGGATTATACATTTGCGAGGTGGTCGCAATGGTGAACTCACACGCCTTGGTGCCACTCAACCAATAGTTGAACAGGTCGGGCATCATTAGCAGCGTTTGCGCGTGGTGTAGCAGGGGGCTGCCGTCGCGCAGCATGGCTGCAAGCTGGTACAGGCCGTTAAGCTGCATAAATTGCAGGCCAGTGCGTTCGAATATGTCACGCTTGGGGACGCGCTCAAACGTCCAGTCCATGACGCCATCGCGGTTGCGATCACGATAATGAACGGGATTGGCGAGCAGGTGCCCCTTTGCATCCAGCAGCGCGAAATCTACGCCCCAGGTATCTACACCGATGGATGCGGTTGACGAAGGGCGTTTTTGTAGGCCTTCGGTGATTTCATGCCAGATGCGCAGAACGTCCCAATAGAGTGTGTTTTGTACAAACACAGGAATGTTGGGGAAGCGGTGAAACTCCTCAATTTGGATGTTGTTGCCGTCAAAGGCGACATCCATCAGGCGGCCACTAGAAGCGCCCAGGTCGATTGCTGTAACGTGTTTGGCTGTCATAGGTTTCGTCTCGCAGTAGGCCAATTAGCGAGGGGCTTGGTGTAGGTTGCCGCCGTTGGTGGAGTGGGTGTAAGGGGTGTTTTTTGACATTTCACGCCTCCCGGTAAGCGCACAATAGTTACAAATAAGCTTGTGTTTTCTTTCATTTTATTTCGTGAATCAAAGTCTAGCGTAGGAGTAGGTGGGTTGTCAACAAACTGCGTGCGTCGCATTGGGCAAGATTCGCGATGTCGTTTGGGTCATATAGTTGTGCTATGATGCTGCGCGCTGCAACACAGGTTACGCGAAGGGCCGTTGAGGTATGTCAAAATCACTGTTCCTAGAAGAGCGACGACGGAAAATCGTTGAGCAACTCCAGAAAGAGGGACGGGTGTTTGTCAAAGAGCTGAGTGAAAGCCTTGAGGTGAGTGCTGTCACCATCCGTCAGGATTTGAAAGCGCTAGAGGATGAGCGGTTGCTTGAGCGCACCTATGGCGGCGCTGTGCTGCCCCGCAGTAACATGATGTTTTACATGCCAGAACTTTCCTTTGAGACGCGTAACCGAACCAACGAAGCTGAAAAAGAGGCGATTGCCCGTGAAGCTGCAAAATACGTGCATCCCGGAGACAGCATTGCGATTGACGCCAGTTCAACGAGTTTTCGCTTGGTGTCTCATCTCAAACTGCTGAAGCGGTTGGTTGTGGTGACGAACAGCCTGATGGTGGCTATGCAGTTTTTAGATAGCCCGCAGATTGAGGTGTTTGTAACGGGTGAGCGCCTGCGTCGTGATTCGATTTCGCTGGTGGGGCAGCCAGAAAACCTGCCGGACGTGAACCTGAAGCTGGGGTTTTTTGGGGCGCACGGGGTAGACGCAAACGCTGGTGTTACCGAGTCCAATCAGGCAGAGGTTGCCATCAAAGCAGCGCTCATGGAAAAATGCATGGCCTGCTATGTGCTGGCCGATCACACAAAGTGGGGTAAGGTGGCACCCTATACGCTAACACAGCCGGGCAGCCACTTTTCTATTATCACAACAACGGGCGCACCGCCTGCTACCGTCTCGCACTTTGTGGCACACGACACCGATGTTCTTATCACCTCAGTTGATGATTAAGTGCGGGTGATCTAATTCCAAACGCGTACAAACCGCCCGCTTCAGGTCAAGCCTACCACTCTAGAAAGAACGACCATGCCCTGGAAACAACGAATGCTGTTTGTGATTGTTGCGTTGGCGGGTTACTTGCTGCCCTGGCAAAATGTTGTCGCTCATGATGCAACCCGACTTCTGATTGGCTTTGGCCTCTTTCTGATCCCTGGCATGGTGCTGGTTGCACGGGGTACCCTACCGTACTTGATTGTCGTGGGGTTCGCGCTATCGATGGTGATTGCCGCTGTTTTGGGGTTGATCGCTGTTGTGGGGGGCTTTTCATCGGGGATGTTGCTGTGGGGCTATACATGCGTGGCCATGATTTTGATCATTGTGAGGCCGCTGCGCATAGATGGTATTGAGCTAGGCGCACTCCATGCTTTGGCTGCGGTGGGTGCTGTTTGTGCTATCGCGTTTTCGATATATGTTTTGCAGTTCAGCGGCGGTTTTTCCACATACGAACCCTATGGCGGCTATCCCGGTGCGGTAGATAACTTTATCTATAATGCCTATGTGGTGGAATTTGCGTCGGCGGATCAACTTAGTTTTGAAGAAATCGTTTACGATTCTGAACGCTTACCTATTTCGCGTTTTTGGATCTTTTTGTGGCCAGCCGCACAGGGCATTATCACCCGCCTTGCCGATGTGAACATCCTTGATGTTCATTTTTCGTTTAACCTGCTGCTCGTACTACTTGCCGCACTGGCGACATTTGAGCTTGCGACCGCGCTGTTGGATGACGCAACTGTGGCGGTTGTGGCTACTATGCTTCACTTTGCGTGCTTGTTCACGTTGATGGAGCATTCGCAGCCGGGGCAGGGGTTGGTGTATCGAATCAATCAGGACAAGTTCTTCTTCGTGTTTTTTTACGGGAATGTGCTGTTCCGAACGTTGCTAGGCTACAGGGCTAACCGAAGCTGGGGCATGTACGCGATTTATGCTCTGGTCGTTATATTTTCCATTACGCTGCATTCGGCTTCTGCTGTGATTTATGGTGGGATTGTTGGCGGGTTGGTGGTTATGGCGCTGTTTGCAGACAGAGATTGGCGTTACGCGGTTGGTGCTCTGGCACCATTCGCTGTTTGTGCTGGCGTTTTGTTGGGCTTGCGCCTGATGAGCAGCTTTGAATACGCGACGTTTGTGTTAGACGACGAGACCGTGGGATCGCTTGATACGTGGCGCTACGGGTTCAATGACGTTCGCAGTTGGCGCATTCCTGGAACAGTATTCACGGGGGCTAACTATGAATTGGTGATGGCCTGGGCCTATTATGCCCTGGGCGTCGCGTGGGTTATGACGTTCTTCCGGCGTAATGCACCAAGCGATTTTGTGCTGGTTACCGGAGGCGTGGTGTTGGTTATGGTGATTCCGTTTTCGGGGTGGCTTGTCGGTTTGTTGATTACCCCCTTTCAGCTATGGCGTTACCTGGCTGTGGCCCCGTTTGGCATTGGTATTGTTTATGGGCTAATGCAACTGCGCGTGGCGCAGTCTCGCGTGACGCTCGTGGTTGTCAGTGCGTTGCTGCTGGTGGTGCTGGGCATACAGGGTATGGCCGTGGAACGGTGGACAACCGAACGGCGGCAGGCATTCGATGAGTTGTTGGCAGCAGGTGAGTTGCTGGCCGCGTCAGCAATTGACCAACCGCAAGTCATCGCGGTACCCGTGCAGCTTTCGTATCATGTGCCGTCCATCCAGGTGAATGCCCAGCCGTATTCATTTCGCGACTCGTCCTTCAATATGACGACGCAGACGGGGCTGAGTATTGCCGAGGCAGAAGCTGCCATCGAAACGGCACGGCAGATCAACCGCTTATTCGACATGTCATCGGAGGTCAACCCTGCGCTGATTGACGCGATTTCGAAAACGAACGCGGACTACTTGCTAGTGGGGCGTGATGTGTTTGAGTCCGCAGAGCGTTTAGCCTCACGCCATCCGGATATGTTTGAAGAAGTTGGCGCATTTCAGTTCTATCGCCTATACAAACTCACGCTGACGGTGCCCACATCGACTTCGGGAGTTGGATAAGGATGCTCAAGACGAGATGGGTGCCTTTGACGCCCGTGAACGTGACTCTGGCATGGGGGAAGCGCTATGGGTTTGAGATCGTGGTGGCGGCGCTGTCAGCCTCCTGGCTAGCGACGACATCGGCACGGTTAACCTTGAAAATGTGGATTGAGCCAACATCGGAATACTGCAAGGCCAAGTAGGGTGTCGTTCGCAGCCGATTCATGGTCAGGGTGTCGTCTTCCCTGTAATAAAGCAGGCCGCCACCTATCCCGTCAGGGTCTTGAACGTAGACAACGTAATCCACGTCGAATCGGGTTAGCGTGTCTGCATTGGGTTGTTCAAAGAAGTTGTAAAAGTGGAGTAGGCTAGTCAGGGCGACTTCCAAATTCGCGGGCTGAAAATAAGGCGCACGGCCCTCGGTAAGCGCGGTGCGGTTGGCACGCACATCAACGATTCCGTATGTCCACAAGTTAGAAATGATGGTTGCGTCTTCAGGGGTGTTTGCCTGTAGCCACGCCATGGATTCGATGAACGCTTGGCTGAGTGGGCGGCCTGCGGTTACCCGCCGCCCATCATTGAAGTTGCCGCGAACCACGCCCCATGTTATCACCATCACAAGCAAAACGGCACCGTATCGAACCGCGTTAGACCTCGTAATACCTGCGGCTTTTTCCACAGGCTGGGCCACCACGGAGGGCAGAAAGTATGCGCCGATCAGAATAGGTACAAGCAACATGCCAAACAGATTATGCGCCCACAAAAAGTCTCGCTGATAGACTAAGAACAATACAACACCGTAGACTACTAGCGCTATTAGCGCAGCTAAGCGTGGTAACCATTTGCTTTGGTGGCTAGACGTTAGGGTATTTGCTAGGTACGCTTCTATCCACTCGGAGGCACTCACCATAGCAGCGCAAAACAAGATGACACCCAAAACGATGGCAACGTAAAGCAGGTAGCTCGCTGAGTAGCTGAAAAGGATCGGATCATCACTTTGCCATGCAAACACAAGCGGTAACTGCATAGCCAGTTGGACGGCGGCAACAGCCCACAAGGTCTTCATCAAGTGACGTGACGATGTGCCTATACCTGTTTCATCGGTAACGGTTTGGGCTGCCGTGTGATCGCGGTCGAGGTGATGTAGGCCAATGCAAATCAAGATGGCTGTGAAGGGTGCCAGATAGGGAATATGACGCCGTTCAATGTGTGTGCTGAGAATGGTTGAGACGTTACTCAGGTTGAGCAGGTACATCATACCCATTAGGAGCAGGGCAACGACGACATAGGTCAGCCCAATGGGTGAGCGCTTGTTGATGAGGTAGACACTGCATAACCCGACGACAAACAGGATCAGCGAGATATACGTCGCTGGAGGAGCATCACTGCTCCAGCCGCGTGCTGCAATAGGAATTAGGATGCTTACCAGGGCTATCATAACGATTTGCGCCCTGGGCAAGGCATTGAGGAGAACCCCAGTGTAAATGAAATAGCCCACGAGCAATACAAAGACGGCGGTCATCGTGAGTGAGTGTGCAAGGATTGGCCCAAAGGCAACCAGGACGGATTCACTCACGAGTGTGGGAATTAACGGGGACGGCTGTTGATTGCCACTTTCCAACTCAGCCATTGCTGGGAAATCCAGGTTGCCCTGTGTAACGAGATGACGAAAGGCTGACGGCGCGTCCGTGATTTGGGGGAACTCGTCTAGCGATGTGCGTTCAAATTCCTGAGTAAGGACAGCTCCGTTGCCGGTGGACAGCAAAATGGCTAATACGGGTATGACGGTCAAGACGGTCGTGAGCATCATCTTGGGGATATATGCGATGAATGCCTTGAAGTTGTAGATCAACAGCGCTGCTGCCATCCCGGTGTACCAGTAAATGCCAGCAACGCCGGAAATAGGATGCGCGAGGGCCGTCAGTGCAAGTGACAGCGAAATTATGACTGCGTCGCCAGTGCGTTTAGTGTGGAAGGCTTTGTCAATGAAATAAAGCACAGTAAACAGCAGCGCAACGCTAAAGCCCTCTGAACGGTATAGGTTCATTTTGAGTGCCAGGGGTAGCCAGCTAATCCATATGACGGCTGCTGCCGCATAGAGTGGGGATACATGCCGCCGCATAAATGCCCACAACCCGGCTGTCAAGATCAGGTGGCTCATCACGAGCAGGGTAAGCTGAACCGTTTGCGGTGATGCAACCGAAAAGGTGTTCGCGATGAGCGAAGCACCAATCAGCTTATGCCCATGTTTGTCGTTCAAATAGGCCATTTCGATACCGTACTCCACAAGTGAGTCTGGCAGCGTTTGGTTTTCAACGATGGCGTCTGCTTCCCGGTAGTAGTACCACACCACCGGGAGCGATGGGGTCACGCTTTCCGCACTCCAATAGACGAAGGGAGCAGTAGCGACCGCAATGGTTATCAGTAAGAGTGCCAGTGTTGTCTTGGGGGTGTTGCTCAGCGTGGTTTTGATGCCCTGCCACGCCGCTGCGGGACTGAAGCGACGCCGCCAAAGTACAACCGCCTCTATAAAAATCACAGAGAGCCACATCACCCACAGGTTGACGGACGTAAACCCATTGGAGAGTGTGAGGAGATATCCACCAAATATGGTGAGTGCCAGGCTGAAAATGAGTGTGTGTAAAATGCGTTCCGTCAGTGTGTAATGAAAGACGCCGTCTGGAATGATGTAAGTGAGCAGAAAGCCGGGGATAAAGAAAATGCACAACACACTACCCAAGTAGGCAGCGGCTTCTAACAGTGGCATAGAGTAGTCCCTGTAGTCAACGAGTCTTCCTTAGAGTGTTAGGCGTGGCGTGTGCAGCGCCTGCCGTACAGCGTGTGACTGCTCGTAGCTGCTGTTGCCTAACGCAGCCAAGCGCGCAGCATTGCCATCCCAAAGCCGATGGGGTAGCCAAGGCGTGCTGGCTTCTTGCTCTCGCCTTCGGCCCGGCTCAAGATGGTCACGGGTACCTGCTGAATGCGTAAGCCGTTGCGTGCTGCCTGAATGATGAGTTCCGGGGCGTTGAAGCGCTCCTCAGTGAGATGCATGTTCACGAGTTTGCTCACTCGAATGGCACGATAGCCATTGGTTACGTCGGAAATACGTGTCGCCGTCAACATCGAGATTAGGTTAGAAAACAGCACAATACCCAAGTGCCGTGCCCCACCTTTGTCTTCATACTCGCCGTAAAAGCGCGATCCCATCACATAGTCTGCCTGGTCTTCGAAGATGGGCGTCAGCAGCAGGGGTAAGTCCTCAATGCGATGTTGCCCGTCCGCGTCCATCGTGACAACGACGTCAGCACCTTCAGCGATGGCAATTTCAAAGCCTGTGATAAGCGCCCCGCCCTGACCGCGATTGGTGATGTGGGTGGCAACGCGGTGCCCCATTTCTTTGACGATTCGTTCAGTGCGGTCGTAGTTGCCATCAACAATCACAATGGGTTCTAGCGATACACCCAGGATTTCGTCAGGCAGCGTTTGCAACACGCTGGCGATGTTATCTTCTTCTTTGTATGCGGGGATGACGACCAGCACTTTTGATTCTTTTAGCCCACTGTGAGAGCGTTGATAATCGGTGCGGGCAATCATACGAATGAGATGGGCAATGTCTGACTGGTTTTTCTCGTTCAGGCGCAGGGTGTAAAAGAACAAGCCAAACAGCAGCAGGTTGCTGGCAACCAGCACCGCGAACAGACGATTGTCCAGTTGTAACAGGTCGCGCAGGAAGTTGGCCGTTTCCGGTCTGAGCGAGACGAGTAGGATACCCCCGATGATGAGGACTGCGGTGGCGGTTTCTCCGTAAGATCGCTTGCGGCGGCCCGCAAAAAAGATGATGGCAAATACAATGCTGATAACGATACCAGCAAGACGGCTGTCGGTCATCTATCCACTACCCCTCTCTATGTTCCATGAACCATGTAAAGGTGTCCTTTAGACCCGCTTCCAGTGGTATGACAGGGTCAAAGCCCAGTACCTGTCGTGCTTTGGTTATGTCAGAATAATTCCTGTAGATGTCACCCACGCGCGGCGGATTATAAACCAACTCCACGTCGTGTGGAACGAGGTCTTGGATGTGCTTGGCGAGTTCAATGACTTCAGTCTCGACACCAGTTGCCAGTTGGATGATGTCGCCTGCGGCCTCGTCATTTGTCATGGCGAGCAAGATGCCCGTTGTAAGGTCATCAACATGGATAAAGTCACGGGTTTGGTGGCCGTCCCCATAAATGGTGAGCTTGCACTCGTTCATCGCGATGTTGAAGAACCTGGCAATCACGGATTCTTTGTGGCCGGCAAAGCGCCCGTACAGGTTGGCAAAGCGCAGGGCAACAGTGTGCATACCATAGGAGCCGTTAAACGCCATGCAGTAGCCCTCCCCAGCAAGTTTACTTGCGCCGTAGGGCGCGATTGGCAGCGCAGGACGATCTTCACGGACGGGGGCGGGTTGCTTGCCGAGGGGCGCATTTGATGACGCAAATACGAAACGCTCTACATTGTGGTCGCGAGCTGCCGAAAGCAAGTTGAATGTGCCGCGCACGTTGATGTCAAAGTCAATGTGCGGGTTTGCGACTGACGCAGGCACGCTGGTGTGCGCTGCCAGATGAATAATGGCATCAATATCGTCAAGGACGCTTGCCCAGGCGTCTGGTTCGCGTATGTCGCCAATAATCAGTTCAAGGTCAAGGCCATCGATGTAAGCGCGATTGCCAGTGGATAAGTTATCCAGGATGACAACGTCATGGTCGTTGGCAAGTAGTTTGCGCACAAGGTTTGCGCCCACAAAGCCGCAGCCCCCGGTAACTAGTGTTTTCATGGTTGGTTTGCCTCACTGTGCTGGCGCTGAACACCGAAATTCTCTCTGGCATAAACAAAATACACGATGGCCCATGTCAGCGTGACGGCCACAATTTCCAGGCCGCGTGAAAGGATTAAGTAGGCAGTCACCGTCCCCTCACTGCTGATGCCCTGTGACAGGGCAATATACCACCCGGCTTCTATGGTGCCTAGGCCGCCTGGGGCAATCGAAATGAGCGTGCTGGATTGCACGATGACCACTGCAATTAGGGCTAGGGTTGGTGAAATGATTTCGCCCAGCGCGAGCAGCAAAAACCACACTCTCAGGGTCAAAAACACCTGACCCAGCAGGGTAAGCCACCACGCGTGCAATAGTGTTTGCTGATGGAAACCCTCAGTCAACCGGATGCTCTCTATCAGCTTGTTTAACCGCTCCGATTTGCCGATGACTGGTACATAGGACAACAGGCGCGTGCCGATGCCGACAAACCAGGCTAACAAGGCGAGCGTTTGTTGATACCGCAGATACAAGAAAACGACAGACAGCCCAACGATGAGCAACGTCATGTAGGTTGCATGCTGTAGGGAGATGATGCGCAACAGGTATAGGAAGCCTGGAATCGCTAAGATGCACACCAAAGCCAGGTCGAACAATTTGTCGATAAACGAGACGATGGCACTACGCGTGACCGACATGCCTTCTGTTTGGCTGAGGGTGGTCGTGCGAATGGCAAGGGTACTGACCGTCGCAATAAAAACGAGGCTGGCTGCCAGCGCCGACAAATTGTAGTAGAAGGCCTGAAACGGCGTCATTGCCATGCTGCCGTCTGGCGTTGTGGAAAGCAACCGCCAGCGCATCGAGAAGACGAAATTACCAATGGAGAGCGCTAATCCCGACAAGATGAGATACGTCAGGTTAATGTCCCGCAAAAGCGGACGGACGCTATCTGTGCTGCCAAACTGGATAATTGCTATAAAAAGGGCAAGGCCCACAAGCAAACGAATTGCCTGGGGCCATGTGGGGATGAATCTGCGGCGGTCGGTCGTTGGCGGGGTCATGATGGGTCGCCTTTAGGTAATGACCGTCGCAGGCAACGACGCAAGTTACGCTTCTACCTTGTTGCTGATGATCTCCGAGCGGCGGCGTGTGCCGTCCCAGCGGATGTCTGGCACGAGGGCTGCGCGGTGCGTTTCAATGCGCTCTTTGTTGGCCATCAAGTCCTGCATCATGATCTTCATCTCGCTGCGCACGTCATGGGTTGGCTCGTAACCCAGGCGGATCAGGTTTTCGCGATCTGGATTGTAGTAGTGTTCTTCCTTCTCTGCGCGCGGGTTGTCATAGTTGGCGATTTTAACGTCTAGGCCCAGCTCTGCGCCGGTTTCGCGAACCATGTCTGCCAACTCCACGATGGTGTAGCATTCTTCAAACTGGTTGAACACGCGATACTCGCCGGCTTCTGCGGGCGGGTTTTCAATGGTGATCGTCAAGCATTGCAGCGAGTCACGCAAGGGCAGGAAGCCGCGCTTTTGGGTACCTGCACCAAACAGCGTCAGCGGGTGATCGATAACGGCCTGGCAGCAGAAGCGGTTAATGGCTGTGCCAAAGCACTCATCGAAGTCAAGGCGCGTGCGCAGGCGCGGGTCATCGCCCAGGCCTGGGAACTGTGTGCCGAATACCACACCCTGCATAATGTCTGTAGAGCGCAAGCCCCAAATCTTGCAGGCAAACATGGTGTTATGCGTGTCGAACACCTTCGTCTGATGATAGAAGCTGCCAGCCTGACGCGGGAAGGGCAAAACATCTTTGCGGCCACGATATTCGATCTCGAAGAAGCCTTCGGGGATGTCGACATTGGGTTGGCCGTACTCGCCCATAGTACCCAGCTTAACGATGTGAACCTGCGGGCATACTTTGCGCACGGCCCACAGCAAGTTCAAGTGGCCGATGACATTGTTTTCCTGCGTGTACACAGCGTGCTTCTGATCCATCATGGAGTAGGGGGCCGATGGCATCTGCGCCAGATGGACGATGGAATCGGGCTGGAACTCTTCCAGGAAGCCTTCGAGGAAGTCGTAGTCCAGCAAGCTGCCCTTGCGGAAGTCCAGTGGCTTGCCGAAGTGGGCTTCAAACCCGGCCAAGCGGTCTTCCATGCTGGCAATGGGAATAGCGCTGGTACCGCCAACTTCGTCTACCCACTCACGGCGCGCCAGTATGTCGATGCCCGCCACTTCATGACCTTTAGCCGTCAGATATTGCGCAAGTGCCCATCCCAGGTACCCGTCAATGCCTGCAATAAAAACTTTCATGATTGAACCTTTACTCACCGAATTGGAATGTAGATTGTATGATTACACGTAGCATGCCGCCAAACCGCGGTATATTACACGGGTTTATAGCTGTTGACTAGCGTGTAGGTTAAGCTAAGTTTGACACACATTTTCATTATACATAAAGGCTTGGGGTTGGTGCAATCACCTTTATTTTGTTTATGCAACGTAAACTTATACCCAATGAAATGCTGCAACCAATGTGGTCAGTTTAGTCAGCAGGGAAATGCAAATGGCGAAGCGATCGAGTAGCGCAATGACAAGCATCGGAATATGTTACGCGGCTGATGACAGCATGGCAGCGCGACGGCTGGCACATTTACTGCGTCAGGAAGGCTACACCTTGGTTCAGATTGCCCCAGTGCGCTCTGAACCCGATGCTGTGAAGCGCCTTAAACGCGCAGTCGCAGCCTGCGATTGCAGCGTTCTACTGCTAAGCCCCAATGCGATGCGTTCAGCAACGGTACGGTCGGCAGTGCAACTGCTGCGCCAATCAAAGAAGCCCATCATTCCTGTCATTACGCAGACGATTCCTCCGCAAGTGACCATGCCATTCACCAATTCGATAGATGCAACCGATGGCATTGAGGTGGCGCTGCCGCAAATACGGCGGCAGTTGCACGCGCTATCAAGGCCTAGATCAAGCAAACAGCCACAGCAGGCAACTTTCACCACGTTAGTAACGCGGGTTGCTCAGATGATTAGTGCAGTAGCCGTTGTTCTATCTACTATTTTGATTGTCTATCTGATTGCCACCCCAGCGCCTGACTTTGAAGCGGCGGAAGCAACGTTGGAAGCCTTTCAGCTTTTGCCACTCGCATCCGGTGGAACCACGTTGCCTGTTGCAACGAACATGGCGGAGCCTAGTCTGTCAGAAGACGGTGATTTGGCAGCATCCGCAACAGCGACCGACCCCGCCGAAAGCAGTTCTGGGCCGGATGCAGACGCACTGCGTGCAACAGATACAAGCACGAGCGATGCAAGCGTGACCGCAGCATCCGCGTCTGACGGAGAGGACGCCACGGGTGAGCCTATTGCAACAGCAACCTCATCACCGACGGATGTGCCGCCGCCCGTAGCCGTAATCAATGCAAGTGCCATTGCGGGGGTAGCACCGCTTGAGGTCAATTTTACCAGTGAATCGACTGGCGCCATTGACCAGCATCGGTGGGACTTCAACGGGGACAGTGTCGCTGATTCGACGGATGTGACTCCGGGAGCCTTCACTTATACCACAGCAGGTACATACACGGTGAGCCTGGTCGTGACCGGCAGTGGCGGGTCAGACCAGGCGACGGTCACGATTACGGTGACGCAGCCCATCCCGACGCAACCAACCGCAACACTTACCCCGACTGAACCGCCCCCTCCCACGATGACACCCGTGCCGCCGACAGCACGCCCAACGGCTACGCCACGGATTCCACAACCTACGGCGCGCATCATGGCCGATGTGACCAGCGGCACGGTCCCGTTGCAGGTTCGGTTTACCAGTTCGGTAACGGGGCAAATTGATGCTTGGTCGTGGGATTTGGACGGTGATGGGGACACGGACAGCCGCAGCGCAAACTCCACCACTTACACATTCGAAAGCCCTGGAGAGTATCGCGCAGCCTTGCAAGTGAGTGGCCCAGGTGGAACGAGTGCGACCAGCTATGTTGACATTACCGTTGATCAGGTGCCTGCGCCAGTAGCTAGCTTCACGGCAAGCACCACCAATGGCACAGCGCCGCTGGAAGTACGCTTCACCAATACGTCGATGGGTGTCATCACGGGCTATGAGTGGGATTTTGAAAGCGATGGTGAGGTGGACAGCACAGAAGCCTCGCCATCGTATATCTTCACTGAATCACGGGAGTATAGAGTGACCCTAAGGGCGATAGGGCCGGGCGGTGTGAGCAAAGCGCCCGATGTATCAGTTTTTGTGTCGCCACCTGACCTTGACCGTGATGACGATGGCGTCAATGACCTGGATGACTGTGCCCCTGATGACCCGACAATCTATCGTGGAGCGCCAGAAATCCCCGATGACGGTATCGACCAGGATTGCGACGGCGCAGACTTGGTCATTGATCGGGATGGTGATGGCTTTAAAAACGAAGATGACTGTGGCCCAGATGATGCAAGCATCTACCCGGGTGCGCCAGAAGTGGCTGACGATGGCATTGACCAGAACTGCGATGGTGAAGACGACGTGACCGCGACACAAGAACCTGACGCCGACTCATAAGATAGGAGGCTGATGTTATGAGTTGTGCAGCCGAACCGTCTTTGAATGGTGAAAACGGCTGAAAGAAGCCGATAAATGTAAGCTTACTATGAGCATTCTCTGAATTTGCCTCTGCCTGCTGTATTGTGAAATACGGCACGAATCAACAAAGTCAAAAATCGGAGATTACGTTTATGTTTTTGGATCGAACTCACAAGTGGGTTTATCTTTTTAGTGAGAGTGGTGCCTCAATGAAACCGTTGTTGGGCGGCAAAGGGGCTAATGTTGCGGAAATGATGAGCGCAAATCTGCCCGTTCCGCCTGGATTTACCATTACAACAGAAGCTTGCAACGCCTACTTAGAGTACGATGGCCAATTCCCAGAGGGCATGTGGACGCAGTCCAAAGAAGCTCTGCAAACGATAGAGGCTGAAACAGGTCGAAAGCTGGGTGACGCCGAAAACCCATTGTTGGTGTCCGTTCGCAGCGGCGCGGCTGTGTCGATGCCGGGCATGATGGACACGGTGCTGAATCTGGGCTTGAATGACGAGACGGTAGAAGGGTTGGCGAAGCTGACCGGAGATCGCCGCTTTGCGCTGGACGCGTATCGCCGTTTTATCAGTATGTTCGGGCACATCGTCATGGGCGTGGACAACAGTCGGTTTTCCCGCGTGCTGGAGCGTTACAAGGGGCAAACTGAAAGCGGCTCTGATACCGACTTGACGGAAGAACAGCTTGAAAGTGTGATTGAGTCGTACAAGACGATCATCTTTTCAAAGCAGCGCGGTCACGAGTTCCCGCAAGATGTGTTTGAACAGCTTCGCATGGCCATTTCCGCCGTGTTTGACTCGTGGAACCGGCAGCGGGCGATTGACTATCGCCGCGTTCACGGTATTGCAGATGATTTGGGCACCGCCGTCAACGTGCAGACGATGGTATTCGGTAATATGGGCTGGGATAGCGGTACCGGGGTGTGCTTCACACGGCATCCGGCCACAGGTGAGCGCCAGTTGTTTGGTGAATACTTGCTCAATGCCCAGGGTGAAGATGTGGTGGCGGGCATTCGTACACCGTATGCGGTGCAGGAATTGAACGAACGCCTGCCTGAAGTCTTCGAGCAACTTGTACAGATCGCCAATCAGCTTGAGCAGCACTACGGCGACATGCAGGATATTGAGTTCACCATTGAACAGGGCAAGCTGTGGCTGCTGCAAACCCGCACAGGCAAGCGCACCGGCGCGGCGGCTGTGAAAATTGCGGTAGATATGGTCAACGAGGGCTTGCTGGATAAGCGTGCGGCTGTGATGCGCGTGGAGCCGAACCAAATCAACCAGCTATTACACCCCATGGTTGACCCAAATGCAAAGGCGGAGTTAATCACGTCAGCTTTGCCCGCCAGCCCAGGCGCGGCGGTGGGCCGCGTTGAGTTTAAACCAGAAGAAGCAGCCCGCCTTGCTGCGGATGGCGTGCCCGTTATTCTTGTGCGCCATGAAACCAGCCCCGACGACTTCCAGGGCATGGTGGACTCTGAAGCTATTCTAACAGCCCGTGGTGGCATGACCTCTCATGCGGCGGTAGTTGCACGCGGCATGGGCAAGCCGTGTGTGGTGGGTGCCAAGGAGCTTCAGATTAACTACGATGAAGGTCTCGTGACGGTCGGGAATGTTGTTATTCGCCGTGGGGATTGGATCACAGTGGATGGCTCAAGCGGTGACGTGTTGATGGGTCAGGTAGACATCAAGCAGCCTGAACTTGATGACACGTTCAAAACGATCATGAGTTGGGCCGACGAATGTCGTCAAATCCGTGTACGCGCAAATGCTGATACGGGGCACGATGCGACAATTGCTCGCGAATTCGGCGCAGAAGGCATTGGGTTGTGCCGCACGGAGCATATGTTCTTTGGTGAGGAACGGCTGGCTGTCATGCGCGAGATGATCCTGGCAACCGACCGCGCCTCTCGTGAGGCTGCCCTGGAAAAGCTACTCCCAATCCAGCGGGGTGACTTCATTGAGTTGTTCGAGGCGATGGATGGGTTGCCCGTTACCGTTCGCCTATTGGACCCGCCGCTGCATGAGTTCCTGCCGAATTACGAGGAGCTGCAAGCGGAACTTATGCAACTGAAGCTGACGCTGCAACGCGCCGACTCATTCGCAGATATTGACGGGATGCTCAAGCACATTTGGGAGCGTGAACAACTGCTAGAGCGCGTGGATCAACTGCGCGAGTCCAACCCGATGCTAGGGCATCGTGGCTGCCGCTTGGGGATGCTGTTCCCGGAAGTGACCGTTATGCAGGCGCGAGCCATTTTTGAAGCGGCATGTGAGGCATATGGTCAAGGTATCGACGTACAGCCAGAGATTATGGTGCCGCTTGTTTCATTAGATACGGAGCTTGACAGCCAGCGGGCGCTCATTAAGGAGATTGCCGACGAGGTGTTGGGTGCCTATGGCATGGACATCCCGTACATTATTGGCACGATGATCGAATTGCCCCGTGCTGCCCTCACTGCTGATGAAATTGCAAAGCACGCTGACTTCTTCAGCTTTGGCACCAACGACCTCACCCAAACAACATTTGGCCTCAGCCGTGACGACAGCAATCGCTTTTTGCCGTTCTACGTGTCGCGCAAGGTGATGCAGGCTGATCCATTCCAGGTGCTTGACCAGAATGGTGTTGGCCAGCTCATTCAGATTGGTGTTGAGAAGGGGCGCGCCACCCAGCCCGATCTTAAGATCGGCATTTGCGGTGAGCATGGCGGTGAGCCGTCGAGCATTGCTTTTTGCCAGCGTAACGGCCTGGATTATGTCAGTTGTTCACCGTTCCGGGTGCCGATTGCGCGGTTGGCAGCGGCTCAGGCAGTGATTGCGGAGACAAGCGGCTGCTAGACGCCGCGAGGGATTCGCAATCGAGAAGCACAACACGCGCCTATTGGGTTGCCTGTGTAGTGCGTCTTGCCGCCGGATAGGATCATACCCGGCGGCCCATAGCAGGGGATGTGTTAGATCGCGTCAGGTAACAAGCTGACGCCCAGGATGCGGCTTAGCTTCATCACGGTGAAGCGGTTGCGCAGGTAGTGGCCATACTTGAGTGATCGCTCCACTTCGTCATCAGTCACGCCAAGCTCTTCAGCAGTGGTTGGCCCGCCGACCTGCTTCAGGGCGGCCTTGACTTCATCCACAGACGGCAGAGCTTCCGCAATCGCCACGATGTCATCCCAGTGTTCGGCAATGGCCCGTTTGGTGGCGTCGAACTTCTCTGGGGTCATGTCCAAAAAGGCACTTTGATCGCGTATCACCTGGTCAGCGACATCGCCATAGGCTTCACGTATGATGGCTTCTTCCTCGGTGCGGTCGGGCAGCGTTGCCGCTTCTAGCCGATCCATGACATCCTGGCGGCTGAGTGAGCGCAGTTTGTTGTACTGGTTGATGATGAGCGTTGTTGCAAAGCCAACTTTTTGCCCGTGCAAGATGGCGGGGCGTTCCTCTTGCAGCAGCATCATTTCCCAGTAGTGCGACGAGTGGTGTTCGGCACCGGAGGCTGGACGGGAACTGCCGAATTCCAGCATACACAACCCGGACTCGACCAGGCCGTCCATCAGGTAGCGGATGCCGTCGGCGTCGGCCTTGCCGATTTCTTCCGCATAGCTCACACAGGTGTCCAGGCCAGTGCGTGCCCGCCGGGCGATGTCCACGTCATAGGGTTCGTCCCACAACATGCGGCCTAGCTGCCAGTCCGAAAGGGACGTGTATTTGCCAATCATGTCCCCAAAGCCGGAGGCAATCAGGCGCTTGGGTGCATTTTGCAGTGTTGGCAGGTCTGCAAATACAGCGAGTGGGGCCTGACTAATCAACGTTTGTTTGACGCCGCTCAATACCAGGGGCGCACCAATCGATGTAAAGCCATCGACAGAGGTGGCGGTGGGCATCGAGATAAAGTTGTTTTTGGTGCGGTAACTAATGAAACGGCTGATGTCCGTAATGGTGCCACTGCCGACGGCGATAAAGGTATGATCTTCCACCGGGGCTGCTGCCAAAACCTGTAGCAGATACTCCCCCCCTGCGATGACTTCTTCACCTTCAAGCACAATGGTCGTCAGGTTATATGCCTTTTCCTGGAGTGCTTTTTCGACCTCGCTGCCTAGCGCAGCATAGGTGTTGGTGTCGGTGACGAGGGTGAACGTATCAAGGGTGTTGGCTTCACAGTACTTCAATAACTCGTCAATGGCACTCTCACCGATGTAGATCGGGTCGTTCTTTTTCAGTTGGGTCTTTAACAACGGCTTTGCTCCTTAACTGGTTAGTTGGCGCGTCATATTGTGCCTGTCATTTAAACATGAGCGGATGTCGCAAGTTAAAGGGTAACGCCTGTTTCGGCGTCAAACAGGTGAATGCGCTCTGGCTGCATTTGGAGCCAAACAGGTGCATCGTGTTGGAAGTGCATATTGGGCGGTGTAACGACAAGCATCTCGCCACTACCGACATAAGCGGCAAGCTGACCTTCGTCACCCAGGTTTTCGTAGGTGAATACACGCCCTTCCACGGTGGTTGCTGCGGTGCCGTTTTGGGGGGCGTCAGTTGTTGCCTTCATATGTATCGGACGAATGCCCAACTTGACCTCGTTCACGTTGGCGTGGTTCAAGCGCTCTTTTGCCTCACCGGGCACTGGAACGGTAAAGCTGCCATCGGCGGCTTCGAGGTGCGGTTCACCATTAACGCTCACAGGCTTGCACAGCACCACGTTCATTGGCGGTTCCCCGATGAAACCGGCCACAAATTCGTTGACGGGGTGGTTGTAGATTTCATCGAAGGTGCCGACCTGCTGCAACTCACCGAAGTTGAGGATGGCGATACGCTCAGCCATCGCGACGGCCTCAAGTTGGTCGTGCGTGACAAGAATGGTGGTGCGGTTCGTTTGGGCGTGCAGTCGCTTGAGTTCGACACGCATGTTAGCGCGCTGCGATGCGTCCAGGTGCGACAGCGGCTCGTCCATCAAAAACACGTTCGGCTCACGGATGAGGGCACGCGCCAGGGAGACACGCTGCTTTTGACCACCGCCCAATTCCCCTGGCTTTTTGTGCAAGATGCTTTCAATGTCCAGGATGCGGGCAACTTCGGCCACGCGCCGGTCAATTTCGTCTTTGGGGACGGACTTGGCCTTCAAATTAAAGGCGATGTTGTTGCGTACCGTCAGCGGTGGATACAATGCATAGCTCTCGAAGGCCAGGGCGACGTTGCGGTCTTTGGGTTCCAAATCGTTGACGACTTGATCGTCAATGATGATCTCGCCGCCTGTGATTTCTTCCAGGCCCACAATCATGCGCAGGGTGGATGTTTTGCCACATCCCGACGGCCCCAGCAGCGCCAGGAACTCACCATCGCGGATGTGCAAATCCAGCCCTTTTACTGCTTCGACGCCGTTTGGATAGGTTTTGGATAGTTTTTCAATGCGAACTTCAGCCATGAACTTTCACTTTCGTTCCATGCAGCAGGTTTTCCTCTGTTTCTGGATGGAAAACCATGATCTCTTCAGGGTCAATGGCAATACGGATGGACTCATCAATGGTGTAGTTCGCCTCAATGGGTGTAATCACATCAATGTGGCGCTGGCCTACGCTTGCCGTTAGCACGCCTTTGGTGCCCAACCGCTCATAAACGTATACGGTTGCGCCGAATGTGTTGGCTGTGCTGCCGTTGGCGGGGGTCATGTGCATGGGGCGCACACCCATCAGCACGTTATCCACATTCGCACTTGCAATGGGTTGACGGAGCTTGGCGGGTACATCCACGCATACCGCACCCTCTTCGCCCATCAACTGCATTTGATCGCCATTTTGTTGAACGGTGCAATTCAGTAGGTTGATCTGCGGGTGGCCCATCAACTTGGCAACGAAGGCCGTCCGTGGTTGGTTGAAGACCTCATCAGCGTTGCCAACTTGTTCCAGGCCGCCATCTTTGAGGACAGCGAGCCGATCTGCCAGAGAAAGCGCCTCAAGGTAGTCATGCGTCACGTAGACGGTCGTTGTTTGGATGGCCTGCTGCGATTCCAACGCCTTGAATTCTGTGCGCATCCGGTGGCGCAGCTTGGCGTCAAGGTGGGAGATTGGCTCATCTAGCAGCAGCACATGCGGATCACGCACCATTGCACGGCCCAGCGCCACACGCTGCTTTTGCCCGTTGGATAGCATCCGGGGTAGGCGGTCGAGCAGCATATGGATGTTGAGGGTTTCGGCAACGGCGGTGACCTTCTGCTTGATTTCTTCCGAGGTCATCTTATCGCGAGCCGGCGCTTTGAGTGGGTAGGCCATGTTTTCGAACACGGTGAAGTGCGGGTACAGCGCGTAGCTCTCAAAGGCCATGGCCACGTTACGCTTATGCGGCTCAATGGCGTTCATCAGGCGGTCACCGATGTAGACCCGGCCACTGTCTAGCCGTTCAACGCCCGCAATCAGTTTAAGCGTTGTTGTTTTACCTGCGCCCGATGGCCCCAAAATCACCATGAATTCGCCGTCTTTGATCTCCAGCGAGAGGCCGTCAATGGCGCGGGTTTTGCCGTAATTTTTGACCAGTTCTTCTAGTACAACTTTTGCCATGATGGTTATCCCTTCACTGCGCCGAAGCTGAGGCCACGAATGAGGTAGCGCTGAATGCTCAGTGCAAGAATCATTTGAGGGATGCTCGAAATGAGGGCGGCGGCGGCCATCCGGTTGAAGAACGACTGTGCCGACGAGATGTAACCCAGAGCGGCTACCGTTACGGTTTCTACCCGCGATGCGCCCAGTACCAGCGGGAAGACGAAGTTGTTCCAGGCGAAGACGAACGCCAGCAGCGCAGCCGCAGCCAAACCCGGACGCACAAGTGGGAGCAAAATTTGCCAAAAGATTTGATACCACGCGTAGCCGTCTACCATCGCGGCCTGCTCAATTTCTGGTGAAATATCCTCGAAGTAACTGCGTAACACCCAAATGAGCAGCGGCAGCGTCACAAGCTGATACACCCATATGATGCCAAAGTACGTGTCATAGAGTCCGATTTGCCTGTAGATGATCGACAGCGGAATAATAATCACAAACTCTGGCGCAAACCTGAACGACAGGAACGTGAAGGCGAGATTCTCCTTTCCTTTAAAGTCGTACCGGGCGAGGGCGTAGGCAGCGGGTACGCCCACAGCCAGGGAAAGGGCCACAGCACCACTGCTAACGATCAGGCTTTTGAGGAAGCGGCGGGGGAAGTCTTGGCGGGCGATAACGCCTGCGCCGACCTGTTCCTCACCGAAGATAATAAACTCATAGTTTTCGAGCGTGGGGGTAAAGATGAAACGCGTTGAAAAAAGTTCATCTGTGCTTTTTAGCGACAGCAGGACCATCCAAATAATGGGGAACAACGCAAAAACGAAATAGATCAATAGCGCGCTATCTGCAACGATGGCACCCAGGCGTTTGTTCGCGTTCTGTTCAGTCATGAGAGCCTAGTCCCCTTCTTCAAGTTCGGAATAACCGGCTGCGCGGCGCTGTGCGCGGCTCCACCAGTTGATGAGCAGTTGGCTGGTGATGTAAATCACGACGAACAGGACAATAGTGTAAGGCAGTGCGATGCCGAGCTTCAGGAAGGTGAAGCCCTGACGGTAAGCCGTGACCTGATACGTCATGAGGGTATTGCCGGGGCCGCCGCCCGTCATGGTAAAGATGATGTCAAACATCTTGAGCGAGTCCATGAAGCGAAAGACGATGACGATGATGATGAAAGGCGTCAGCATCGGCAGGGTGAGGGTGCGGAACGTGAACCAGAATGACGCACCGTCCACGCGAGCAGCCTCGAATGGGTCTTTCGGCAGGGAACGTAGCCCCGCGAGCAGGATTAGTGCGGCAAATGGGGTGAACATCCATATGTCTACGAGCACGACCGAAAACAGGGCCGTTTCTGGCGAGCCTGACCATTGCAGCGGCTCTATCCCTAGTAAGTTGTACAACGGGCTGAGCAGCGGGTTCAAAATGCCAACGCTGGGGCGCATCATGGCTTCCCACAGCAGGGCACCAATCACCGGGGCAATCATCATCGGGAAGATGAGCATGGGCTGGAAGATTTTGGCCACAATTGATTCGCGGTTAAGCAGCATGGCGACGATGAGGCCCAAGACAAGCTCAACGCCTGTTGTGATGAAAGCGTATTGCAGCGTGACGACGGTGCCGTTAATGAAGTTGGCGTCGGTAAACATACGCTCGTAGTTGCGGAAGCCAATGAACCGAAAGCCCGTAACCAAATTGGAGAGCGTGACGTTGGTGAAGGAATAGTAAATTGCCGTAAAGAACGGGTACAAAATGCCGACGAGGACAATGAGTGCGGGCAGCGCAATCAGGTATGGGCGCAGGCGCACCAGCAGCGGTGGCCTGAGCTGTTCTTCCTCGACGGGCCGTGCAATCGATGATGATTTGGTCGTTGTCATAATACCTCTGTAGGGAGTGCTTGGGTGTGGCATCGGGTGCAAGGGACCGACCGTAGGCCGATCCCTCGCGGGGGTGTTACAGGTGGGGCAGTCGAGTGACGTTACTCGAGGATGCCCGCGTCCTCAAGCTGGATCGTCAGGCTCTCAACCAGTTGGTCGAGGCGTTCCTGCGTGTCAGCCCCAGCGTAGATGTCCTGCAGTGCCTGTGCCCACTCGGTGGTGGTTTCAAAGAACAGCGGCTGCGGGGTGAACTGAATCTTGGCGTCGTTTTCCAGGATGGTGTTGAACGTCTCAAGATAGTTGGTCTGCTGAGCCATCTTGGCCTGGAAGTCTTCATTTTCCCAGATGGAAGCGCGAACCGGGTTCACCATGTTGTACTCAACAGCGCCAGTGGTCAGGAAGTCCTTACCGGTAGCCCACTGCATGAAGTACCAAGCGGCGTCCTTGTTCTGGGAGCCAGCGTTCATAGCAAGTGACCAAATCCAGATGTTGGTGCGCAGTTCGCCGTCTGGCCCCTTCGGACCCGGTGCCCAGGCAATGTTGCCGAGTACGTCTTCAGCAGCAGCACCTTCCTGGTTTTGGAAGTAGCCGAGGATGTCAGCGTCGAACAGGATACCAGCAGACCCGGCACCGAAGTCCGTACCCGCCTGGTACCAGGTGTAGGTCGTCCAGGCGTCGGGGCCTGCTTCACGAACCATCTCGGCCCATGCTTCGGTTACGGTGACAGCACATTCGCTGTTCATCTGCGGAACCATGTTCTCGTCGTAGTCCACACAGCCATAGCTTGCATACATGGTCATGTAACCGGGGTGGATGGTGGCCCAGTTCAGGCTGCCGCGTACCACAATGCCCGCTATCTCTGGTTCAGCTTCGTCCAGGGCGATAGCAACATCAACCAGTTCTTCGAGAGTCTGCGGTACTTCCAGGCCATGCTCTTCGAACAGGTCTTGGCGGTACATGAAGGCGTTTGTCTCAAAGCCCCACGGCAGTGCATACTGGCTACCCTGGCCCAGGTTTTCGCGGCCCGGTTGCAGGTTCCAGCGCTCACTGACGCGCAGGTCTTCGAAGATGTCTTCAAAGTCGTAGTCGGGGTTGGTCTTCGTCGGGTCTTCGATGTAGCTCTCAAGCGGCTCCATCCAGCCAGCGGGAGCGTACTGCCAAATCTGATAGGCACCCGTCATGAAGACGTCGTAGGTGCTGTTCTGGCCAGCGGCAAGGTCAACGGTGACGCGGTCGAAGTAGTTTTGCTCTGGGAAGACGTCAAACGTAACTTCAATGCCGGTCAGTTCGGTGAACTCGTCGATTTCACCAACAAGCGCCTGCTGGTAGGGGTGCTGGTTCAGCAGCAGGTTGAGGGTTGTGCCCTCGTGGGCGCGCCAGTCGAAGTCGTCCTGCGCGCTTGTAACGGATACGCCGAACGCCATCACCAGCGTCAGCAACATAACAACCGTTAACATCTTTTTCATGGGTATTGCTCTCCTCAAATGACAGAAAGATTTAGCTCAAAAAGTGGTGCGGCGGCAGCCGCCGATGTATTACGCCCAGCGATAGACACCTCCTAGGGCTAATGTACGAAGATCATTGCGCAGTTGATTGTGGCGCGATGATACCGGGGATTTCGCCAATGCTATTAAGAATGAATGTTGGCGGTTGTTCCATGCTCTCGGCTTGCTCTCGGGTGGAAGCCCCTGTGAGGACAACAGCGGTTTGCATCCCTGCCTGTTGCCCCATGTAGATGTCGGTTTCCAGGCGGTCACCAATCATCATGCATTGCTCTGCGGGCAATCCGAGGCGTGACAGAGCGACCTCTACAATAATTTTCGAGGGTTTGCCTGCCAGCAGTTCCAGCTTGCGGCCTACCATGTGTTCAAGGGCAGTAATGGTGCCGCCAGCATCTGGGATGCCGCCGCCGGGCATGGGACAGGTTTTATCGGCGTTGGTGGCGTAGAACTTAGCGCCATTGACCAACGCTTGATAAGCAGTATTGAGCTTTCGGTAGTTGAGCGTGCGGTCGAACGCGACTACAACGGCGTCAACCCCGTCAGGTTGAATGACCTCTTTGTCATCTTGGCCAGCAAATTCGTCTACGATGTGAAGGCCATGCCCGCGTAGCTCGTCTAGCAGGGCTTGCTCACCAATCACATACAGGCGCTCATCGGGATGATGTTGCGCTAAGTGATAGCCCAGGACGTAGCCCGACGTAATCACATCATCTGAATTTGTAGGAATGCCGAGGCGGGTGAGCTTATGTGCGTAGGCGGTGCGGGGTTCTAGTGGCTTATTGCTGACGAACAGAACACGTTTGCCTTGTTCTCGCAGATAGGCGATGGTTTCGACAGCGCCAGATATAGCGGCGTCGCCAAGATAGACGGTTCCGTCTAGGTCAAAAACAAAGCCATTTACAGGCAAGGTCATAACAATCTCTTTGGTACAACTCGACTAAGTAGTGTGGGTATATTCCCACTTGATGAAGCATTTTGCACAAGACTAGCGTGCGCTCATGGCCTTGTCAAGCAATTGGTGGCGATATTTTTTGTAATAAATGGCCATATTTTAACGTGTTGATAATCTGCAAAGGCAAATTTCGGCCAAGGAGCGCGTCAGTGAGGGCGATAGCCCAGGGTATTTTGACATATTCACCGGGGGAATCGGTGCCCTTTTCTTGACGAATGGTGCAAGCCGTGCTTAAAATTGCGATGTAACTGCAACATCGCGCTAATGATAGCTTGCGATTAAACAACAACCTGGAAATGAATTATTATGTCCGCTAGCGATAATGCCTCATCCAGAGATGACTTGCTTGCGACCGTCTCTAGCCTGTATTACATCCTGAACCAGAGCCAAAGTGCGATTGCACAGCGCCTGGATATTTCTACTTCAAAAGTGTCACGGCTCATTCGAGAAGCGCGTGAAAAGGGCATCGTGGAAATTCGCATCAAAATGCCAATCCCGCGTGATGTTGCGCTTGAACAGGCGTTGGTCGATTACTTCGGGCTGAAGGATGCTTACGTGTTGCAAACGTCGTCAGACAACTCCAAGCAAACACGACGGAATGCCATCGGCCAACTCGCAGCCAACTATATTGAGCGTGCTGTTGAAAACGTCCCAGCGGGCGGTACGATTGGCGTTGCCTGGGGAACAGGGGTGCATTCGGCGGTGGTTGCGTTGCAAGATGAGACAGCCTACAGCATTGACGTTGTGCCTTTGATCGGTGGCGTGGGCACGCTGGCGATTGACAGCCCAGACGTGGCGCGGGTTGTAGCCCAAAAGTTGGGCGGGCGTCACTATGACCTGCACGCACCGATGTTGGTTGAGCGCCCCGAGGTGCGTGATGTGCTGCTTTCGGAACCGGCTGTGCAGGCGGGCCTGCAACGTGCGAAGGCGGTACACATCGCCATCACGGGGATTGGCACGGCAGTCGATGAAGCGTCAAGCTTTTTGCGGTCGGGTTTACTGAGTGCGAAGGATTTGGCGTCGCTGCGTGACGAGGGCATTGTTGGGGAAATTTGCGGTCACTTCTACGACATACACGGTAATTTTGACTCGTTTGACATCAACCAGCGCATTATCGGGTTAAGCCCTAACGAGCTGCGAAATATCTCGCAGGTACTCGTAGTAGCAAACGGCATCCCCAAGATTAAGGCGATCTTCGGCGCACTGGCCGGGCGCTATGTCAATGTGCTTTTTACCGACGACATCACCGCCAAGGGCGTCATGGCAGTAGCCGAACAATCCAGGGAATTGACGACCCGCTAAGTGTAGCAATGCTGTGGTAATCAAGAACATCATCAAACTATTGAGTTGAACCACAAAGGAGAGCATCAATGAAGTTAGCGATTGGTTGTGACAGCGCAGGGGCGCCACTTTTGAAGGAAGTGCGTGACATTTTGCAAGAACGCGGGATCGATTTTGAGGATTACGGGGTCGATGAAAACGACAAAATATCGCTCTACCCGGATGTTGCCAAGACCGTTGGCGAACGCATCCGTCAGGGTGAGGTAGACCGAGGGGTGTTGATTTGCGGAACGGGCATCGGTATGTCCATTTCTGCCAATAAGGTGCCGGGCGTGCGGGCTGCTCTCACGCACGACACCTACTCTGCGGAGCGTGCCCAACTGAGTAACGACGCGCAGATCATTACGATGGGGGCGCGGGTGATTGGGCCGCATTTGGCGCGTGCCATTGTGGAAACGTGGCTAGATAACCAGTACGTTGAAAACGAACGCAGCGGGCCGAAGGTCAACCGCATGATCGAGATTGAAGACGAGTATCGCAGCGAACCCAATAACGCCTAAAGCATGGTGTTGCCGGGGCCTGCGTTCCGGCATTTACCCGATTTATCGAATAGAGCTTCGTCATGGACTACAAAGACATACGTGAACAGGTTTATGCAACAACGATGCAAGCGTTGAAGCTAAACCTCATCTACCTTTCTGCGGGCAACATCAGTGCCCGTGCCGGGGAAAACGCAGTCGCTATCACACCGAGTGGCGTCAAATACGATGACCTGAAACCCGAAGACATCGCCATCGTCGATTTGGACGCAAATATTATTGACGCACCCCGCAAACCGTCTTCAGAAACGCCGATGCATACCTACGTGATGAAACATCGGCCTGAGGTGAATGCAATTTGCCACACGCACTCGCCATTTGCCATCACATTTGCCATTTTAGGCGAGGATGTGCCCCGCTGTAACCTGGAGCTATGGTACGTGGGCGGCACGATTCCTGTAGCACCGTGGGCTTGCCCTGGCACGTTGCAACCAGGCATTGAGGTTGTTAAGCAGCTAGAGGCCAACCCGGAATTGGGCGTGGTGCTGCTGCGCAATCACGGCTTGATGGCGATGGGCGGTAGCTTGCCCAAAGCACTGGATATGGCCTTTAACGCCGAGGTCGGTATGAAGACGTATCATCAGGCGTTGCAGGTGGGCAAGCCTGTTGAACTCAATCAATCTCAGATTGAAGAAGTGAACGCCGTCTACAAATCTTAATACTGTGTCCGCCATTATTGGCGGACGCCCCCTAAATATTGCAGGTTATTAAAACGCAAGCTTATGACAGAACAAAACTACCTCCTTGGCCTTGATGCAGGGACTTCGGTTATCAAGGCGTCGCTGTATGACACGGATGGCAATCGCATCAGTACTGCGTCCCGCAAGACGGTGACCCACACACCGCATCCTGACTGGTCGGAGCAAGACATGGATGCGTTGTGGGGTCTCGCGACTGAAACAATCCGCGAAGTTGTTGAACGTGCGCAAATCAACCCAGCCGCCATTGCCGCCATCGGCCCAAGCGGGCAAGGGGATGGCGCGTGGCTGCTGGATGCAAATTACGAGCCAGTCCGTGCGGCGGCGCTTTGGAATGACAACCGGGCCGGGGCGATCGTCCAGCAGTGGGAAGAAAGCGGCGTTTTAGACAAGGTTTTTGAGCGCACGGGCACGGTCATCTGGCCAGGGACGGTGGCAGGTGTGCTGGCGTGGCTGCGTGACCATCATCCTGATGCGTTCAAGCGTGTAGATAAGCTCATCAGCAGCAAAGACTGGATCAAATACAAGCTGACGGGCGTTTTGTGTACCGACGAAACCGACGCGTCGATTCCGTTCATGCGCCTGGCGGACTACACCTATGACGATGATGTGTTGGAGATGCTGGGCCTGAGCATGTGCCGCAGTATATTGCCAGAGTTCGTGCCATCACATCAGGTGATCGGTCATGTGACGACGGAAGCAGCAGCGGCATGTGGCCTTGTGGCTGGTATACCTGTTGTTTCTGGTCAGATGGATTTAAACGCGAATGGCATTGGCATTGGTGCGATTGCGCAGGGGCAGGCGTTCACTATTTTGGGCACAACGGGCATCAATTGTGTGATTATGAACGAGGCTGATTTTGCGCCATTCAACGTGGGCGCAACTGCGTGTCATAGCGTGCCGGGGCACTATGTGCGGCTGCTGGGGGCTATGGCAGGCACGCCTAACCTGGAGTGGTATCTGGATAGTATGGGCAGCGGCTTGCGTGAAGAAGCTGAGCGCACGGGCCAGAATGTTTTCGATTACCTGGATAGGGTAGTGGGTGACGTGGACGCTGGCAGCGGGGGTATGGTGTTCCACCCGTATTTGCAAGGCGAACGAGCGCCGTTCCTGAGCAGCACGGCAACAGGTGGCTTTTTTGGCATTACGGCTGGCACCACGCGTGAACAACTGGCACGGGCAGTATACGAGGGTGTCGCGTTTTCGGTTAAACACTGCTACAGCACCATGGGCCGCCCGAATCAGGTGCTGCTGGCCGGGGGCGGTAGCGCGAGTGAAACCTGGTGCCAGATGCTGGCCAACATGGTGAATTGTCGGGTGTCTGTCCCTGCTGGTGACCAGTTTGGCACGTTAGGCGCAGCCCTGACCGCTGGGGTGGGCGTCGGCATCTATGCAGATTATGCAGCCGCAACCCGGAACACGGTCAAAATCGAACGCGAGTACACGCCTAACGCCAAGCAAGTCGCCGTGTATGATGTGCTTTTTCCACTTTACGTTGATCTCATTGAGCAGGTGAGTGGTTTTTGGTCAGGGCGGCGGGCCGCAATTGAAAAAATCAGCAACTTGACGACTGAATCAACCAGATAACGGAGCAACTATGAAGCCCCTGAGTATTTATGCGTCCTGCACGATGGCACCGCGTTGGGTGGAGCGGTTCGGCAACGAGTACACGTTTGAGTTCCGCGATTGGTGGGCGACGAAAACGCTGCTCCCTAAAGCAGAGTTCATCCCCAAACTGGCCGGACGGCATATTCTCATTACTGAGTTTGACGAGGTTGACCGCGATGTCATCGAAGCCTCACCAGACCTGTTCATGATCGCGGACTGTCGCAGTGGAACCGTCAATATCGACAAAGACGCGGCGACTGAACACGGCGTGATCGTGACGAATACGCCCGGACGCAATGCCGAGGCCGTGGCTGACCTAACGGTTGCGCTAATGGTGATGATCTCGCGCAAGTTGCTGCGGGGCATCAACACGCTGTATTCAGGGGGGTGGGTCGAGGCCGGTTTCGAGCAGACGTATCTGAACCACATGGGCTTGGAGCTTCCGGGAAAAACTGTTGGGCTAATTGGTATGGGCTTTGTGGGCCAGCGGACGGCGCATCGGTTGCGCGGCTTCGACATGCACGTATTGGGTTACGACCCGTATGTGAAGCAGGAGGCCGTCAGCGATTTGGGTGTGACGATGGTTGATATGGACACGCTGCTTGCGGAAGCCGATTATGTGTCGTTGCATGTGCCTGTGTTGCCCAGCACGCGCGGCATGTTCGGTGCCCGTGAGTTCGGGTTAATGAAGCCGTCCGCTTTTTTCATTAACACGGCACGGGCTGCTTTGGTTGATGAAGCGGCAATGGTTGATGCACTCACAGATGGCAAAATCGCCGGGGCAGCGTTAGATGTCTTTCACACGGAACCGCTGCCCAGTGACTATCCGCTGTTGAAACTGCCGAACGTGATTGCGCTCCCGCATTTGGGTGGGGCCACGTTTGAGGTGGCTGACCATCACGCGCAGATTGCGTATGAGTCGATTCAAGGCTTTTTGAGTGGCAGTCCGATTAATGTGCAAAACCCAGACGCGCTTGCTGCGGCAACGGAAAAGATGCGGTCTGTGGTCGGTTCGTAGGATTTGCGGGTGCCAACCCGTCAGGGGTGAGATGGAAAGGCAATTGTCTTTGCCAATCCGCCTCATTATGATTGCACGCATCATCTGACAACTGGCGGGAGAAAAGCAAACTCTATGAGCTTGAGTATTGGACTCGTTGGCCTGCCCAATGTGGGCAAGAGCACGACGTTTAACGCACTAACCAAAGAGCAGAACGCACAGGCAGCAAACTATCCCTTCTGCACGATTGAACCGAATAAAGCGGTTGTCCCGGTGCCAGATAAGCGCCTGGACAAGCTTTCGGAACTATCCAAATCGGCGCAGACGATTTACGCCACGATTGAGTTTGTGGACGTGGCTGGCCTGGTAAAGGGGGCCAGTCAGGGCGAAGGGCTGGGCAATAAGTTCCTGGGTAACATCCGCGATGTGGACGCAATTTTGCACGTTGTGCGCTGTTTCGAGGATGAAAACGTGGTTCATGTAAGTGGGAAGCCAGACCCACGGGGCGATATTGAGATCATCAACACCGAACTCATCCTGGCGGACTTGCAGCAGCTCGAAAAGAAGGTCGAGCGATTGGAGCGGCAAGCCCGAACGGAAAAAGATGCCCGTGCGCTGCTAGAAGAAGCCAAGCAGGTCATGGACTATCTTGGTGAGGGCAAAATGCTGACGGCTTATCCACAGCGTGACGCAGACGAATTCATTGAGTTAAACCGCGATATGCGCTTTTTGACGGCCAAGCCTGTCATTTTTGCGGCCAACGTCAGCGAAGAAGAACTCGCTGAGGACAACGCCTACGTCAAGGAAGCGCGTGAGGTGGCAGTCGAGCAGGGCGCAGAGGTCATCAAGTTGTGCGCCAAGCTGGAAGAAGAAATGGCGGGCCTTTCCGACGAGGAGCGTGCGGAGTTCCTGTCCCTATCGGGGGTGGAAGTTGGTGGCCTGGAGCAGATCATTCGCAAGGGTTACGGGATGCTGGGCTTGCTCAGCTACTTCACGACGGGTGAGAAGGAATCGCGGGCGTGGACGATTCACAAAGGTTGGACGGCCCCACAAGCGGCAGGTGTGATTCATACGGACTTCGAGCGTGGGTTCATCCGGGCAGAGGTGGCCGAATACGATGCATTTGCACAATTAGGGGGTTGGGCAAGCCTTAAGGAAGCTGGCAAGATGCAGCTTGAAGGGCGCGATTATACCGTTAAGGATGGCGACGTTATCCTGTTCCGATTTAACGTATAGTAATTTACGTTCTTTCGGTTTGTGATTTGCAACCTGTAAAAGCCGTATAGAAACGCCGTCCCAGGACGGCGTTTTGCGTGTTTAATGGGCTATGTGCTTGTTTATGTAACGAAAAATATAACAAGCAATGTGATTTGTAAAGGAAATGTAAAAGAACAGTCAATTTACTTGATTCACAAACAGGAGCGCGTATACTGAAAAACATCAAGTAGAAACAATTCTAAATCAAGGTTAGGTCATCATAATGGAAAACTTCAAGAACCTCCGCGCTGGTAAGTTTGCCAACGAAGCTGAAACGAAGGTTGTGGAAAACGTGCTGGTTCTCACAATGGTTGCTGTTTGCGTATTGGCAGCCCTGTTCATCGTTCTCTAGTTCCAGCGTTGCGAACATCACTTAGCAAATAGACTTCTTTGTAAAGCCTTCTCCCTTATACCCTAACAAAAGTACGCCTCTCGTGAGGCGTATTTTTGTTTACACCGCTTATTATGCCTGCTCACGCGCTTTTGCATCCACAACGTACTGCTCAATGAGGCTGTGGTAAAGGCCGCTCAGGTGCTTGGTGATGGAGCGGGCTTGGCGATTGACTATTTTACGGCCATCCACCTCGGTCACAGGCGTCAGTCCGCCAAACGTACCTGTCACGAACGCTTCGTCCGCGTCATAAACGTCGGTGAGTGAGAAGTTCTTCTGGTAGCACGGAATGCCGTTGGCATGGCACACCTTGATAACGTTGCCCCGTGTGATGCCATTCATGCAATATTGCCCCGTAGACGTCCACACCTCGCCATCGCGCACAATAAAGAAGTTGGTTGCATTACACGTACTCACAAAGCCGTGAATATCCAACATCAGGGCTTCGTCTGCCCCGGCGTGGAGCGCCTGGACGAGTGCAATCACTTCGTGCAGCTTGCTATGACAGTTCAAACGAGGGTCAAGGTAATCTGGCGAGCCGCGCCGCACTGTGGATGTGAACAGGCGCACGCCTGCATCGGTGGTGGCTGGGTCAGCGCGTTTGTGTTCTGCTGTGATGACAATTGTCGGCGGGCTGACGGTCAGGCGCGGGTCTTGTGAGGGTGTTTTTTTGATGCCCCGTGTAATCATCAGTCGTAAATGCACATTATCCGTCATGTTGTTGGCGTCAACCGTCTGACGTAGTGCTGCAATGAGTTCGTCACGGGTCTTGCCAATATCCAGGCCAATAGCCAGCGCCCCTTGAAATAGGCGGTTCATATGGTCTTCCAGGAATGCAAACACGCCATCGTGTAGACGAATTCCCTCCCACACCCCATCACCGAGTAAGTAGCCACTATCAAATACGGATACCTTGGCCTCACTGCGATGAACCATATCACCGTTGATGTAAACGAGGACGTCGTCGTTACGCGGGTCGGGGAGGGCGTCGTGGGTGCCACGCTGCTGAGTCATTCTTTGATTCCTTTGTGAAACGATGCATTCGCCTTAATGTGAATCGTTTTTGGCAAATTGGCAACTTTTGCCAAAACGGGCGATGCTAAAGGCAACATACTATACAAAGCGGCGCTATATTGACAATCGCCCGCTGGTTGTGTTACTATTGTTCACAATGTGAAGTTAGAGTTCGTATTGTGAAATGGCAGACGGCGCACAATCCATTAATCGGGCAATCAAATTGCTCAAAGCTTTCGATGATGACCACCCCACCTGGGAGTTAGGTCAGCTTGCCGCAGCGCTTGACCTCAACAAAACGACGGCCTTCCGCATTTTGAGTGCGCTTGAAAGTGAAGGCCTGCTTGAGCGCGATGACAGCGGCAAATACCACCTGGGATCGGAGATGATTGCCCTGGGAGGACGGGCGGCGCGTGCCAATAACCTGCGCCATGTGGCCCACAGGCATCTGAGGAATCTATCGCAGGCCACGGGAGAAACGGTAACGTTGGAAATCCCGCGCCCTGGTGACAATGAGGGTGACTGGGTGATGCTGGTCATTGATGAGGTGTTGGGTAAGCACCTGGTAGGCATTACTCAGTACATCGGGACGCGCCTGCCCATACACGCAACATCCACTGGCAAAGTCGTCCTCGCCTTCACGCCAGATGACCAACTCCGCGACAGGCTCACCTTCCCATTGGCCGACTATACCGGGCGAACGCGCCTGACTCCCGAAGACCTGCAAGCAGATTTGGCTGGTGTACGAGACCGTCACTATTCCATTGTGACGGGCGAGTTGGAAGAAGGGCTGGTGGCAATTGGTGCGCCCGTGTTTGATCACAACGGGGCCGTGAAGGCTGCGGTCAGCCTCGTTGGGCCGAGCGTTCGCATCACACCCCGGCAGGCTGTTCCACTGGCGGAGCAAGCACGACAAACCGCAGCGGATATTTCGTACGCAATCGGCTACAGGTCGTAACTTAAACCCTTGGAGGAGATACCCAAAAATGGCTGTTTTAGGCTTTTATGAAGAGACAACGCAAACACAAATAGATGACACTGCTCAAGAAGCAGTGAAAGTGGCGGCGGAGCTGTTACAACGGGCAACTGCTGAGCAGACTAACGCGGAAAGAGCGCAGGGCGCGAAGTTCGGTGGCATGATGACGGACGCCGACGGCAAAACGCTCACCATGCTCATGCCCGACCAAGCCTTTCGCAGTCACGATGCAGGGCGGATTGCAAGTCAAGTTGCGCATCTGGTTGACCGTTATGGGGTGCCGCGTTACATGGCAGCCTGGGAACGGGCCGCGCTTTACACGGGCAGCATCGTTGGGCAAATCGTGCCGCAGTTAGTGGTGCCGTTCATCGTGGCTAAGCTGCGCCAAGAAACCCAAAACGTGATCCTGCCCGGTGAACCCGATCAGTTCCGGGCGTATTTGCAAAAGCGACGTGAGACAGGCACACGGCTCAATGTAAATTACCTCGGTGAGGCCATTCTGGGCGAGGGTGAAGCGCAAAAGCGTTTGCAATCGTACCTGGAGCTGTTGGCCCGCCCGGATGTGGAATACATCTCGGTAAAAATTTCGTCTGTGTTTAGTCAGATCAACCTAATTGCTTTTGATTACACCGTTGAGCAAATTAAAGACCGGCTGCGCACGCTCTACCGGCAGGCAATGCACCACGAGTACCGCAAGCCTGACGGAACCACTGTGCCCAAGTTCGTCAACTTGGACATGGAAGAGTATCGCGACCTTCACCTGACTGTAGCCGCGTTTAAGCAAGTGCTAGACGAACCGGAGTTCATGGACTTACGCGCTGGGATTGTGTTGCAAGCTTACTTGCCGGATTCGCACGAAATTCAAAAGGAATTGACGGCGTGGGCGCAAGACAGGATGGAACGCGATGGCGCTTCGATCAAGCTGCGCATTGTAAAGGGTGCCAACCTTGCAATGGAGCGTGTTGATGCTGCAATTCATGGTTGGGAGCAAGCGCCGTACTACACCAAGACGGACGTTGACGCCAACTTCAAGCGTATGGTCACCTACGGCTCCCTGCCAGAGAATGCGTCTGCGGTCAACCTGGGCGTGGCCAGCCATAACCTGTTTGATGTGAGCTTTGCCCTGCTGCTGCGCGAGAAATACGGCGTTGAAGACTATGTTGAGTTTGAAATGCTAGAGGGCATGGCCAACCATCAGGCGCGGGTGGTTCAAGATAAGGCTGATGGCCTGCTGCTGTATGCGCCAGTTGTTAAGAAGGAAGACTTCCACAGCGCGATTGCGTACCTGGTACGGCGTTTGGATGAAAACACTGCCGAAGAAAACTTCCTGCATGACCTGTTCGCGTTGGAAGTAGGCAGCCCAGAGTGGAACAAACAGCGTGACTTGTTCCTGCGTGCGGTTGACCGGATGGAGGTCGCACAACTTACGCCCAACCGCCAGCAAGATCGCACGACAGAGGCGATTGCCTTCGACGTGGATGCCCCCTTCCACAACGAGGCGGACACAGATTTCTCGCTACCGCAGAATCAGCGCTGGGTTAACGACATCTATGCGGCATGGCGTGACCGCGTGATTGATGACATTCCGTTGCAAATCGCAGGTGAGTCTATCCATACGGAGGCAAAGGCAGATGGGGTTGACCCGTCACGCCCGGATGCAGTCGCGTACCGTTACGCGTTGGCAACCCCACAGCAGATCAACACCGCGCTAGACACAGCGACAGCCGCGAAGCAGAACTGGCAGGCACTTGGCTTTGAATCACGCAAGAAGCTGCTCATTCGCTGTGCGGAGGTGCTGGCGAACCGCCGAGGTGAGTTTATCGGGGCTATGCTGCGTGACGGCGGCAAGACGGTTGACCAGTGTGACCCTGAAGTGAGCGAGGCAATCGACTTTGCGACCTACTACGCACGCTCATTTGACGGGCTGGACACCGAACTCGCGGATGTGGACTATCAGCCGTTCGGCGTGGTTTTGATTACCCCGCCGTGGAACTTCCCCATGGCGATTCCGACAGGTGGCACGCTGGCCGCACTCATGGCAGGTAACACGGTGTTGTTCAAGCCGGCACCAGAGGCAACTCTGGTAGGCTGGCATATCGTTAACGCGCTGTGGGACGCTGGAATTCCGAAAGATGTGCTTCAGTTTGTGCCCACTACGGACGATGAGGTCGGCAAGGGACTGGTGACGGATGAGCGCGTTGATACGGTGATCCTCACCGGGGCGTATGATACAGCGCGCATGTTCCTGGACTGGAAGCCTGACCTGCGCCTGTTTGCGGAAACAAGTGGTAAGAACGCGATGATTGTCACGGCAATGGCAGATCGTGACCAAACAGTGAAGGACTTGGTAAAGTCGGCGTTTGGGCACACTGGCCAGAAGTGTTCCGCATCTAGCCTGGGCATCTTAGAAGCCGAGGTATACGACGATGAAGCCTTCCGCCGTCAACTGCGGGATGCAGCCAACAGTCTGATCGTTGGCCCGGCCTGGGAGTCACAAACGACGATGGCACCCGTTATCCGTGAACCCGACCCTAAGCTGCACCGGGCACTTACTCAGCTTGAACCGGGTGAAAGCTGGCTGCTGGAACCGCAGATGCTAGATGGCAACCCCAACTGCTGGACGCCGGGCATTAAGTTGGGGGTACAGCCGGGGTCGTTCTTCCACAAGACGGAGGTTTTTGGCCCTGTACTGGGCCTGATGCGTGCTGACGACCTGGATCACGCAATTGAACTTGCCAACGGCACCGACTACGGCCTCACAAGTGGGTTGCAATCGCTGGATGACCGTGAAATTGCTGTGTGGCGTGATCGCATCCAGGCGGGTAATGCTTACATCAACCGCGGGACGACTGGCGCGATTGTACAGCGGCAGCCCTTTGGTGGCTGGAAGCGCTCTGTATTCGGATATGCAAAGGCGGGTGGCCCCAACTACACGTTCAGCCTTGGCCGTTGGGCAGATAAAGACGCTGCGGATGAGGCACTGCTCCAGCGGGCGGAGCGCAGCTACCCGTATGCTTGGGACAACCACTTCAGCTTCGAACACGATCCGAGTCAGGTACTTGGTGAAAGCAACGTGTTCCGCTATCGGCCCATCCAGCGCATGATATTGCGAGTGGAGGCAGGGTGCCGGCCCGTAGATGTGCAGCGCGTGCTTGCGGCGGCTAAGGCTTGTGGGGTGCCAGTCCGCATTAGCGTGGCGGAGGGTGTTTCACTGCCAGCGGACCTTAGCACAGATGCCAATGTGGTTCGCGAGAACGAGGCGGCGCTCATTGCAGCCATTGATGATAAGCGCTACCAGTATGAACAGCGACTGCGGGTATTGGGGGCTGTATCAGCGCTCGTGCGTGACGCAGCGAACGCGGCCCATGTGCCCATCATTGACGCGGCAGTTGTTTCTAACGGACGCCTTGAACTCCGTCACTATTTCAAGGAACAGGCGGTTACCCAAACGACACACCGTTATGGCAACATCCTTGAGTAAGCGGGCATGGCCGGGGGAGTGCCAAACAAACTGGCACTCCCTGGTGGTTTGGTAACGTTATTCGGCGTCTGCCTCGGTAGCGTCGTAGATTTCCTGAAGGTCGATCAGCAGTTGGTCGATCTCGGCGTCAATGTTCAGGTCAGGTGTAGACTCAATATAAAGCCGGAACTCGTCAATGCGTTCGTTGGCGAGTTCGTTATTGAGTAGTGGCTCCTCGTGGCTGGGGTTGTCGGCAAGGTCAATGCCAGCCTGTACCACATTCCAGTTCACGCCTTGCGGATAGCGGCGAATCATCTCTGCAAAGAACGCGGGCTGCTCTGCTTGGCGGGCTGGCAAACCACCGTAGGCCGACAGCAGATTAAGCGACACATCGTCATTGGTAAGGTAGGTGAGTACCTCGAAGGCTTCTTCGGGGTTTTCTGTGGTTTCAAGGATGCGGAACGCGTCCGAGTGAAGCTGAGCCGTTACCTGGCCATCATACGAAGGCAAGGCACCTGCATCCCATTCGCTGTCCGTAATGCAGCAGGTATACCACAACTGAGCGCGGGCCATCGCAACATTGCCAGACGGGAAGGCAGCACCCCCGTTAAGCCGGTCGCTGTAGGACTGATCGAGCGTGGGAATAAAGTGATCCTGCCAGATGCCATCGTAAAACCAGTTGAAGCCCTCGCGCCAAAAGTCCGGCATGACGGCGTTACCCTCTTCATCCACCAGCGACCCGGCACCAAACAGCGTCACGGTTTGGCGCATGGGGCCAGCGTTTTGCAGGTAGAAGCCCCACTGGACGACGGTTTGCGGGTTAAAGTCTGGGGAGGTGGCGTTGTTGCCGTTCACATCCAGCGTGAGGCGCATGGCGACTTCGCGCAGGGTTTGCATGGACCACGGGATTTCCTCACCGTCTAGCACATAAGGTTCACCATAGCTGGTTGGCGGGTATTCCAGTCCAGCAGCGTCAAACAATGCGGGACGATACATCAGCATGGCGGGGAAGATGGCAATTGGCAAGCCGATGAGTTCACTGTCAACGCGCTGAGCTTCAACGGTGGCGTTGATGAATTGGTCAAGGTCGTAGCCAGTCTCTTCCACAAGGGGGGCAATATTCAGGAATTGGCCCTGGAATGCCGCCGTGCCGGTGCCGCCGACTGGCCCGACAATGTCGGGAGCGTTGCCCTGATTGATGAGCTGGCGTAGGGTGGCATCTGCGGTTTGGTTCGGCTCAATAACGAGTTCAAGCTGAATGTCATCTTGCGATGTGTTGAACTCATCTGCTATGGCCTGTTGCGCCTCAACTTGTGACGGCTCGCTGCCCGTGCCAAGGCCGACGTACCATGTAATGGTGACAGGGTCGTCTTGTGCGCCCAGCGGCGCTGCCATGATGAGCAGCCCAAGGGCGACAAATGACATAACGGTGCGTAAGGTGTTGCGTTGGTAATTCAATCCTGCGTCTCCTCAATGACCTAAGCGGGATTTGGCAAACACGCTCATGTAATATTACAGAACGGTTTGTTTGCCGATCTTTCATTTTCGCCAAGGTGCCATAGCCTGTAAAGCGTTTGTTGCATGTTTTAGCACCACCGTACCAATGTGGCGTCAGCGTTAGGCGGTGCAGTATCATCGGGTGTGCTTACCGATATGGGGTCACCAAAGGGGTTCTTATGCGAGTTTTTCGGCTGGAAAACGCACACTGGCAAACGGGCATCATTCCGGAGTTTGGGGGAAGCGTGGTGTTCGGGCGCATCCGGCGCAGTGGGGTGTGGCTGGATGTCATCCGGCCAACGCCGCCCGATCAGTACAGCAAGCCAAGCAGCTTTTTGATGCTGCCGTGGGCGAATCGCATTCGGGGTGGGCTGCTGCGCTTTAACGGCGAGGCATGGCAGCTTAAAACGTCACCAGACGACGGCACTGCCCGACATGGTGATGTCCGTAAGCGCCCCTGGGACGTGGTGGAGAGCAGCGAAACACGCATCCAGATGATGTTAGATTCTAAGTCTTTTGACGACTTTAACTTCCCGTTTGCGTTCACGGCCACCATGACCTATGAACTCGACGGGGCAGATTTCATCTGGCAGGTGGATTTGGCCAGCCAGGATGAGCGACCGTTCCCAGCGGGCTTCGGTTTTCACCCATACTTCCAACGCTCCGGTGAGAGTATGCCGCAATTGCAGGTGCCATGTTCGCACTACTACAAGCTCACGGATGCCATGCCAGACGCAGCGGCTGAACCGGTGCCCGCCGCATTAGATTTCCAGCAACCGCGCGGCGTGGCCGAGGACATGACCCTTGATGATTTGTTCACCAAGCGTGATCTCGGCAAGCCAATCCGGTTGATTTACAAGGACTGGGCCACGGAAATCCATATGAAAGCCGACCCGCTATTCCAGCACATCATTCTTTTCAAAGCGCCAGATGGCTCAATCGCTGTTGAGCCACAGACGAACGCCAATGATGGCTTTAACCTACGAGAGAACGGGATTGAGGGCAGCGGTGTGTTTGTAGTGCAGCCCGGAGAGACAGTCAGCGGCACCGTGCGGCTGACCGTCCAGACGGGCTAAGCTAGGTGCTGGCCTCGATTTGCGTTTGGTCAATCCAAATGCCGTGGAAGCCAAACGGCACGCGTTGCGGCATCATGACGCGGGCAATGGGTTCAGCATCCATGTGTTGGGCGTCGGCCACAATGAGTTCGCTGCATTCGGTGTTGGCGTCATAGACGAATGTGACCAAGTAGCCATCGTCTTCGTCAGTGGCGTTAGCACGCGGTACAAAGACGGCCTCGCCACCGTAGCGCTTGGGGCCGTACCCGTGGAAGTCAATGTCACCGCCCAGTACATCGTATTTCAGGATGCCGTCGAACAGCGGCACGGCGTTTGGGGTGGTGGGTATGAGGCGGGCAGAGTAGCCGTAGCGCGCCTTATAGCCTAAGCGCCCCTCATGAATCCGCGGAAAGTCGGTCAACGCGTCGTCGAGTGGCTTTTCGCTTACCTGGCCTGTCGTCAGGTTGAAGCGCCACTCGTGTAAGCGGGACGATGTTTCTTCCGATAGGGGCTGTTCCACCCTGTCGGTGTGCTGCCCATGCTTGGTGGAATGCCCAGGTGGGGCAATCACAGAACGATTCATGCGGGCGGCGACCAGAACCACCTCATCACCATCTTCGTAGGCGTTGAGCGTGTGGAAAATGAAGCACGGCGGAGCCTCGAACCAGCGCATGTCGCCTGAATCACCGTGGCGCGGCATAATGCCGAAACGGGCGGGCCGCTCTGGATTGAACCCGAAGCTTTGGCCGCTCATGAACATCTCGCGCTTGGTAAATTCGAGCGGCAAATCCATGAAGAGGGTGTAATGCTCGGTGACTGCGAAGTCGTGCATCATCACAGGCTTGGGGATGTCGATAGGCACGGTGCGCAAAATTTGGCCCTGAGAATCCGTAACGGTGTACTGCACATAGGGCGGCTCGGTGAGTTGATAGCCGAAAAACATCATCTCGCCCGTGACGCTGTCCACCTTGGGATGGGCGGTAAAGGCTTTGACGGGTGCGCCAAAGTCGAACTGCCCGACCGTTTCCAGGCCCGGTACGCTGATTTCGTGGGGGTTGCCTGCTTCCCACAGGGCCAACAGCTTGCCGTCGTGCCAAACAAGCGATGTGTTCGCTGTATGCTTGGTCATCATGCCGTGTGGCTTGTGAATCAGCGTTTTAATCAGTTCGAACCCGCTTAGCCCCACCAGCCCTGTCCAAATGGCTTTCCCTTTTTTCTGCTCAATTTCGTAGCCTGTGGTGCGGATGTAGCGGTTGATGTACGACGCCTTGCCGTGTTGCAACTGCACACCGTGCAACATGCCGTCACCGTCAAACCAGTGATAGGCACCCTTTGGCGGGAAGGCCGGGTTGGGGCCATTGCGCACATACATGCCATTGATGTCTTCAGGCAGGTCACCGATGATTTGCAGGTCGTCCACCACCGCCTCGGTGCGAACGGGGGCGAAGTTGCCCTCCAGGTAGGGGTTAAACGTCATTATGGCTCCAAGTAAAACTACCGACACAAGTTGGCTAGGAATAGGTTAACCCGAATGGCTACCAGACTCAACCAAACAGTCGGTTAAGAGTTTTGGGGTGTTTGGCTCAGCTTTGTTGCCGATGCAGGGCCAGCAAATCCTCTATGATGGCGTAACCCGTTTCCTGGCGGCCAGCCCCCGGCCCGATGAGCGTTATGTCACCGAGTAGGTCTGTGGTGTAGGTGATGGCATTGGTCGCGCCGGCAACACCTGCCAATGGATGGCTGACGGGTAGGCGGGTGGGTTGCACCGAAGCTGTAAAGCCACTGTCGTGCTTTTCCACGGAGCCAATGAGTTTCCAGCGCTCATTAGCGTTTTGCGCCGCTTGTATATCGTCTAAGGTAAGGTGGCTGATACCCTTCCGGTCAATGTCGGCCATTGTCAGGGGCAGTCCCATCAGTAAGTTGGCGATAATTACAACTTTTGCAGCAGCGTCGTAGCCGTCTACATCGCCTGACGGATTGGCTTCTGCGTAGCCTTTTTCCTGCGCTTCTTGAAGGGCGTCAGCATAGGCGATGTTGTGTTCCATTTGCGTGAGGATGTAGTTCGTTGTGCCGTTGAGGATACCCATTGCCTTTGTTACGCCTGCGCCCATCAGCGAGTCCATGGCAAGTGTTATGGCGGGTGTGCCGCTCATGACGGTGCCCTCAACGCCGATTTGCAGGTTTTTTGAGCGGGCGGTGGCTAGCATTTCAGGGTAGTGCAGGGCGACTGGCCCCTTGTTGGCTGTGATGATGTGCTTGCCTGCACCAAGTGCAGCGCGCATGTATGTGAGGGCGGGTTCCGCAGTTTCCAGGTCGGTGTAGCTCAACTCAACGATGACATCTGCATTGCTGTTGACGATGACCTCATTGGTTGACCAGTCGCGATGGTCTGCGTGGATTTTTGCCCAACTGCCTGCGGATTGCCCTTCAAGTAGGGTTTGGGGGGGGAGTCCTGCGGGGTGATAGAGGTTGCCCTTGCTTAACGTGCATATGGCTACGACCTCAAAGCGGGCATTGTAAGTTTCTGCGAAAAAAGCACTCCGCTCATGCAAAATTTGGGCGAGGCCCTGCCCCACGTTGCCAAAACCGATCAATGCAAGCCGGTAAGTTTTCATTTTAAGCTCCAGTTATTTGAGGATGAAAGCGCCGCATTATATGGGATGCGTCAATGATTGATAACCGTGTGTGCAACAAAATTGCTCAGTGACTTGACAACGGTGAGCGGGCGCGTTAGCTTCGCAACACCATTAATCACTCACTCACAAATACGATACAGGTACGCATTATGGAACACCCCAAATATACCAACGAAGATATGATGAAGCGCGTTATCCGCTTTGCCGATGTGCGCAAGAAGCCGATCCCGGTGATGTTTATCGATAGCCCGTTGGAGGGGCACCAGCGCTTGAATTACGCGCTGATTGGTGACACCGCCAGCGAAAACCCCGACTATGAACCTGAACTGGATGCGCCCCACACCTTCCAAATTGGGATGCACTACGCCGAACCCGGCAATGGGCCAGCTTATCACACGCATGACTACGTCGAGATGTTCGTGCCGCTCAAGGGCAAGTGGACGTTTTATTGGGGCAATGACGCTGACGCCGAACCGGAGGGACAGGTTGAGATTGGGCCGTGGGACTGCATTTCGCTACCGGCTGGCCTGTGGCGTCGCTTCGAGGTGAGTGCGTCGGAAGCCGAGGGTGGGGTTATCCTGGGTGTGCTGGATCAGCATGAAGTGTATGAGGGCAAAGACCCGTATTGGGCGAAGTCTGTTGAGGATGCAGCCAAGGAAATCGGCTTTTATGCAGACGAAAAGGGCCAGATGGTCAAGCCAGATAACTACGAAGAAATGAAAAACTCGCTGATTGAGCGCCTACAGGCCCGCATGGACAAAGAAATTCCGAGCGAAGACTAGCGCACTGGGTCGGTAGGGTGCACAGAAAGGTTGCGATACACCGTGATTGCTGAGGCAACACTCTCTAAATTAGGCGCGTTTGATACGCCTACGATCTGCAACGTGATTGAGTTATTCGATGTGCGCCCGCGCAGCCAGGGGTATATGACGACCCCTGGCATCCGTGCGAACTTCCCGCAGCTACCGCCGATGGTTGGGTTTGCAGCTACGGCAGTGGCCCGTTCCGCCTTTGCGCCGCAGGGTGCAGGTGCGGGTTATCCGTGGCTTGAGGCGCAAATCGAGCGCTTTGCTGAGCTTAGCGGCAATGCGATTGTGGTCATCCAGGATGTGGATGACCCGCCAGTGGCGGCGATGTTTGGCGAAATTATGTGTACGGCGTACAAGGCATTCGGGGCGAAAGGCCTCATTACGAATGGCGCAGGGCGCGACATTGACCAGGTGGCCGACCTGGGTGGCTTTCAACTGTTCACCAACGGTGAAATCTGCTCGCATGGGTACTTCCACCTGCGCGATTTGTACACCACGATAGAGATTGGCGGCCTGGTGATTCAACCGGATGCGCTGCTGCACGCTGACCGGAACGGTATTACGCAGATTCCGAAGGACATCGCAGCCGAAGTTGCCGATGCAGCAGACGAATTCATGGAAAGTGAACGGGTTTTCCTTGACGTTGTGAATCAGCCTGGGGTAACGCTGGCGCAGTTTAAAGCAGCACGTGCGGAGTCAAAGTCTTTGCAGATGAAGCTTCAAGCCAAGCTGTCCCGCCGTCCATCATCATGAGTCGGCTTCCGCTTGCGCTGCTGCCGGGGACGTTGTGTACGGGCTTACTTTGGCAACATCAGATTGACGCACTGGCTGACATTGCCGTGCCGACTGTGATTGACATCGGGCAACATGACGATATGCGGTTGCTTGCCCAACACATTCTTGATGTTATGCCGCATCCGTTTGCAGTGGCGGGCCTGTCCTATGGCGGCATTGTCGCGTTTGAACTGTGGCGTCAGAACCCGGCAGCGGTCAGCCATATGCTGCTGCTCAATACGACGCCGATGCCCGCCTCACAGCAGAAGCGCGAAAGCCAAGAGGCGCTGGTGCAGTTGGCTCTAAACGGCAACTTCCGTGAAGTGACGACCGATCATCTGAAGGACGCCATGCTGCATCCCGAACACCAAAAGAACCTGACCATGCGCGCCCAGGTTTTGGCGATGGCTGAAGCAGTTGGTGTGGAGGGTTTCGTGAATCAGATTAAAGCGCAGCTTAAACGCCCAGACAGCCGCCCTGATTTGCCAACAATCACCTGCCCGACGCTCGTGTTGACGGGGGACAGCGACCGATTGTGCCCGCCGAGCCTTCACGAAGAGATGGCTATGCAGATTCCCAATGCCGTTTTGCGCATCGTCCCGGACTGTGGCCACCTGAGTACAATGGAGCAGCC
>CAWUJQ010000007.1:0-45161 GCA_963922445.1 uncultured bacterium
CCGCCGCCAGCAATTAAGTTCGGATCAATGGCAGCTCCGGTGTCTTGCAAGCTGCTTGTATCCGGCGCAACCGCAACCGCACCCTCCGCAGACCCCGTCGGGGCCGCAGCCTGCGCAACCTCACCCGACCCATCCGGCGGGTTATCAAGGCTCAGGGAGGACGTTGTCGATGTGGGGACGAGGACACCACCTGCTGCATCACCAACCTGTGCTTCGGTTGCGGTTGGCGTCGCCGAAGGCAAGGGCGTCGCCGTCGCGGGTTGGGGTGTCGCCGTGATGATTGACACAACGGTTACTGGGGCCTGGGTTGGCCCTATCGTCACGCCGGGAACCGCTAAGAAGCCGCCCGCCACTGTGACGAGCAACACCGCCATAATGCAACCTGCGAAGATGATGCCCGTAATGCTACCAAATGCAAACCACTGCCACCCGGCATTCGAGCCGCGCCGAGGTGCAAGTGAACCATAATCTTTAGCCATAGGAAATTACCTCAACAGCCTGTGTACCAGGCTTTCTGGTTGAAAACGCCGCATATCATAGCAAAAAATCGCGGCACTTAAACCGCGTCTTGATGCAGTGACCGAATGAGTTGCCCTCGTGACAGATTCGACTCGCCCACATGTAAGCAACTTGCGTTATCATTACTAAATGGAAAACTCCCAGGAAGAACGCTCTTGACTGGCATTACTCTGCAAAGACACTCCGACACAACCGATCCGCTGCGTCCGGTTCGCTTACAAACAGACCTTGCGCAACTCGCTGACCTGATCGAAACCGCTTTTTCCAACTCGATGGATTCTGGCGGGCGGGCAGCGATTCGTGAAATGCGCCAGTTGAGCCGGTTAGGGGCCGGGTTGGGTGTGTTAACCCACCTGAATGAACTGGCGCATGGCATGAGCCTGGGCTACGTGTGGGAAGCCAATGGGCGGATTGTGGGCAACGTATCGGTCTATCCGGCGGATTACCCGCGTGACATGGGGCGCACCTGGATTATTGCCAACGTTGCTGTTTATTCCGAATACCGTGGCCGGGGTATTGCCACACGCCTGATGGACGCCTGCATGGAGATGATTGGCCAACACAATGGTGGTGCAGCCATTTTGCAGGTGGACTATGATAACGAGGTGGCGCGGCGCATGTACCGCAAGCTGGGCTTCAAAGAAGAACGGGCCTGGACGCAGTGGCGACGTGCCCCCTACCGGGCGCTCAATCAGGCCGATCCCCTGGCGGATAACCCCGCCATGCGCATTGTGCAGCGGCGGCTAGGCGATGTAAACGCGGAATACGAGCTTGCCCAACTGGTGCGGCCCCAGGCAATGGGCGGCCTGGATTGGTTGCGCCCGACCCACCCGCGCACGTTTCGCCTATCCCCGTTGCGCAGGCTAAACAACTGGCTCAATTTGCGCGATGTACAACGGTTGGTGATTCGCGCTGGCACAGGGGATAGGCTGCTTGCCTGGTTGCAAATCGAAAGCTCGCTAGGCATGACCAGCAAACAACTGCTGTTGATGGCGCATCCGTCAAATGATGAAACACCGGCGCGGGCTTTAGTGGGTTCCGTTGTGCGCCGCTTCGGGGGCGATGGATTGACCATCTTCCATCCATCTGACGACAAGCAGGTGAACCAAATCCTGCGTAGCTATCAGTTTATGCCGCGACGCCATGTGGTTCACATGCGGCACGACTTTTAGGGGTAACCAAGCCAATGACAACAACAATCCTACTCGTGGACGATGAGCAGCACATCATTGATTTGGCAGCAATGTACCTGGAACAAGAAGGCTTCACCACGGCAGGTGCCAATGACGGCTCGTCCGCGCTAGACATCATCCTGAACGACGCGCCCGATTTGGTCATCCTTGACCTGATGCTGCCTGGAATCGACGGCTGGGAGGTGTGCAAACAGGTACGGGCGCGGTCGGAAGTGCCAATCATCATGCTTACGGCCCGCGACGATGCCATTGACAAAATTGTGGGGCTGGAGTTGGGTGCCGATGATTACCTGACCAAGCCGTTTAACCCGCGTGAGCTGGTCGCCCGTGTGAAGGCGATTTTACGGCGCACAGAGCGTGTGCAGCGCAGCGACGATGATGATGACAGCGTCACGGTACAGCACGACAACCTGCTTATTGACCCGCTGCGCAGGATGGTCACCGTCAGTGAGGAGGCTGTTGAATTGCGCACGAAAGAGTTTGACCTGCTGCTCACCTTCGCCCGTAACCCGCGTATTGTCTTTAGCCGAGAAAAGCTGCTCAATGTGGTGTGGGGCTATGACTTTGCTGGCGAAACGCGCACAGTCGATATGCACGTGGCTCATCTACGGCATAAGCTGGATGGCATGACGCCGCGCATCGAAACGGTTTGGGGCGTTGGTTACAAGCTAGAGGTTGATTAATGCTTAACGGCATTCGTGGACGCCTGCTGTTTACCTATGTGCTGCTGCTAACCGTTACCCTGATGGTCACTGCCGTGGCCCTGATTCTGTTTTTGCTGTCGCGGCCTGCCGTCACACCCGGTGACGTACATCGTGACCTGCTACAGTTCACTGCCGATCAACTGCGCGAATACCGAATGCGTGATGTCCTCTTCTCATTACAGGGCAATGTTAACCTGAGTGAAACTGACCTTGCAACTGCTGCTACAGCCCAGAGTGTGTGGATTTTAATCGTTGATCCCGAAGATTACACGGTCATTGAGGATGGCTGGGGGACCTACTCACCGGGGGATGCCCTTCAAGTCAGTGATGTCCGTCCCTTAGCCCCGCGTGATATTGAGCGCTTAGACGGTGGTGTTCGTCCACCAACCCCCGAAAGGTTACGAGACGGTTTACGTCCGCCCCGCCTGCAACCAGATATAGCACTTGACCGGGTAAAACAGGGCAAATTCACACATGAGAACACCACCTGGGTGTTCATTCAGGCAGATTTACCTGATCGCCTATTATTTGAGGGTGCCCCCCCAGCCGTCATCATGGCCATGCAACAAACGAACACGCCTCTGCTCGCCGCGATTGACCAGTTCCGCAACAGCCTGGGCATTGCGCTGTTGCAGGCCGGATGCGCCGGGGTAGCGGTTTCAACGTTTTTGGCCATCGTCGTCAGCCGGACGCTGGTTGGCCCGTTGAAGATACTGTCGCAAGCCGCTCTAGCCGTCGCCGAGGGTGACTATGACCAGACCGTCCCTGAAAAAGGCCCAGGCGAGATTCAGCATGTGGCACGTGCGTTTAACCAGATGAGCGATCAGGTTCAGCTCACCAATCAAGCCCAGCGTGACCTGTTAGCAAGCGTCTCGCACGATTTGCGCACCCCCCTTACGTCCATACAGGGGTTCTCACAGGCGATTATGGATGGGACAGCACCCGACCCGGCAAAGGCGGCAGCCATTATTCACGATGAAGCCGACCGCCTCAACCGACTTGTCTTCCAGTTAATGGAACTGTCGCGGCTCAAAACCGGGCAGTTGGCCATGCGCCGCGATTCACTCAACATCACTGAGATGGTGGGGGCGCTGGTGGAAAAGATTGAGGTTGTGGCGCAGCAAAAAAACATCAAGATAAGCACCAAGCTGCTGCCAACTGAGCCTATTGTGGGTGACGGTGACCGCCTGGCACAGGTGATTACAAACCTGCTCTCAAACGCCGTCAAATACACACCAGAAGGCGGCAAAATCGGGGTGCTGGTTGACCATAACCCGCGCTATGTGCGTGTTGCCGTGAAGGACACGGGCGTCGGCATTGACGCAAACGATTTGTCACGTGTATTCGAGCGCTTCTATCAGGTGGATAAGTCCCGTGGGCAAAGTGGGGGCTATGGCCTGGGCCTTGCTATTGTCCACGAGATTGTCGTCGCGCATGGGGGCGAGATCACGGTGGACAGCCCCGGACTCAACAAAGGGTCAACGTTTACGGTGACGCTCCCCCGGTCATCGTAAACTACGCTGGCGTGTGTTCATCAAGCCAGTTGAGCATGTCATTGAGGATCATCTGCCGTTCGGGTTCGTTGACGAGTTCGTGATATAGTTCCGCGTACAGCTTGATCGTCTTATCGTCGGACGACACCCCATCATAAAGCTGCATACTGCCAGATGGGTCAACGATGCGGTCGCCTTCGCCGTGCATAATGAGGATAGGAACGCCAATATCAGGCAAGTGGGCGCGGATGTGCCGAACCGTCCCCAACATGCCGACGGTTGTGCGCACGCGCAGCAGCGTCAAATTCACGTAGGGGTCAGTCGTCCAGGTTGCTAACACTGCCGGGTCGCGTGACATCCCCGTCACGTCAATCGAAACCAGGGGCGCATCGGGCACGACCTGGTTGATTGTGCGCACGGCAGAGATCACAAAATTGGGCAGGTTATCATCAATAGCCAGGGGCGCGCCTGTGGTGATAATGCCGTGTAATTCTGGGCGGTCGGCACGCAGGGCATAGGCCAACACAATCAGCGTGCCCATGCTGTGTCCGTACAAAAACAGCGGCTTGTCCACCTGCGTTGTCTTGACGAGGTCAACGTATCGGGCAAAGTCGTTGATGGGATGTGAGAAGGAATCGAAGTAGCCGCGTTTGCCGTCGCTTTGGCCATGCCCGCGATGGTCATACCCGTAGACAGCGTAGCCATGTTCCACCCAGTAGGCGGCCACGTGCGCGTAACGCCCGATGTGTTCGGCTACCCCATGCGCGATGATAATGACCGCTTTCGATTCGCTTTCGGGTAACCACGCTTCACTATGCAATTTCAAGCCATCGGCGGTGGTAAAACTGCTGCTAAGGTGTTGCATTGGCTCGCCTAAAGATCACTACGGTCTCCGTAAGTGCTTTCAAATGAGAAAGGCACGTCCAGGCGCATCCAGGTGCGCCCTATGCGAAACAACAACCCCGGACGAAGATCACTTTTGCCACGAATTGCCTCATCCACCCGGTCGATATACGTCCCATTGCGGCTGTCCACATCTTCTAACCAGAAGTGCAGATGATAGGGATTCGGAATGTCGTCTGTTGCTGTAACTGGAATGGATTGGCAGCCCAACCGAGCGTGCAAGCGCGACACTTGATTGTCAAAGTCAATTTCGATGTCACAGCCCTCGCGCCGCCCAATCGTCAGGATGACCTCGTCACCGATGTCGGGTTGCTCGAACCGCATAGTTTTGCCGTCGTGCGGGCCGCTCATAAACGTGATGGATAGGTGCTTTTGCATGTCTACGGTGCCTACTTCAAGTTGTCACGGGCTTCTTGCAGCCGTGTTTGGGATGGCTCATGATTGGGGGCGACTTCAAGCACTTTTTCAAAGGCTTTGATGGCTCCAGAATAGTCTTCCATGTCCATGCGGGTCTCGCCCAAGTTGTACCAGTAACGCAGCAGCTTATCGCGGGCTTCGTTACGCCTATTCTGGGATGGTTCGTGATCGGGGTCAATGTCAAGCGCTTTGTCAAACGCTTTAATGGCCCCGGCAAAGTCCCCCAGTTCTATGCGGGCTTCCCCCAAATTGTACCAATACCACTTTTCGGTGGGGCTGTACTTCACAGCGTACTCGTAGCTGTGGGCGGCGTTTTCCCAGTCGAGCAGTTCTGCATAAGCCAACCCACGCCCATTCCAGGCCCAGCCGTACTCCGGGTCAAGCTTGAGCGCACGGTCATAGCTCGCAATGGATGCTTCGTGTTCACTGAGACGCCGCAAAATTTGGCCTCGGCGCGCCCAAATGACCGCATTTGGCGGCAGGTTATCAATGGCGAGGTCAATGGTATCCAACGCATCGGCGCGGCGGCGCATCTCCAGCAGCACATCAACCTGATTGATGTAATACCAAAGCACATCGGGTGCCTCTTTAACGGCCCGCTCAAAGCTGGCCAACGCCTCTTCCAAACGCCCCAGGTATTGCAACGCCAGGCCGCGCCCGTTCCAGGCCCAGCCGTAGTGAGGCCGGTACTGTAAGGCACGGTCGTAGGCTTTGAGCGCGTCATCGTAGCGGCGTAAGCGGCGTAGCGCCTGACCGCGCTTGGCGTGGCTTTCTGCATGGGTGTTGTCTACCGCGATGCCGCGCCCGAGCGTGTACAACGCATCGTCGTAGCGCCCCAGGATGATGAGTTCGTCGGCAAAGTTGTACCAATACCACACGTCATTGGGGTCGGCTTCAGTCGCTTTTTGGAAACTGAACATCGCGTCTTCATGCTCGTCAAGCATATTCAGCGTTAGGCCGCGCCCGTTCCAGGCCCAGCCATACATCGGGTCGATTTCGATGGCGCGGGTGTAGTTCAGCAGGGCGTCCTGATATTGGTTTAGCCGCCGGAAGGCTTGGCCCTTCTTCGCATGGAGGCGGGCATTATTGGGGTCTAGGGCAAGCGCTCGATCCAACATAGCAATCGACTCGTTGTACCGATCCAGGTAGATGAGCGTGTTGGCTTGCTGATAGAGGTAATTCGCATCGTCAGGGGATGCTTCCGACGCATGTTGGAACGCATCAAGCGCGTCCTCGTAACGGTTCATCTTTTCGTAGATGATGCCGAGTTCGTTCCAGGCCCAGGCGTACATCGGGTCAATCTCGACGGCTTTGCGTGTGGCAGCTAACGCCTGGTCGTAACGGGCCATGTGACGCAGGGCATTGCCCAGGCGTGCCCAACTGCGTGGGTAGTCGGGATTACGTTCGGTTGCCGTTTCCAACAGCGGGATGGCCGCCTCGTATTCACCCATCAAAACCAGCACATTGCCCTGGTTATACCAGTGCCACGTGTCATCATTGCTGACGCGGCCCGCTTCTTGATAGCACTCTAGCGCTTCTTCGTAGCGGCCAAGCTGTTCCAGGGCAATACCCTTGCCATTGATGGCCCACGCATAGGTTGGTGCCAATCCGATTGCGCGCTCATAGGCATCAAGCGAGGCTTCGTAGTCGTTCAAATAGCGGTAGACCTGTCCGCACTTGGCCCAGCTAAACGCATGACTAGCGTCTACGTGGGCTGCCTCTCGCGCAGCTTGAAGCGCCTCCTCGTAGCGGCGTAAATCGACCAGGGTTTCCGCCAGGTTGTACCAGTGCCACACCTCGTCTGGCTGATGTTCTGTAGCCTGCCGGAAGCTTTCATAAGCTTGGCCGATTTGCCCCAACGACCGATAGGCCAACCCACAGCCGTTGTGTGCCCAGGCATACTCCGAGTCTAGGCGAATCGCCTGAAGGTAGTTGTCAACCGCTGCCGTGTAGTCACCCAATTGGCGGTAAATCTGCCCCAGCTTGGCCCAGCTAAACGCGTGAGCCGGGTCAAGCTCTAGCGCGCGCTTCAGCGCTTGAATGGCCTCGTCAGGGTAGCCCAGGCTGTGCAACGCATCCGCTTGGTTGTACCAATGCCAAATTTCTGTCGGTTTGATCTCTGTTGCTCGCTGATAACATGCTAACGCTGCTTCCAGGTCTCCCAGGCGTTCCAGCACAATGCCACGCCCGTTATGCGCCCAACCATAATTGGGGAATAGCTCAATCGCTTTGTCGTAGGCTGTTAGCGAGTCTTCCAGGGTGTCCATCAGGCGTAAGGTGCGGCCTTTGCGCGCCCACCCCCAGGCTTCATCGGGTTGTAGGGTGATTGCCCGGTCGTAGGCTTCAATCGCTTCTTCCAGGCGGTGCAACTCCGTGAGCGAGTAGCCCATGTCCATCAGTTCGCGGGCTTCAAGTTCAGGCCCGGTGACTTCTAACACGGGGGCTGTGCCCGTAAGACCCTCATAGATGCCAGAGAGTTCCTCGACAAGGTCGGCCCAGGTTTGGTAGCGCTGATGTGGGTGCTTGAGCAAGCACTTGAGTACCAGTGCCCGGATGTCTTCTGGGATCTTTTGAATATGGGAGTCTTCAAAGCGGGGGCTATCGTTGACGTGTGCGTACAACCAGGCTTCCCACTTGCGCGCCCGGAAGATATAGCGGCCTGTGAGCATTTCGTACAACAACGCCCCGAATGCGTAAATATCGGCGCGGATGTCCACATCCTCAGAGCGGCACTGTTCGGGAGACATATACGGGGCTGTGCCAACGATAGCCCCATGACGGGTCAGGCGCTCACCACCGCCGCCGCCAGCCGGGTACGTGCTGCTGATTGCGCTGCCCTCGGCTTGCTCATCGCCCTCGGCAGCCACATCCAACGAGCGTACAAGGCCGAAGTCTGTTACTTTGGCAATCGCATCTTGCGTGACCAGGATGTTGGCCGGTTTCAGGTCGCGGTGAACCAGCCCTGGGATGATGTTTGACGCATGTTGCATACCCAATGCGATGTGCAGCCCAAACGTGACCGCTTGCAGCGTGTCAATACGGTTGTGATCAATCCAACTTCGCAAGTCAGCCCCTAAATCGGCTGGGCCACTGATGTGTTCCAGGATGATGTGCGGTCGATCTGCAATATTTTGCACCAACCGCGCCTGGACGATGTGACTGTGCTTTTCCAGCCGAATCCAGGTGAGCGCCTCATGGGTAAAGCGGGCCACTGCCCGTTCGTTTTTCAAAAAGCGGCTCTGGAAGCTCTTGATGGCCACAGGCATACGTTCAACGTGGTCGTAACACAGGTAGACGATGCCCATCCCCCCACGCTTGACGTCGGCGACCTCGAAGCGGTCGTCAATCTTGTCGCCAATTTCAAACTCACCCTCAACCATTTCCGCTGGCCTGCGGCGGCGACGGGAGCGGCGTTTGCGCTGGGCAACGAGACCAGCGCGACTGGCAATGCGCTCTCCGTGATCTTGCTCTGCTACCACAGTATCTTTCATCAGGTCCGCAGGGGCATCTTCGTCGGTCTGGAGTTCTTGACCGGGGCCGGGGCTAATGGCGGTGATGTTCGTGCCGCTGTCGAATTGGGATAGGTCTGGCGGGGTGTGGTTATCGAACGCGGTGGCCCTCAACCCTGGCGCATCGCGGGTGTCTTCAATATTGTCTCCGCTGTCTTCCTCAAGGGCGGCCAACTGTGATGGCGAAAGCTGCATGTCGATCTGGGTTTCGTCATCATCAACGTCGCCTCCGTTGGCATCATCAAGGTGAAACGTGTCGTGCGAATCGCTATGACTGCCGTTTGAGTGGGTCGCCGGGGTTGAAGCAGAAATGGCCATCCGTGTAGAAAGCGACTTGCTCATGTATTGGTCTAGCAAATCGCTTAACGTCGTTTCTGTAATGCCGATGTGGGGCATCAGCGCCGTGTCAAAGTGGGTGAGTGCCCACAGCGCCGTAGCAATATTACGCCGCCCCGGTGATTGCTGAGCTAACATCACCACCCACTGAACATATTTGTCCAGTGCAGAAGCGGCCAGCTTGCGGTCAACATCGTTGGTAGCCTCGGTGCGGGCGCGGCTGTAAGCAACAATCGTCTTTTCGACATAGCCCACCAGCAGCTCATCGTTTTCCGTTGCAGATAGCTCCGCGCACAGGTCGCCGAGGGCGAATAGATCGTTTAAGTCGTCGCGGCGCAGTGCCAACCGCCCCAACCGCCGAACATCGCTATCCGCGTCTGTTGCGAACAAATCGCTTTCATCGTCAGGGTGAGCGGTCGCCAGGAGTTTTTTTTCTTGATACGCACTGGCTGGGGTCGGCATACGTCCGGTTAGTGGAAGGCGCATAGGCGGGTTTTTTCCTTCGTCTGTATCTATTATGCCTGACGGTTACACATCGAACTTCAGAGTATCACCTTCGTCCACAGTGGCAATGACCCGGTCGCCCGGTGAAAACTCCCCACGCAGGATGCGATTGCTGAGCGGGCGAATCACAAGACGCTCGATTGTGCGGCGTAGGGGGCGCGCACCATTGGCTGGGTCGTATCCCAACCGAACGAGCAGGTCGCGGGCATCGTCTTCCAGGCGCAGCAGGATGCCCTGCTCACTCAGGCGGTCGTGAACGTCACGCATTTGCAAATCCAGGATGGCGCTCAGGGTGTCGGCTTCTAACGACTGGAATTCAATGATCTCATCAATACGGTTTAAAAACTCTGGCCGAAAGTACTGATCGAGATAGCTGGCATACTCACGCTTCATAAGGGCGCGGTCACCAAAGCCAATCCCTTTACTGGCCTGCTGCGCACCGATGTTGCTCGTCATGATGAAGACCGCGTGACGGCCATCCACTGGCCGCCCGTTGGCATCGCTCAGGCGGCCTTCATCAAATACCTGCAAGAAGATGTCAAACACCTCAGGTGCCGCTTTTTCGATTTCGTCCAGCAGCACAACGCTGTAGGGCCGCCGCCGCAAGCCGTCGGTTAGCTGCCCACCCCGGTTGTTGTCACGGTAGCCGGGTGGGGCACCAATAAGCCGCGCCACGGTGTGTGAGTCATGGAACTCGGACATGTCCAGGCGCAGCAGCGCGTCCTCCGAGCCAAACAAGATGTCTGCCAGGGCGCGCGCGAGTTCTGTTTTACCCACGCCCGATGGGCCAATGAATAGAAATACGCCGACCGGTCGGTGTGGGTCGCCCAGGCCAGCGCGGGCCGTCTTGATGGCCGATGCAACAAGATCAACAGCAGGGTCTTGCCCGATCACACGCTCACAGAGTAGCTCATCCAGGTGCGAAAGCCGTTCTTTGTCTTCCTGCGTCATTTCATGCACGGGAATGCCCGTCCACTCGGACAGGACACTGGCGACATCAGACGGCGTTACCTGGCTTAAGTCACTATTCTGTCCCTCTTCGGGGGCTGGTAGTTCGACCGAGTCTGGCCCATGTGTACGGATAATTACCCGTGTGCAGGCTTCGTCAAGCAGGTCAATGGCTTTGTCTGGCAGGCGGCGGTCTGGCATATAACGCACGGATAGGCTAATCGCCGCCTGTAACGTTTCATAGGGAATGGTAACTTGGTGGTGCGATTCCAATCGCATCCGTTGGCCTTCTAAAATGCGGCGCGTATCTTCCTGAGACGGCTCGTCCACGTCAATCGTGCGGAAGCGCCGCTCTAGGGCCGGGTCTTGCGCAATGGCCTTGCGATATTCTTCATGCGTTGTGGCACCAATCACCATGATGTCACCACGGGCGAGGGCGGGCTTAAGGATGTTGGCCGCGTCCAGGTTACTGTCGATGGTGTCACCCGCGCCCACAATCGTATGAATCTCATCAATAAAGAGGATGATGTTCCCTGTACGGCTGGCCTCGTTCACGATACCCAGCAGGCGCTCTTCAAACTGACCGCGTAGGCTGGTGCCTGCAACAAGCGTGCCGATCTCAATTTCAATGATGCGCTTTTCTAGCAAGGGCTTGGGCGATTCGCCCGTGTAAATGGCGTGGGCCAACCCCTCTACCACTGCTGTTTTGCCGACGCCTGCGTCACCCAATAGCAGCGGATTGTTTTTCTTGCTGCGTGACAGCGTGCGGGCAACAGCCCGGATTTCCCGATCACGGGCAATGGCTGGGCTGATCCGTCCGTTTTCTGCCGCAGATATAAGATCGCGCCCATATTTATCTAGCAGGGGCGTTGGGGTGCGTTCACCAAATGGTGACACATCACTGTCATCATCGAAGTCAAACTCGCCAAAGCTCAGCGATTCGCTCTCAATGCTGTCCTCACGAACGGACTCTTCCTCTTGAACCTCCAGCAGCAGGCGCTGCAACCACAGGTTCAGGTCAAAGCCCATGTCAATGAGCTTACGGACGGCCACCCCCTCACCTTCTTGCAGCAAGGCCAGCAGCAAGTGCGATTCGCCCACCTCGTTTTGCCCTTCCTGCTCAGCCAGGAAGATAGCCAACGACAGCACAATCTCGCTGCGGGGTGTGATGGGCAGCACCTCACGCGTTGTGCCATCGCCATTGCCAATTTCCATCCGAATTTCGTTGCGGACGGTCATTGCGTTTAGCCCAGCACGTTTGAGCAGGTTGACGGTTGCTCCATCGCGGTTTTTACTGATCGCAATGAACAGATGCTCTGTGCCAATAAAGTCGTGCCCCAGCCGCCGCGCTTCGTCAGCCGCAACGGAAAGGATCGTGGCACAGCGTTCGCGCATTTCTTCTTCGGGTATGTCTGGAGAGGAACTCACGCTGATCTCTACGGTTGCTTAATTTTACAGGTTTGCATAAACACAGTATAACCGATCTTTACTATTTGGATAGAGACTTGCAAGCTGAATTCAATCTGTGGCACATTACACGGTGTTGTTGCGGGCACGTTTTTTTCTGCCACCACCAAGTCATCATTAACTCAAAATACCGTGAATTACGGCGGCCAATGGCTAATTAGAAAGGGCGGCATGTCCAATTCAGACCCATTAATTCATAAAAAACTGGGTGACTACACCATCAAATCCCTGTTGGGCAGGGGCGGCATGGCCCGTGTTTATACGGGCTATGATGAAAACCTGGACCGCTACGCTGCCGTCAAAGTGATTGACGCCCAACTGATTGCCGGCGACGACCGTGAGGAGTACTACCAGCGCTTTCAGCGTGAGGCGCGTGCCATTGCCCGCCTTAACCACCCCAATATCGTTGGCATCTACCAGTTTGGTAAAGAAGATGCCGACTATTATATGGCGATGGTGTTCATCGAAGGGGAAGACCTGCGTCACATCCTCAAGCGTCACAATCGTGATAGCGTCAAGCTGCCTCACAAACTAATCCTGCAAATTATGCGGGCGATGGCCTCGGCATTGGACTACGCTCATGCCGAGGGCGTCATCCACCGAGACATTAAGCCGTCTAACATCCTGGTCACCAAAGAAGGCAACGCCGTCCTGACGGACTTTGGCCTCGCGCTAAGCATCCCCGAAGGCACGCTGGGCAACACCTTTGGCAGCGCACACTACATCGCACCAGAGCAAGCCGTTTCCTCTGCACAGGCTGTTGCCCAAAGCGATTTATATTCCCTGGGCGTGTGCCTGTACGAAATGCTGACGGGGCGTGTGCCGTTCGACGATGATAGTGCGATGAGTGTTGCCCTCAAGCATCTGAGCGACATCCCGCCGCCGCCGAGCCAGTTGAACGCGGACATCTCGCCGCAGGTGGAACAGGTGATTATGAAGGCTTTGGAAAAGGAGCCGCAAGATCGCTACCAGAGCGGGGCAGACCTGGTTGACGCGTTGGAAGAAGCGCTCCAACTGGGCAAAACCACCCCAAGTTCACCAACAGCCGCCGCAGGTGCCTCATCCGAGTGGACGGCACGCCCCGAAGACCTTAGTGAGTGGTCAACGCTGCCAGATCGTCCGTCACAACTCGCCAAACAGGAAACGTCTTCATCCGTAGGCTCCCGGCGCGATATGCTTGAGCATACCGCGGCCAAGCTGCGCACCATTGAAGTTGAGCGCATACAACAGCGAAGACGGCGCACGGTCATCATTGGCGGGGTAATCGCCGTGGTGGTTGGCGTCATCGCGCTCTTTGCCGCCTTGCAGTTGCTCACTGGCAGTGAACGCGGCGCAACCGCGACGGCGATTGCTGCCCTTGCCACAGAAGATACCAGCGCCATCGTCTTTACTGACGAGGCCACGGAAGCGCCACCAACCGCTACAGATACCGAAGCAGCGACCGAAACTGAGTCTGCGACGGATACACCCACCGAAGCGGCGACCGAAACCGAGTCTGCGACGGATACGCCCACCGAAGCAGCCGCCGAAACCGAGTCTGTGACGGATACGCCACAGCCAACAGACACCGAGACGACCGTTGCGACCGAACAACCCACCGAGGCCGAGACTGAGTTGGTTGCAGTAGCGACGGACGACGACGCAGTTGTTGTGCAGGCCCGCTATGACGACCGGACATTTGTCCTGTACAACAACTCTGGTCAGACGGTCGATGTGAGTGACTTGGTATTTGAGTTGGACGGCACAAACGTTACGTTCTCCGCCATGTCCTGGCGTCCGGGGTCTGCCTCACCAGAGGCGTTGCCCAACGATGACTGCTTTCAGATATGGACAACGCGCTTCAGTCAGCTACCGCCCCCCGGCTACTGCGACTCGCGCCACGCTTGGCGATCGGTATCACCAGACGAGGCGTTCTGGCTAGAAACGGATACGGTTAGCGAATTTCTCGTTCGCAATCGGGTGGAAAACACGGAGCTTGCGACGTGCGAAATTGCTGCCGGGCGCTGCGACATTGCCCTGACTACGGACTAGGCGGAATTTGCTCAAGCGTAACCGTAGGGTTCCCCGATGGATGAGCCGGTGCTGATTGGCTGCCGCGCTGGGCAATCTGAAGAATGAGTATGACGGTCAGGATTAGCACGACGACTATCCCGGTCGCTATGGCCCACCCCTGAACCCGTGTGGTTGTCTGCTCAACCGTGGCCGCGTCAGCGACAGCGGGCCGATTGATGAGCCACACCTGCCAGATGCCCATGACCAACAGCGCCCCACCGCGTTCATAGCGAATGACCGACTCATATTCCAATCCGCGTAATGCCGCACGGATCATCGTTAAGTCCAGCGGGGATTCTGTTTCTACCAACCACGCCTCAATGCGCTCTGGCACGACTGCGGCCTGGGTGGGTTGGGGAGACATTTCGCATACGGCTACAAGAACGATCTGTTGTGAGGCATCGAAGCGGTTCCACATGGCCATCAAAAAGTCGTTAACGCGGTTGACCAAATCCGCTGCCTGACTCATGATATCGTCTGCGTGAATCACAACCAGCCCTGCCTGTGACCGAGAGGCCCGATCATAAATCAGCGTGGCGAACGACTGAACAAGCAGCGGTTGGCCGCCCGCAAGCGCCTGCACCGCAGCAGCACCATCCGAACCGATCTGAAACACCTCCGGGCATTGGCTCAGCAGGTTTTGGGTTTCAGGAAAGGTAAATGGCTTCAACCGATACACATGTGTTTCTGCCACGAGTGGGCGCATCGCCACAAGGGCCGCTGCCTCGTCACGATGATCCACAGTTAGCACCACACTAAGCTGTGCAAAACGCAAGATCAGGTCACTCAGATAAGTGAAGAACGTTGAGTCGTCGGTTTGATCGCCTGCCTGCATCAAGTGATGCGCGTCATCAAGAAGCAAAACGAGGCGCTGTTGTGGACGAAGACGGCCCAAGGTGCGCGGCAAAAACGCATCGGCAAATGCTGAGCGCGGGGTGCTGGTGCCGTCTGTAACCGCTGCTGACCCCATGACTTGGGCGATTTGCTCTGCGATGGCCGTTAACACGATTTGCTCGTCAGCCCCGGCGGGCACCGGCACGTAAACGCCGATCACTCTTGGATCGAACACGGTGCTGAAGTGTCGTAGTAAGGTGGTTTTACCCACCTGGCTTGCGCCGATGACGGTCGCAGCATGGGGGTTTTGCGAATCAACGAATGTTTGATGAATCCAGGTGTATGCCTCTTCACGAACGACAAAGGCTTTGAGTCGCTCGTCACCGTGTGGTTGTGGCTGGAATGGATTGTCAGGGTGAGGCATGGTTGTTATGGCTTTGTGTAGGGTGGCGTTCAGCAGGTAGTATAGTATTTCTTAACGAAGTGCGGCAACCACAGCAGTCCATGCTAAAATGCTCCCATTTGTCATCGCAAAGTAGGAGCGTGCTATGCAAAATGGCCATCAAAAACCGCGTGCATTGGCCCTGGTTGGGATGACAGGGTCGGGCAAATCGCTGTGCGCACAGCATTTGGAACAACGAGGCTATTACAAGTACCGCTTCGGGCAAATTGTGGTCGATGAGGTCAAGCGGCGCGGCATGCCACTGACGCCTGCCAATGAGCGGCTCGTGCGTGAAGACCTACGTGCCCAAGATGGCATCAATGCAATTGCCAAGCGTGCCCTACCCGTATTGCAACAGGCATTGAACGAACACAGCACCATCATCATTGACGGTTTGTATGGGTTCGGTGAGTATAAGCTGCTAAAGGCGTCCCTGGGGGAAACAATGGTGGTGGTTGCTGTTGCTGCGCCACGAGCGCTGCGCTACGACCGCTTGGCTAAGCGGCCAGAGCGCCCCCTTACACCAGAACAGGCCCAAGAGCGTGACTATCGGGAAATTGAATACCTGGAAAAAGGCGGGCCGATTGCTATCGCAGACTACACCCTGCTCAATGATCAGAATTCCCAGGCGCTGCTGAACCAACTCGACAAACTTGTCGACAGCCTTGAGCTGGTGCCTTAGCTGCTTTGTCGCAGTTGATTACTCACCAACGCGACGAAATCTGAAGCGGTACGCGCATTGAAGTCCGAAATGGGTGCCTCCGGTGGCAGGGCTTGGGCAGCGCTCAGGGCTTGCTGCAATAAATTGCGGGCACGGTCTCGCTGGTTGCGCTGCGCGTACAAATTGCCCAGCGTAAACGCTGCCAACGGATGCCCCGTTTGTGCATACAACGCGGCCCGTAAAGACGCTTCTGCACGATCTGCCATGCCATCTTCAAGATAGAGCAGGGCGCGCAAGTAGTGTGCATCTGCTGCCAGGGGATCCAACTTGAGCGCGGTATTGACGTGTGCCTGCGCCTCCTCACCCACCCCACGGTTGGCAAAAATCGCCGCCAGCAGGATGCGACCGTGAAGATGGCCCGGATTTTGCTGCAACAGCCTCGCGAGTTGATTTTCAGCTTTATCGAACGCTTCCGTATGAAATGCGCTAACCGCACTGCGATAGAGGGCGGCTTCGTCAAGCGTGATGCTGTTCTGCGCGGATGGCAGCGATTGGGTGAGGTCAAGGCCAAGCTTGCTTCCGCTCACGTCAGCGTCCACAGGAGCCGGGGAGTGGGCTGCCAGTGCTTGCACCTTCTGGTTGGCATCACCACGCTGGTAGCCGATAGCCCCCATGTAAATCGAAGGCTGTAGCACCGTGCGCTGGTACCGGATTGCCTCAGCATGGCCTAAAAGCAGCCAACCATCGCTTTGTATTGCATCGCTCAGCACATATTCGGCACGCTGTTTGGCTTCGTTACGAAAGTACAACAGCACGTTTCGACACAGGATGAGGTTAGCCCAGTGGCTCATGGAAAAATCAAGCAGGTTGGCCCGCCGAAAAATCACTTTTTCTCGGATGTGAGGTACAATTTGCCGCTCATTGTCGCCTGTTTGCTCAAAGTAACGCCGCGTGTACGCCCCGTCAATGTGCCGGAACGACCACTTACGGTAGATGCCTGTGCGGGCCGTTTCGATTGCAGCCGCGCTGATGTCGGTGCCGATAATCGTGACTTGATTGGGGTCGTAATCGTTGAGCATTTCATGGAACAGGATTGCCAGCGAGTAAGCCTCTTCCCCCGTGGCGCACCCCGCACTCCAAATGAGCAAGCGTTTGGTTTGGGTTTCACGTTGCCAGCGCAGCAGATTGGGTACGATGTGTTTGCGCAGCAAGCGAAACTGCGCCTGATTCCGAAAAAAGTAAGTCTCACCGATGGCCAGTTCGCGTATCAACTCCTGCCAAACCGGGGCGGCGTCGGGTTGGGTTTGTAACTGGCGATGAAAAGCATTTGGGTTGCCATCAGCAAAGCGCTCAATGAGCGGCAGCAAATTGACATGGGTTCGCATTTCAATGTCTAGGCCCAGGCGCTGTTCGATGACAGTGCGCAGGACGCGTCTTTGGGGGGGGCTAAGGTCGTTTTCCATGACAGCCCAGTTTACCTGTAAACCAAGAATTGGGGGATATTGGCTGCAAAAGCCCCGCATCCTTGATAGAATGTTGGAAGCATCTTATAGAATCGATTATTCACGGTAAAAAACGGCGGCGTGCATGACTCCCAGGCGTTTGTTGACAACGCTACTCTTCCTCACCCTGTGCGGAACGGCCTTACCCACCACACAGGCGCAGGTCATTACAGCATCACAGCGAGGCACGCCCCCTATTGCGTCTCTCATTTCGGTTTCTATTCCAGATGATGCGGGGCAGGTCACCATCACCGGGGGGGCTGGCTCAGTGTTCCCAGGTGCGCAGGTGGCTGTTCGCAACCTATACACCGGACAGACGGTTTATGTGCCAGCGGGCATCACCGGGTCTTTTACAGCAACCTTATTTGGCCCTGGCAATACGCCCTTCCTGGTTAGCCCCGCGCCGTCGATTTCTAACGAGGTGCGTGACCAAACGGGAGCGTTACCGGGGGGGCCAGCAACCATCGTCAGGGGATCGTTCCCCGTAAGCAGCGCCCCTACGGATGCCCCCGTAACGCAGTTAATTGTTGATGGCCTACTTGACGACTGGACGGCGTATCCTACAGCAGAAGTGGGTGCTGGATTTACGCTACAGAACCAGGATTCGTTGTACATTGGCTTGGTCCCTACCGTTGCTTACGAACGCATTCAGCTTCAAATCAACGCAAACGGCACCCTTTTGCAAATGGATGTCAATCCGAATGGGGCTGAACCGGCTACCCTGCGAGCGCTCGGCACGCCACCCCGTGACCTGGGCACCGTTGCAGTCGCGACTGCAACCCGTGCTGAGGCAATCGAACTGCGTATCCCGATTGCAGCGCTTGAGGGTGCGGTGACCGGGGCTGACGCGGGGTTATCGCTCGCTCAGGTGACCTTCCTGGATGTTGAGGGCAATAACCTGGCCACACAGACTTTCCCTGATGTGGCCGTCCCGGTCATTGACGAGATTGACGGTATTGTGTATCCGGACGGCGACCTGGCAAACGATGCGATTCGCTTTAGCTTTTCAGGCCATGTCGCGCAGGGCAGTTCAAACTGGCAGGTACGTGGGCGCACGACTAGCCTGAGCTACGCGCCCGGAGATGCGGTTCGCATGCAGCTTGATGTGCGACTGACCGCGCCTGATCTGCCGCCGAGCCTGACGGGGTTGGGTATGATTGGGCAGCTTCAGTTGCTCCCCATTACTAATAGGGAGGGTAACGCGGTTGTGGGGGCGTTGGGGGCCAGCAATGGCTGGTCGAACGTGTTGACGCCAACCGGCCTGGCCCTGGAAAATCTACGCGCCGAGTTTGACCTGGGGCAGATTTTCGTCCCACCGACACAGGTCATACGGCGCGGTGATGACCTGCTGTTTGGATTTGACATTGACCTGACCCTGCCGGATGACCTACCAGAAGGGGCTTATGTGCCCACCTTTCAGGGTTTTGCGCAAGTTGGCGACGGCGAACGCATCAACTGGAGTGAAAACAGCGTCCTGGGTGAGGGTGAACAACTCCTTTCTACGTCGCCAACAAGACTGCCGCTCGTGTTTAATATAGGGGTAGACCCAGAAGCCCCCAAACGGCTGCCGTTTGCCCTGTTTTACGACACGCCCAGCAACGGCAGCAGAGGCATTCTGTCAAACGAAGATCAAGAGCGGCTGCGCCTCTCAAATCGGGTTCGGTTTAACAGCCCCACTTACATTTTGCCACCTTCGACCCGCTACGATGGGCAAACCGTGACCTATCCCATCGAACCGTATGTCATGAATTTGCTGCCGAATGACTACAATACGACTGCCGCACCGCTCATCCCGCTGCTGTTCCCAAGTGGGCGTTTGACGGCGACGGTGCAATTTCCAGATGGCACCAGCGATAGCCTAACGGCAGCGCCCATCGTTCAGGGCGCTATTTCTACCGAAACCTTCGATGAGCGTGAGCAATTTGGTGAACAATCCCAAACGGATGTCTATCGCCTCACGACGCTGAATGACACATACCTTGACCCCACGTTCGACCAGTATGGCGAACACACCGTGACGCTTGAGGGGGTTTTGGAAGATGTTTGGGGCAATCGCTACGAGGGCGGCGGCACGTATGCGTTTCTCATTGCAGAGCAGCTCGCCGTTGAGCCATTTGTGCTGCCGGGTACGCCATTTGAGGTTGGTGACGCCCTCCACGCGGGTATGCACATCTCGCCCGGTGTGGCTGCGGACGTGTCTGTGACGGTGCGTGTGTTCCCGCTCAATGGCGAACCAATCGAGCAAACCCTTACTGGCACGGCTAACCCGTATGGCGTTTTCATGCCAGACGGCCCGATTATGTTCGACACGGCAGGCGAATACGTGGTGGACTATGAGGCACGCTACACCGATGAAGCCGGACGATTGTGGGCGGCCAGCCTTCGGAGTGCGGGGATCATCGGAGTTGAACAGCCTGATTTAGTTGTGCGCGGGCAGCGAGGCATCGCTAATGCGGCGTTTGAGTATGACCCGGCCCGCTACATTGTGGAGCAGTACACAGGCGACGATGAAGCCGATGTCGTTCTATTTTCACCTTACGTCAGCGGGGATGTTGCTTGGCTGGCTGACAGCCCGCTCAACGATCTGTTTATCCAGTTGCGGCTCCAGGATATTAACGCTGGATACGCCGACTGGCTCAGTACGACGCATCCTGACTACATCGCGCCAGATGGCACCCCGATTAACCGTCTCGCAGTGCAAGGGGCGCTTCCTATTGCAACGTTCGCCGCAAGCACGGCAGCAGACTCTACGGTTGTATTCAGCGAAGATGCAATTGCTAACCGTGCCTACGCCTACACCAACCTTGTCAGTCCAGGTAAGGCGATCCGTCAGTTTGTAGCAGGTGGCGAACAGGGTGACCTGCCCTTAGTTTGGTCTGCCGATGACCCACTAAACCAGCAGATCGGCGCGGGCTATGAGGGCGCACGGCCCGGTGATTATGCTTTTCTGTTTGGAGGGGCCATCGTTCGCAATGAGGCAGCCGCCATCAATACGACAGCAGTGTATGCTTCCACGATGGTTGTGATTGCGGAAGATGATGCACTGGGCGCTCGTGTTTTGGCACCGTTTCAAGATGTGACAGGTGAACCGTCCGACAACGTATTGGTAACGACAGCCGCAGGCGACGGTGTCAACACGTTTTTCTACCCATCGGGTGCCCAACCAGGGGATGTTCTTGAGGTGGGGGAGCGCATTGACGTTGTTGGTCAGGCGGCCCCTACGCTGCGCTCACGGGTCCATGCAACGGTTACCTCGCCATCAGGCACAAGCCATCAAATCAGCGGCCAAACAAACTCCATCGGTTACTTTTACGCACCTGCGCAGGGCATTGAGGCAGATGAGGCTGGGGTGTGGACGGTCACCATTACAGTCCAGCCGGACGGTGACCCCCAAGATAGCTTAGTGAACACGCTTTCACCCGTTGGCGGTGTGCTTGGCGCGGTGCAAAACACCTATTCTGTGTATGTTGTGCCTGCTGGAAACGACGCACTTGAATGGGATCAGGCGAACGGGGGGGATACAACCATTCCGGCTGGGTTCCCGTTTAACTTTACCTTCGCCCCGCCGGATGGCTGGAGTGAGGTCACACCGTACCTGAGTGTAACCCTGCCCCAGGTCATTATTGAAGATGGCGCAACGGTGTTGCAGGGCAGCGTGCTACCCTATCAATACAACCCGACGGCCCTAAACACCGACTATCCGTTTTTTGAGGGCAACGACGGTCGTGTTGCTGGAGCGGCAAGTTCTGACCCGTTGACGATTTCGGTTGCGTTTACCGGAACCAACGCGGACGGTGAGGCCGATATTGTGGCCCGGCAGTTTGTCATCCGTCATGACCGCTTGTTATCCCTCGACTAAACCCAACTCGACTACTGCGCAGAGGAAAATCGTGCCTAATTACCCCACACAGCCCTTCAAGGTTCGGTTGCGTCATACTCGCTTGGCGATTGGAATCAGCTTGTGTAGTTTGCTGCTTGCCGCCTTGAGCCTGCTAAACCTGCCCGAAGCGGCCCTAGCACAAGCAGAGCCGACGCCGCGCCCGCTTTATGCCCTGCCTGACGCCCGCACGAATCTCGTGTTCACGGGCAGTTCGCTCGCCTTTGACAGCAACTCTCGCCTGTTGTTCACGGCCAATATGATGAGCGATACGGTATCCATCGTAGCGCCTGTTGCTGGCGAAGTGCGGGGTGAAGTCCCAGTGGGTGATGATCCGCGTTCGGTTGCAGTTACGGCAGATGGCACCCGTGTGTTGGTGACGAACCGGGGCGATGCCACGCTGTCCATCGTTGACCCGACCGAACAAGCCGCCACGACCGAAATTGCCCTTGGGGGGCTGTGGCCGTACAGTGTGGTTACCTCAAGCAATACAGTTGCCTATGTGGCTATGCAAGGCAGTCGTGAAATCGCCGTCGTCGATTTGGCCGCTGGCGACGTGCAGGCGCGTATCCCAACGCCAGCGTATCCCACCGGGCTAGCACTGTGGGGCGATTTTTTATACGTGACGCACTTGTGGAGTGGTGATTTAAGCCTGATTTACCTGCCCCAGCAGCAGGTTATCAGCAGCGTAAACACGGGCAACAGCATGACGCCAGCTCTTGATATTGATATTACGCGTGGGTTGGCCTATTTGCCTCAAACCCACAGCAACCCCGCCAACCCAGCCCCTACCTACGACACGATTTTTGCGCCTATCGTCAACGTATTTCAGTTGAGCGGGTTGGAAATGGTTCCATCAGCGCAGATCGCAATTGATACCGCCGTCCGCCCGGTTAACATGCCTTTCGCGGTGCAGGTTGACCCCTTCCGGCGGCGTGTGTATGTGGCCAATGCGGGCAGTGACACGGTGTCTGTTATCAACATCGAAGGTGAACGTGCCGAAGCCAACATCGAAGTGGGGAAGAATCCGCGCAGCCTGCTGCTCAATGCAGACAACACAAACTTGTTTGTTCACAATGCCATTGACGGCACCGTAACCGTGCTCGACACGTCCACGTTTGCCACAATGGATACCATCCCTGTAACGACCGAGTTGACAATCCCGGTTGATGTTTTAATCGGCTCGGAGCTATTTCACTCGGCTGCCGACGCCAGGTTAGCAACCGATACCTGGGTAAGCTGTGCTAACTGTCACCTGGATGGAATGACGGATGGCAACACATGGGCTGCCATCGCAAACGGCCCACGCAACACACCCGTTTTATTCGGATTAAGCGAAACCGCCCCCTATAATTGGACCGGGTCATGGGACGAGATTGCCGACGTTGAACTCAAAATCCGGCAGTTGCAGGCGGGCACCGGCCTGATAGATAACGCTGATTTAAATGACCCATTGGGTGACCCTCACGGCGGTCTGTCGCTTGATTTGGACGCCCTGGCGCTGTACGTTGAGTCAATTGCTGCGCCCACAAGCCCGGTTGATGCCGATTTGAGTACCCTGGTGCGTGGTCGTGCGGTGTTTGAAGAGCAGTCCTGTAATGACTGCCACGCCCTGCCTGCGGGTACCGACAACATGGCCTATGACGTAGGCACGGGCGGGGAATTCGACACACCGACGATTCATTGGCTTTGGCTGAGCGCCCCCTACTTTCACGATGGCCGTGCAGGGACGCTGCGCGAGGTGTTTACCCTTCCTGGGGCGCATCAACTGCAAATGGATGTGCCCGCTGACGATATTGAGGCGCTTGTGGCTTATTTGTTAACCTTGCCCTCTGACGAAAGTTTTACAGACTAAACTCATGTTTTAACCTTGTGCAACAATTGGTCTATCCGCTATCATTTATGCTGACCTCGGTCAGCAAAATAACCACAGCCACATTGGAACTGCTACATGAGTGGGGCGAACTACAAACAGCAAGAGTACCTGGGCGAAGTCTATCGCATTGCCTACTATCAGGAAGGTGACCCTTACGTGTCAACATCGGCTATTGCCGAGGAGATGGGGGTCTCCGCACCCGCAGTCACACGAATGGTGCAGCGCCTTCGTGATGGCGGCTTCGTAGAACACGAACCCTACCGGGGCATCATCCTAACACCCCTTGGTGAGCGAGAGGCCTTGCACGGCATCCGGCGGCACCGCATTGTAGAGCGCTTTTTGGTGGATGTCATGAAGTTTGGCTGGCATGAGGTTCACGATGCTGCCGATGCCTTGGGCGTGGCGGTGAGTGACACAGTTGTCAGCCGCATGAACACGATGACGGGTTTCCCTCGGCGGTGCCCACACGGTGAACCTATCCCGACGGCTGACGGCAAAATGCCCCGCGTAATTGACGAACCGCTCCACACAGCCGCGACTGGCGCTACCTGGACGGTGAGCCGGGTTCACACGCACGACGATACTATGCTGCAATACCTGTCTACGTTGGGGTTGAATCCTGGCGTGTCGTTTGAACTGCTTGAAAAAGCTCCCTTCAACGGGCCACTCAAGATCACGATTGATGGTGATACCCAGTTTGTGGGATATGAAATTGCGCGCGTGTTGTACGTGTGCAAGCCAGAGTTATTCTCGCTGGATTAGGACGCACCATAGCGCCATGCACTCAGCGCCGTCAGCACCCAACCGGTGAGGAACGACAACCCGCCCAGTGGTGCAACGGCTCCCATCGCTGAAATCTGAAATACCGCCAAAATGTACAGGCTGCCGCAGAACAGAAGAATACCGGCAGTGAACAACCATCCTGCTGTCTTGGTTATTCGGCTGTGGGCGCGCGTGTCTAACCAGGCGATGGCCAGCAGGCCCACCACATGAAACATTTGGTATTGCACTGCGGTTTCATACGTGGACTCTCGGTTAGGGTTAGCGGTGAAGTGGGCGTCTAGCGCGTGGGTACCGAAGGCCCCCAGGCCAACCGCAACAAAGCCAAACACCGCCGCCAACGTCAAAAACATCCGATTCATTTAGCTACCTCATCACGCCGTGAGTGACCGTACCCGGGTTGGCAGGCACGGTTCAATTGAGTGACAGAAACGGTTTAGTCGTACCTGGTGAGTTCTTCATCCGGACGCACAGCATCGAACAGCATCCAGTAAAGCGGGCGCTCACGCGGGGCACCTTCTGGCAGCACGATGCTGTAGGCAACACGCTCATCCTGCTGGTCAATGAGCGGCGGTAGTGCGAAATTCAGGTTCCACAGGAACATCGGCCCAACGTAGTCCAGCGACTGCATGATCTGGATGGCACGCAGGGTGTAGTTCGCCTGATCCCATTTGGAATTGTACCCCATCCACACATCCGGCGGTTGCCCCGGCAAACCCTCCCATGAGGCCCATCCGAACTCAGTCACCCAAAGCTGTGCATCCGTGTCACCATAGGCCGTCTGGATTTCTCGATAGTCCTCAATCGTATCCAGGAAATAGAATTGCGGGAATTCATCCCAACCCGGTTCTTCTGGCCCGCCGCAGCAGCGCGCATCGGGCGGGTTGGCCCAGCCATAGGGGTGGATGCCAATACCAACGTTGCTGTAGTTGGCAAGTCCAGCATTGTACATCTCACGCAAAAAAGTACGGTCATTCCGCGTACCGTCAGAGTCGGCAGTGGGGGCCAGCCCCGCGCTAATCACAACGATTTCCGGGTTAAATGCGCGCACAGCGTTGTAGCCTGCGTCAAAATACTGCATGTAGGTGGCACCGTTCATGGGCTTGCCGTGCCATTCGCGGATCAAATTTGGCTCGTTCCACACTTCGACAGCATCCACATGGCTGCCGAACTCTTGCAGGACGAGTGTGATAAAGTTGGCCAGTTCCTGCGGATCGTCCGGGGGGCCATCTTGAACCGAGTCGGTACGTGCCCAGTCGGGTGCTTTGGCAATGCTAATGAGTACCCGCACATCGCGTATTTCGTGAATCTGCTCAAGGTAAATTTCCAGCCGATCCAGTTCTTGAGACACCTCACCAGGGCCATTTTGCTGGTAGAAGTCCCAGGCAATTTGCACCTTAATCCAGCCCATGCTCAGGTCGTTTTCCACCTGGTTCATGATGACGTACCACTCTTCCCGTTCAACCCGGTCAAACACTTGAATGCCAACGTCAGACATATTAAACGCGGGGAGGGGCGTTCCCGCAGTGGTGGGCGCGGCAGTCGGCGCTGGCGGCTCGGTATTGGTGGGCACCTGTGTAGGCTGCTGTTGTGACACGGCCTCCTGCGTATTGGTTGCAGGGGGCGCTTCGGTTGGTGGCGGCGGCTCGGTTGCTGGTGGGTTATACCCTTCGCCAACGATTGGCCCCATAAATGTTACCGTTGGCCCCGGCGTGACGCTCGGCGCTGACGGCGTGTTGCTGGGTCGGGCGCGGGTGGATGTGGGCACCACCACTTCAGTGTCTAATACGTTTGGGACGACAAACGCCGTCGAAATGACGCCGACAACCTCATCTTCGGGTGTTGGCGTGACGTAAACCTCGATGGTTGGCTGATTGCATCCAGCCAGCACAACCAACAGCAAGAACACAATGTGGCGTGTAATTTTTCTGTTTATCATGCGCAGCATCCTATCACACCCTGTAGGCGTTGAATATTAAAAGTTGCATACTAACAGGCAGGCAAGCAGCGAACCTTTGTGCTACAATTCGAAAAAAGACTCTGGAATTTGGCAAATGAGTGGGGCGGACGTAAGATGATGCCATGTTTGCTGCCCCGCGCTTATCCCACGCCCGTTTGGGTGCTGAAATTGAGGAATCCTTATGAACGATATCGGCTCCGTCCGTAAAATTACCATTGACCAGGAAATGCGTGAAGCGTACCTGGACTATGCCATGAGCGTCATTGTGTCGCGGGCACTGCCCGATGCCCGTGACGGCTTGAAACCCGTGCATCGGCGCATCTTGTATGCTATGTACGACATGGGGCTGCGGTCAGATACGCCCCATCGCAAAAGTGCCCGTATTGTGGGTGAAGTGCTAGGTAAGTATCATCCACATGGTGACGCCGCCGTCTATGACACGATGGTACGCCTTGCACAAAACTTTTCCATGCGCTATCCCCTTGTAGACGGCCAGGGCAACTTTGGCAGTATAGACGGTGACAGTGCCGCCGCCATGCGCTACACCGAAGCGCGTATGGCATCGCTCGGTGAGGAACTGCTCGTCTCCATCCAGCAAGATACGGTCGATTATGCGGAGAACTTCGACGGCAGCCTGCAAGAGCCAACCGTACTGCCTGCGAACATCCCGAATTTGCTGGTCAACGGTGCGTCAGGCATCGCAGTCGGTATGTCGACGAGCATCCCGCCGCATAACATGGTGGAGGTGTGCAACGCACTCGTGTTCATGCTGGAAAATTGGGAAACCTTAGATGATATTTCGGCTGAAGATTTGATGCGTTTCGTCCAAGGGCCAGACTTCCCCACGGGCGGGCTGGTCTATCGCCACAAAGACGGCCTCAAAACAGATAACGACACGCTTGTAACGGCTTACGCAACCGGGCGCGGCAAGATTACGGTGCGGGCAAAGGTATACGTTGAGGACATCGGGCGCGGCAAATCGCAGATTATCGTCACAGAGCTGCCCTATCAAGCGAACAAGGCATCACTCATTGAGCGTATTGCCTCGCTTGCACGCGACGGCAAAATTGAGGGGCTGGCCGACCTGCGCGACGAATCAGATCGTCAAGGGATGCGCATTCTTATCGAATTGCAGCGCGGGGTGGATGCCAACGACATCCTGAGCAAGCTGTTCAAGCTAACCCCACTGCAAGACACATTTAGCATCAACATGCTGGCGCTGGTGAATGGCCAGCCGCGTGTGCTCAACCTGAAGCAAGCACTCAAAGTGTTTCTGGATCATCGTCTGGTCGTGGTACGCCGCCGCAGTGAGTATGACTTAACCCGTGCCAAAGAACGCGCTCACATTCTGGAAGGGCTAATCAAGGCGCTGGATAACCTGGACGAAGCTATTGCGATCATCCGTAAGTCGCGCCGGGTCGATACCGCCCGCACCAACCTGATGAAAGCGCTCAGCGTGACGGAAATCCAGGCGCAGGCCATTTTGGATATGCAGTTGCGCCGTTTGGCCGCGCTAGAACGCAAGAAGATCACGGACGAGTACGACGAAAAAATGGAACTTATCGCGTTCCTGGAAGGCCTACTCGCCAGCCCTGAGCAGATGCGCGCCGTCATCCGTGAAGACCTTGTTGAGGTACAAGAGCACTACAACGAACACCGCCGCACGATCATCGTTGATGAAACCGCGACATCCGTTGTCACCGCTCAGGACTTCCGCGTGCCGGAGGAACACATTTGGCTGACCGTGTCTGTTGATGGCAAGGTCGCCCGGCTGCGCGAGGACGCACCACCCCGCGTCACGACATCCATGAAAGAGCCGCCCCGCTTTATCCTGGAAAGTTCGACCAACCACACACTGTACTTGTTTTCCAAAGATGGGTATGCGGCGACGGTGCCCGTGCAGCAGCTTGGTGCGGTTAACGACATCGAAGCGGGCACGCCCTTCAGTGATTTGTGCGGCCTCACGCCGAACCAACAGCTCGCTGCCGTGCTCAGCTTGCCCAACAGCCTGAATGGGGGCTATCTGTTCCTGACGAATCGCGGTGATCAGGTTAAGCGCCTGCGCATGGAAGACCTGCCCGGCCAAACGTCAAAAGTCTTCCAGGTGATGAACATTGGCGATGGTGACGAACTTGGCTTTGTGTTCCCCACCACGGGCGACGACGAGGTCGTACTCGTCACAGCCAGTGGCCAGGCTATTCGCTTTGAGGAAAACAACGTCCGGCCTACCGGGTTGCCCTCCGGCGGGATGCGCGGCATCAAGATGCATGGGGAGGGTGATGGCATTGTGGGCGCGTTTGCTGTAACCAGCGACCGCCACTACATCTGGAATATCACTGACGACGGTGTCGCCAAGATTTCACCCGTGTCAGAATATCCGACGCAGGGTAGGGCAGGGCAAGGGGTTATCAGTATGCGCCTGCCAGAGGTAAGCAACCGCGTGGCTGCGGCAACCATCGGCAGCCAGGATGACAATATCATTGCGCTTACCAGCAAGAATAAACCGAAATACATGCGCATTGGTCTGGCAGAAACGCTCAAGCGTGGCCGAGCGGGCTATGGCGACCCTATTATCGCGCTTAAGGAGAAAGAGGTTGTTACGAGTGTTGTGGTTTACCAACCCCTTACCGTCATCACCGATGAGCATCCTGAGCCAGCCGCATAAGCGTATTGTCATAACGAGGGGCCATCTGGCCCCAGTCAAAGGTGGCGATGTCATCACGCAGCGCGGCAACATCAACTTGCACATCGTCATGCAAATGCCGCAGCACCAGCGGCAGCAGGTCAGCGTCTGTGCGGTACAGGCAAGCGTCGTAGGCGGCAATGGGGATCAGATTGGGGTAATTGAGGCGCTTGGGCAGCAGCGGAATGCAACCGCAGTAAATGGCCTCCGCAATAGCCCCACCAAAGAACTCCTGATGCGCGGTACTAACGACATAGTCGGCATGCCACAGCCAGCGCGCATAATCTGAAAAATCGTCTGCATACCCGAACTGCACAACCCGTTCCCCCAGCAAAGCGCGGGTTTGTTCAAACTCCGGTGTTGTGTGGCGCACTCGCTCACCCAAAATAGCCACCTCAAATTCTATGTCCCGGTCGGCCAGTTGACGGAGCAACTGCAAAAACCCCCTGGGGTTTTTGTCTTCTTCCCAGCGGTGGTTCCACAGGATGAGCGGGGGTGAACCCGGGCGTTTTGTTGTGCGGAAGGCATCCAAATAGCGCAGATTCATGCCCAGGGGCAGCACCTGTGACCGCTCTTGAATGACCTTAATGGTTGCTAACTCGTTGTAGTCGTAGAAGTGCTTGAGCATGTTGGGCAGGGCATCGAAGAAAACGTCGCGGTGATATTGGCTGTTAAACAGCACTAAATCTGCGCTGAGCGCGCTCACATAGTTGATAAAGCCGTAACGCCAGCCATGTTGTTGGCGGCTGTTTTGCGGATACGTCAGTTGATTTTCGTGGAAATACAGTGCGTAGGGGATGCCAGCGGTCTGCGTGCGCGTCAGCGCTTGAAACGTAGCCAGGTTCATCATGTCCGACGCGAGAATAACGTCCGGTTGCGGGTTGCGCTCCTGGAAAAGCCGCGCCAACGAAACCGCCCCCCCTTGCATACGCCACTTCCAGGCTTGGGCGGGCAGTGTGAGGTATGTGATGCTATGTGCAGTGTGCTGCCGGTAGCCATCTACCCAGCGCCGATGGCTACCCCCGTAGTACGGTTCAAGCAGTGTAACGTTTAACGCCATTGAAGCCTGTTCGCGGCGTCAAGCAATCCGTGTTTTGAGTGTTTTGGCATAGTCCTGCAATTGGCTGTTAGGCTGCACACTCAAGGTTTCTTCCAAATCGCGCTTGAGTCGGTCATAGCTGTTGAGCGCATCCTGGGGCAGTCCAAGTTCGTCGTAGATGCACATGATGTTGTAAACGAGGTCTTCGCGCTGTGGGCTGGTGGTGGCGCTGCGCTCATAGTAGCCAAGCGACAGCTTCAAGTCACCGTCGTCTTTGGCCATTTGTGCCAGGGTTGCCAAAATTTCCCCATACGTCTGAAGCAGATCGCGACGGCGGCGCTGCGTCCACGGCAGTTCAAGTGTTTTCAAAAACTCGCCTTGATACAGCTTGACCGCTTGCTCAAGCATTTGGCGCGCTTCTTCAGGCTCTTCGGCTTGGCTATTTTGCGCTAACCGGGCAAATGAGGACACATCATAGCTGAGTTCGATGCTGGCGGAGATGTGATAGAACCCCGACCCATATGTGGTGAGGTCAACCCCCAGCACTTCGCTGATCTTGCGCTTTGTCACATGAAAGACGTTCGTCGCCTCTTTTGTGGTCAGGTTGGGCCAAAAGACTTTGAAGATGTCGTCCCGCGTGGTCATACCCCGATCAACCAGATAGAAGAACAACGACCGTGGCAATACCCCGTCCCATGTTTCGATTGACCGCCCGTTTAAGTACACACGGCCTGTGCCAAACGAATGGACTTCTAAGCGTTGCGACGTTTCCGCTGTGTCCAGATAGTCACACAGCATTAACTCGTTGTCTACGGGCACCAGGCGCGCCGCCGAACGGATCGAATCGGATGTGTTGACCCAGGCTGGCACACGCCGCCCAATCAAGATCACTCGGCCACTATCGGCAATTGACGGGTAAATTTCATCCAAGAATTCGGTGAGCGCTTCTTCTGGGATTTGATCAACCTCATCCAAAACCAAGTTGTTCACCCCCCCTAAGGAGGTCGACCCCACCTGTTCGTTCAGCGTCTGTTGAAATTGCCCTGTCACACCGCTGCCGTTATGCCGTTGATACCTGTCCAACCGAAAGTAAACAGTCCCTGCTGTGTCTACCAGGTCTTGCAGTAGATAGTGGTAGGACAAATACTGCGGGTGAATGACGATGACTTTGACGCTGTCGTCATCGCTTAGCTGTTGGAACTGCTGTAAGGCCATGTTGTCATATAAATCAGTCATTGGGCAACTCTGTAAATTCAGGTGGAGTGAGGCATAAATAAGCACTGCACTCACGATAAAGACTCCATCGTGAGTGTATTCTTTCCCAATCTTATAACAGATTATTCCATTGCGAAAGGTGCTTAGGGCATATTAACCTGGATGCTTCCGATGCGCTTCGACAACACTTGGAATGCACTCGATTTTACCGAGGACTTTCGTCAGTTGATGAAGGTCGGCTAATTCCATGGTGACCTGAAAGGTGGCAATGTCGTGCCGGGTGGATACATTCACGGCAGACATATTAATGCCGTTGTCGGCAATGGCCGTGCTAATGTCGCGCACCAGCCCCTCACGGTCATACGCCACAATTTCCACAGGCACGGCATAGCAGTGCTTGTCGTCTACATGTGCCCATGTGACCTCAATCAACCGCTCTGGCTCATGATTGGAGATATTGGGGCAGTCTTTTTGATGAACCGTTACGCCGCGCCCGCGTGTGATGTACCCGATAATGTGGTCACCGACTACCGGGGTACAGCACTTGGCAAGGTTGACCAGAAAGCCACCGTCACCCAACACATGGATACCGTTGGCATCACTGGCGGGTCTAATTTTGAGCGCGGAGACCGACTTCTTCGCCGCAGGTTTGGGAGCCTTCTCTTCTTGTTGGCGCGTCTTCCGCTCAAAGTCGATCACGCGGCCACTAATTTGGGCTGCATTGATGTCACCTGCACCGACCGCAGCAAAGAAATCGTCCGTGTCGGCATAGTCGAACAACTCGGCAACTTGATCCAGGCTGATAGCATCTGTCAAACCGAGCCGCTTCAGGGCTTGGTCAACCACGGAGCGCCCGGCAACCATGTTCTTGTCGCGGTTTTGCCGCCTAAACCAATGCCGAATCTTTGAGCGGGCGCGATTGGTTTTAACGTAGCCCAGGTCAGTGTTTAGCCAATCCAGGCTAGGGCCGCCCCGTTTTGCCGTTTGAATTTCCACTTGATCGCCTGTTTTGAGCGGTCGGTTCAGGCTAACCAGCTTGCCTTGCACCTTGGCTCCACGGCAGCGATTGCCGATTTCTGTATGCACATGATAGGCAAAGTCAATAGCGGTAGACCCAACAGGCAGGTCGATGATGTCGCCCTTGGGCGTGAAGGCGTAAACCCGATCCTCAAACACCTCCGTTTTCATGTTGTCCATGAAGGTGCGAGCATCTTCGCTGTCATCCCCGCCGAATTCCATGAGCCGCCGCAGGTAACTGATTCGCCGGTCAAAGTCCTCGTCACTGTTGCGCCCCTCTTTGTAGCGCCAGTGAGCGGCCACGCCGTACTCCGCGTGTTCGTGCATTTCCCAGTCACGGATTTGCACTTCAATCGTCTTGCCTTCGTCATCGAGGACGGCGGTGTGCAGACTGCGATAGAAGTTGTCTTTGGGCGATGCAATGTAATCGTCAAATTCACCGGGGATAGGCCGCCACAGGTTATGAGCGACCCCTAGAGCCAGGTAGCAATGGGGTATGGAGTCTACGATCACGCGGACTGCGCGCACATCGTAAACCTGATGGAAAGCGACGTCCTTACGCATCATTTTGCGGTAGATGCTGTAGATGTGTTTGGGCCGCCCGGTAATGGTGACATTGTGGATGCCCGCTTGGGCCAACTCATCCTTGAGGACGCCGACAATCTTCGTCAGGTAGGCTTCGCGGTCTGCGCGGCGCTCGTCCAGGTTGGTCGCAATCATCCGGTACGCTTCCGGTTCCAGGTAGCGAAACGCAAGGTCTTCCAATTCCCATTTGAACTGCCAGATGCCCAGGCGGTTGGCCAGGGGCGCGAAGATTTCTAGCGTTTCGCGCGCTTTTTCGATTTGCTTTTCTGGCTTCATGTAGCCCAGCGTGCGCATGTTGTGCAGGCGGTCAGCCAGTTTAATAAGCACAACCCGCACGTCGTCGGCCATCATGAGCATCATCTTGCGAAAGTATTCAAGCTCTCGCTCGTACTTGTCCTCGTCTTTTGCTCTAGCACCATCTTCATTGACGCGTAGCGGCAGTTGCGTCAGCTTGGTAACCCCCTTGACGAGCTTGGCAACTTCCTCGTTGAACTCCTCGGCTATCTCCTCGTAGGTGACATCCGTATCTTCAATCAGATCGTGCATCAAGGCTGCGGCGATGGCCTCAGCATCTAATCGCATATCGGCGAGAATTTGGGCGACGGCGACACAATGCGTAAAAAATGGTTCGCCAGACTTGCGCGTTTGGCCGGCGTGCATGGTTTGAGCTTTTTCGAAGGCGCGCTCCACCAAACGCTGATCGTGGAGAGTGGTGTAGGGGATGGCAGTGAGGAGAGCTTCTGGGTTCATAAACCAACCTTAACGCTGCTACGTATAGTGCATTAACCAACATTTTACAATACGGACGGGCAAGTTTTCTATGTAGTCCACGAGAAAAGCTTAAATTTTGGCCCCAGGTTTGTTAGATTGTTGACATATTCCAACGCTACACTCATCAAGGACGCCATGACTGACCTACGCAGTGTTGACGATGCCATCAAACAGATTCTTGCCGAAATTGTCCCACTTTCAGCGGAAAGTATTTCGCTAGATGCCGCCCTGGGCCGCACCCTGGCCGAGACTGTATACGCGACGATTAATTTGCCGCCATTCCCTAGCTCGGCAGTCGATGGCTATGCCGTGCGCGGTGCAGACACACAAGCAGCGCCAAGCCGCCTGCGCGTGGTGGCGGATATACCCGCTGGCCAAACTGCTGAAAAACCCTTAGAGGGCGGGCAAGCCATGCGCATCATGACAGGTGCCCCGGTACCTGAAGGTGCTGATGCTGTTGTCCCTGTGGAAGCGACCGATTCGATGTGGCACGTCAATGACGATGATGAAGCCTTGCCGGACGCGGTTACGGTCAAGGAAGCCATGAGCGAAAACGCCAACATTCGGCCTGTTGGAGAGAACATTCGCGTCGGTGATCGGGTGATTGAGGGGGGGACGGTGCTACGCGCGCAAGATATTGGCATGTTGGCTTCTCTTGGCATTCACACCGTCACAGTGCATCAGCGTCCGTCGGTTGCCGTTATCTCAACTGGCGATGAATTGACCAGCATTACACAACCACTCACTCCCGGCAAAATATACGATAGCAACGGCTACACCATCGCGGCACTTGTGCAAGCGCATGGCGGCGAGGCTTTACGGTTCTCTCCGGTAAAAGACACGGCAGCAGAGGTTGAGGGACTGTTCAAGCAGGTGTTAGACGCTTCCCCAAATATATTGGTTAGCACGGGCGGGGTGTCTGTTGGTAAATATGACGTGGTGCGGAATGTGGTTGAAAAGCTGGGGGCAATCGACTTCTGGCGCATCAATTTGCGCCCTGGCAAACCGTTAGCGTATGGGCAAATAAACGGGGTTCCGTTCTTCGGGCTGCCCGGCAATCCTGTATCTGCAATGGTGACGTTTGACGTATTTGTTCGACCCGTGATGATGAAGATGGCCGGGTTGAAGACTGAGTTACCGCTGGCAAAAGCGATTACCGCTGAGGATTTAACATCTGATGGCAGGCGAACCTACGCCCGCGTCAAGCTCACACGTCAGGATGGTGTGTTACACGCAACCACAACCGGTACGCAAAGCTCCGGCGCGCTGATGTCGATGGTGATTGCTGATGGCTTGCTGATTATTCCAGAGGGGCACACACACGTACCCGCAGGCACACAGCTACCTGTGCGCCTGCTGAGGGATTTGCCCGAATAATCCCTGTAGTGAGCGAGAGGCGCTCATGCGCCTCTGTTATTTAGTCGCCGTGTTCACGCAATGTGCGAGAAAGGGCATCGCTTAGCGCATCGCGGCGCTTGCGGCTGTTACGCTGACGCCGATCTGCCTTGGCTTTTTGCTCTGGCGTTTCATCGACCTCGTCCATAGCGCGGCGGAGCGCCATTTCCATCGCGGTCGGCATCGGTTCGCTGTCGTCGTCCTCAGCGGCGGCGGCGGCATCGGCGCGGGTTTGCTCTTCTTCAAGTGCCTTGATGCTCAGGTCAATCTGACGCTTTTTCTTGTTGACCTTGATGATCTTGGCCTGTACTTCACCGCCGACGGACACAATTTCTTCCGGCGATTTGACAAACCCCACTGCTAACTCGGAGACGTGAATCATGCCGGGGCGTTCTGCACCAATTTCGACAAACACGCCAAAGTTTTCAATCCGCACGACTTCGCCGCTAACCACTTCGCCAACTTCAAGCCGATTGATGGGGCGCTCCGGCGGCTTTTCCAGCGAAAGCGCAATGCGCTCGTTTTCCGCATCCACTTTGAGGACGAAAACGGTGATCGTCTCACCCTTTTTCACCACGTCCTCAACGTTGCGCACATTGGGCTTGCCAAGCTGCGAGATGTGCAGCAGAGCATCTTTGCCTACGCCAACATCCACAAAAGCGCCATAAAGCTCAATCCGCTTGACGGTACCCTGTAGTTCCATGCTGGGCTTCAAGTCCGCGATTGCGACGGAGGCTACTGCCGCAGGTGCTTCAGCGTCAGCCGGGGCTTCTTCTACAGCCTCGCCTTCGTCGCTGGGTGCATCCTCAGCCGGAGCCTCTGCTGCCGGGGCGTCCTCAGCCGGAGCTTCGGCGGCGGGTGCTTCTGGGGTTGCTTCTTCGACCGTGTTCTCTGTTGTTTCTTCGCTCATGTTCACGATGCCTTTCTATATGCTCTCAGCTACAGGGATGTGACGGGCTTACTACCTTTACAACGTGGTCGCACGCTAACAAAGTTTCATTTGTCACAAAGTACGTCATTTTTTGGGATTGGCAAGAGTCAAGGTTGTATTTTCGGCAAATGTGAATGGAGAGAATACACGATAGGTTGCACGAGTGGGTTTAGTTCCGCTGATGAGAGTTGGGCGGATTTGCTCACCGATACCCACAATCAATTTTTCACTTATCACAGTGCCGAGTGCGATAGTGTATCAATAGGTGTAAGGTTCGCATAGGGGTTAAAGGTGTGAATGCGGTGAATGGCTGTTAAATTGGAGGCATCGTGACCACACGACACCCCCGATTTGCGCTAGATTCTTACTGCGCGGTGGTTAATGTGAGGGTGTAAGTGCCATTGGTGCCGCCGTAGATGGTTGCAAAGTGTGTTGCCAACACCACATATTGGCCACTTTGCGGCAAAGAAAACTCAGAAATCAACGAGTTGCGATCCGTCCCTGGGATGATGTCGTCGTTTGCGATCAACTCCACACCGTTTGGCCCCAGCAAGAACAACAGCGGGTCTAAGTTACCGGATGTTGCTTCCATGCGAACGGTGACGACATCGCCGGCTGTGCCCGTGAAGGTATACACATCGAAGCGATTGTCGTCTGTGATGGCACTCTGGACGGGTAAATTCGCCGTAATATTCGGTGCAGAGGGCAACTCTGACGTGTAGTCGATAGTTTCACTGCCGCCAATGATGCCACCCGGCCCACGAACGATGGTGCCGTCGTCGTTGATGGTAAACGTGACGACAAAGCGATCCTGCAATAGGGGCGTGATTGCTTCGTTGATGATTTCCTCACCGGCGATGCCCACCGTCAGCGTTGCGCCGACGGGCGTTGTGTCGGTGCAGTTGTTTTGATACCACACCTCAATCTCATACGTGCCAGAGCGCACACGCTGTCCCTCTGGCCAGATGATGTACGACGCGGGATTCTCGGCGATTTCGCAGTTGGCGTTGCCATCTAGCACAAGCTGGCCACCACTACCAATTGTGGGGTCATCATCGAACACAGCGTCACCGACCGGGTCACGCACCAACAGTTGCAGGTCTGCGTTGGTATCCCAAACCAGGCTCACTTCGATGATGCCATCCGGTACGGTTTGGCCGACAATGGGCGCAGCGGCCCCGCCTGTGGTCGTCGCACCAGACAGCGTCAACACGAACTCTCCTTCGGTGCCACCAATTGCTTGACCGTAGCGTGTTGCAACAAGCGTGTAGGTGCCACCCAGGTCAAGCACCTGATTGACGATTTGCGAATTTAGGGTGGTGTCATCGGCATCGTCGTTTTGCGTAACCACCTGCCCGCTTTCGTTCAGCAGGAACAGGTATGGGTCTAAGCTACCCGATGTGGCTTCGAGTGAGGCTGTAATCACATCTCCGGCGGCAGCAGTAAACGAATACGATTGCACAACCTGCTCGTTTGTGATGGCCCCGTCTATCGGATTGCCCGGTGTGACGGCCTCGGCTGCTGCGATAAGGTCAGCAGAGGGTGCGGGTAACGACTGCTGATCAATACCACCGTTGCGGATGGTGACGGAGCCGTTCGGGGCAATGACGAAACTGGTCAGGAAGGTTTGCCCTGGCAAAATGGTACCGTTGACCGGAGAAAGCGCCTGCTGATCGACAGTTGCGTCAACCGTGAAGGAAACGGCCCCGTTGTTTTCACAATCTTGCACATAAAACACGAGAACCTCGTAGGTTCCAGCGGGCAATTCGGTTGTCGTCCAACTGGCGGATTCCGTTGGGCTATCTGCTGTAAAGCCTTCGCAGTCGCCATTGACGTTGCCCGTTTCAAAGGTGCCACCGCTTTCCGTCAGCACACTATCCCAGAACAGGGTGCCACCGACCGGGTCGCGCACTTCAAGGTTGAAGTCAGCGGTGGCGTTCCACGTTAGCCCAACTTGAACGCCATCGACCTGCACAGTTTGAGTAGTTGTATCGCCCGGCAGCTCTGGTGCGGCGATTTCCTCAATGACGGCTTCGGTGGCTTCGGCGGCAGCGGCGTCAACAACTGCCGCGTCGGCCTCTTCTGTGGTTGATTCGGTTGGCTCGGCGGCTTCAACGACGTCTGCTGGCGTGCCACTGGAAAGCGCCAAGGAAATTGAGAAGTCACCACGCGTGGGTAGGTTTTCAACGGCCAACGGGAACACGGTAACGAAGTACGTATCATCGGCATCCAGGTCAATATTATCCAAAACGAGGAATCCGTTGCCCTGGTCATCGGTGCCCTGGGCCAGCGGCTCGCCGGTGGCGTCTGTGAGTAAGACACCGAGCGCCAACCCATCTGCGGAAATAAGCGTGAGTTTGATGGCTTGGCCGCTTGTGCCAACGTAGGTAAATACCTGCGCCAGGCCGTCGTCGCTGATTGTACCGTCAACGGAAAGCCCTGGGGTTAGCTCACGTGAGCCGTCCTGGGCAGCCACTGTGATGGTCATTGCCAATAGTGCAACGGCCAGGAAACAATACAGCATTACCCTGCGGGAGCGTTCGAGCATGGAGGTTCCTCCAAGTTGGATTATTAAAATCGTGAACGCAAGTGTAGCCAAACAAATCTACTTGCGCCATTGCACGCCTGACCGACCGCCAGGATTGGCTGATAGACCAGCCTGCCTTAATACACAGCGCACAGCGCCTTAGAAAGCGCCTCATGGGTGGTGCGCTGGTCAAACGTAAACCATTGCTCAGGGAATTTTTTGACAAGTTGCTCACGCCGCTCACGAAACGATTCGCGGAAGTCTTTTAATACCGTAAATTGATCGGTATTGAGCGTGGTGCGCGGCAGATGAATCAGGCGGTCTAACGTGCCGGTCATCTCAGCAATTTGGTCAAGGCTCACAAGGACATCGTCCAGGGCTTGCAGGTATTGGGCCAACTCATCGTCCAGCACCCCGTGAAATGCCTCACAGATGTCGTACAGGCGGCGCACTTTCTGGCGCAGGTCACTCAGGGTTTCTGGCTTGGCGTCATCAAGACTTGGTGTGTAGGCGCGCACCATCGCCAAATGCTCATGCAAAATCATCGGCAGAACGTGCCGCACCTGATGTGGCTCCTCCGTGGCAACAGTAGCCCTGAACAAAGGCGTGTCCTCATCTACTTGAGCCACGCTAGCCAGTTGGCTGACAAACTGACGGTACTTTTTACTTTCCAGGAAGGCGTACAAGCCTTCCTTGGCGAGTAAGCGCTTGGCGTCCATGTGCGCCAGGATACCTGCGATGGCGCGACGGTCAGCGGCTCCCTCACCCTCAATCAGCAGGCTGTGCATGATAATGTCTAGCTCGCGCACGCCGTTGACTTTGCTGCTTAGCTTATTGAGTCGCTTTGTGAAGCGCTTGGCTTGTTTGGGTTCCATGTAGGGGGTAGCAAGCGCCAGCGTGGTTTGTAGTTTTTCGGCAGCTTTATGGAGCAGCCGCATGGCTTCCGTAACACGATCATCGTGGCAGGCCGCTTCTTGCTCAAACAGATCAATGAGCGTGTTGCGCAATATCACCTGGATGCCAACTGTGATGGGGTCATTCAGGTGTATGGCGGACGTAGGCTGTGACCTGAGCATTTCGATGTGTTCGGCGTAATATGCTTTCAATGCCCCTCCGACTTTGATGGACGGCTAAAACTCGATATTGTCGAGCAGGATGCGAATGAAGTCCGCAACCGTAATGTTAGGGTTATTCACCACATCTCGTAAACCCTGATTCAGCACCGCCCATTGGTAAAGCTGGAAGAACAGCAGCAGGGGAATGCCCAGGCTGATAATGCGGAGTGGCAACCGTGCCACAGCAACTGACAGCGGTGTGTCGGAGATTTCCGCCAGGTTTTGGCGCGCAGTCACGATTTGCAGGCGCTGCATATTTAGGCCGTCGCGCTCACCGTTGAGGTGTACATAGCGGTGAAGTGTTTCGACGCGCCCCTTGAGAACGTCTACGTCCTCCCCGCGTGTAATCTGCCAGCGCGAGTCCATCCTCGAAAGTTCCTGGTTAAGCTGGTTAATACGGCGATCAATCGACCGTAAATCCTGCTCCAGCTTCACTGCGTGCCGATCACGCCACAGGCGTTGACCGCGTCCGTAGGGCAGGCGTACAAACGGAATGTAGTGAATGTAGAGGATAATCAGCGGGATAAGGATGTAAAACGCTAGGATGCGGCCCAGGTCGCGTGACAGTGTGGGCAAGCGCCCTTCGCTAAAGGCCTGGGTAAACGGCACTGCAAACAGGTACAGGGTAATAATCAGGGCAATCATGAAGCCAACAGGCAGCCGATCCATCAAATTGTCACGCTGCTCTGCAGAGAGCGCCGGGCGGCTGATAACAACCGCGTACAGCAGCAGCAAGAGAATGGTAAACAGGTAGAACGGCAGCACAAACAGCACCGCCAACGCCTGTTCCGATGTTTCGATTAGGGCAGTGCCTCGGTTGGTGATGGCTTCGCGGGCACGCCCAATAAAGCCAGTGCTATCGCCAAGGAAGAGCAAGTAGACCGGCGTAAACGTACTCAAGACGCCGAGTAACAACAATACGTCAATGTCTGAAACGGCTTCTAGCAAACGCCGCAGCCTGAAGTTGACATGCTCTAGCAATGCATCTGGCAAAAAGCGCTGCCGCAAGCCGCTGCCGCTGGTGTAAACCAGTCCCATCAGCAGCAAGACTAAAAGCCACAACACGGGCATCAGCGCTAGAACCGCAAAGTCAACATCCGCGTTGTTGAGCAGGCTGGCCGTCCGTGGGTCAGTCTGTTCGGTGAAGCGGGTGGCAATCAGCACGGTTGTAACCGCCAGGATGAATGGCGTGAAGGCGCGCATAGAAACCAACCAAACACCGCGTTGGCTTAACCAGCGATTGCCCCGTTCTAACCACATGGCCTGGACGGCACCGTAAAACATTGTTGAGGCGATGATGAGGCCAATCGAATAAACGGGGTTAGCGCGGACGGTAAATACTGATGGCTGAAATACCCTGACCAGAGTCGTCCCCCACACATAGGCTATCAAGCCCAGCGCGACCAATTCGTTTAGGAACAGCAGGATTTGCTCCCAAAGTGGGATGGACGTGCTAAAAATCTCATAGGAGCGCGGGTGTACGATAATGAGCACTGAGCGCCCGGCAGCCCAACTAATACCCAAGAAGGCCAGCAGCGCGATGTAAAACAACTCGCTGTCCTTATCAATGGCTGGCGTTGCAATCATCTGCTCAATTAAAAGCGCCCACAGCCCGCTCAAAATCCAGTAGATGAGGATGTGTAAGGCATGACGCAGATTGAATGGTTCACCAAGCAGGCGTTGGCGCATGGGTTCGTAGTTTTGCAGCCCGAAAAGCAGCACCCACCCTGCCAGAAACAGCAGTAGCACCCCCCAATCGCCACGAAAAATCAGGATCATCATGTAGATTAAGCCTAACGCCAGCAAGACCGGCCCGGCGGCCTCCCGTATGGTGTCAGACGTTGGGCGAATGGTATTCCAGATGCGTTGAAGCTGATTTCTTAGGATCATCTCGATTGCGCGCCGATGGTATCGGATGGATGTATGTTATCATTCTAACGCACTCCTGCTGGATTGTGGGGCATGTGCTATGCGTTTTTTAGAATTGCCGTGCGACGAAGCGTGACCAAAGGGAAAACACAATGCGTGATCGGCCAGTGGCCTTGATTACAGGGGCGTCCAGCGGCATCGGCTATGAAACAGCCCTCGAATTTGCAAAAAACGGCTATGACGTGGTGGGCACGTCCCGCAGTGCGCAGCGCCTGACTGACCTGAACAATGCCATTGCAGCCGCTCAACCTGATGCTGAGTTGCTGGCCCTGGCGGTTGATGTGCAGTCCGCGAGTGATGTGCAAAGTGCCGTCGCTGCTGTGGTTGAGCGTTTCGGGCGGTTGGACGTGTTGGTCGTCAATGCGGGTGTTGGTCACCGTGGTAGTGTGGTTGAAGCCAACTGGGACGACGTAAATACCCTGCTGCGAACCAACATTGACGGTGCGCTGCATACCATCCGCGCTGGCATACCCGTGATGCAAAAGCAGAGCCACGGTCACATCGTGCTGATTTCCTCAGTGACGTTCAACATGCCAGTGCCCTATGGCGCGTACTATGCGGCCAGCAAAGCGTTTATCAGCAGCATGGCACGCTCCCTGCGCATGGAGTTGGCTCCAGATAACATTTACGTTACCGACATGATCGTAGGCCGAACCGACACGAACTTCAATGCGAACCGGCTAGGCGGGCAGCGCACAGGCAGTCGCGTTCCTAGCATGACGCCCGACCGCGTGGCAGCGGGCATAGTAAAGGCTGTGCAGCGCAAGCAGCGGGCGGTGGTATTGCGGTTGTTCGACCGCATTACCGTGATTGGCAGCATCCTACTGCCAGATTTGGTTGGGCGCATTGCCTTGCGGCAGTACAAGTAGAGCCACCAGAAATGAGTTAGCCATGCCATCGAAGAAACTCAATAGTATGCGCATCCTGGAGCAGCACAACATTCCCTACGAGGCGTTGACCTACCCTACCGACATCAAAGATGCGGAGGAAGTGGCCGAGGTGCTGGGCGTGCCGCCGCATCTTGTATTCAAAACGTTGGTGGTGGAACCCGTTAAGGGGGGTAAACCATTCCTCGCTGTTGTTCCGGCAGAGCGACAGTTGGATTTGAAATTGTTGGCCGCCGCTACAGGTGAAAAAAAAGTGCAGATGGCGGCCCACAGCGATGCAGAGCGCTACACAGGTTTGCAGGTCGGAGGCATTAGCGCGATAGCCCTGACGCACAAAAACATGCCCGTCTATCTCGATCAGTCCGCCGCAGATTACGAGCACATCATAATGAGTGCAGGGCAGCGTGGCACCCAGCTTCGTGTCCCCACGGGCGATTTTATCCGTCTTGTGGGAGCGCGCCTGGCAGAAATCAGCACACAGCCTGATGAGGCCTAGCGCGACAGGATATAAGCCAGATCGTAATAGCCGGAAGAAATGGTGCGCGTTTTGCCCGTCACCTCGGTAAGGTCGCGCGGTGTAAGTTCGCGCCCGTTGAGGCCGACCATGACACCCGTTTTGCCCTCGATGAGCCACTCCACGGCCCGTACACCCATACGCGTCGATAGAAGCCGATCAAAGGCAGTCGGGCTACCGCCGCGCTGCACATGCCCCAAGATTGTGATGCGAATCTCAAAACCCACCGGGTGGTCGTTGTTGAGGTAGTCTGCCAGGTCGGTTGTCTTGTAAGAAGCCCCTTCTGCGATCAGGGCAATGGCGTGGGTTTTGCCGCGCACATAAGCGTCTTCGAGCGCGGCAGCCACGTCGTCCATCTCTACGGGCTTTTCCGGCGTGATAACGATCTCCGCACCGCCGAGGATTGACCCCATGAGGGCCAGGTAACCACAGTTCCGCCCCATGACCTCTAGCAGAAAGGCGCGTTGATGCGATGTGGCTGTGTCTCGAAGGCGGTCGACCGCATCCAAAATTACATTGAGAGCCGTGTCTACACCGATGCTCATATCGGTGCCCCAAACGTCGTTGTCAATGCTGGCAGGAATGCCGATGACGGGCATACCCAGCTTGCTCAGTACATTTGCGCCGCGCAGGCTGCCATCACCACCGATGACCACGACCGCGTCAATATTTTGTTCACTCAGGCGGCGCAGCGCACGACGCTGGCCCTGGGGGGTTTTGAACTCCTCATTGCGCGCCGTTTGCAAAATCGTGCCGCCGCGCTGCAAAATACCGCTGACCTCGCGGCTGGTTAGTTCGCGAAAGTCCCCGCTTAGCAGGCCCGCATACGCTTGCCGGACGCCCACCGTTTCGATATTGTGTTCCAAAGCTGTTCGCACGACTGCTCGAATAGCCGTGTTCATTCCCGGTGCGTCCCCGCCGCTTGTCATCACCGCGATTCGTTTGATGCCCATCATCCCGTCCTGTGTCTTGATGCCGTTATTGCTAACGCCAGAGCATAGCGCAAATTGTTTAAGCTTTGTCTAAGCTCCGGCAATCTCCTCACAGACGATGTTACCCCTCCCCACGATTTTCTCCAAAATAACGATGAGTTCATCGCAGCAATTTGTGCGCTGGGGGAACTCCATAGCGTAGTCGCCTTCGTCGGATTCGACGACGACAACGAACTCATCATTACCAGGGAATTCCAGGAATTTGCCGTGAATACGCTCTAGGCGGCGGATATTCTTGTTATCGTCCTCGTCACGCTGCATGTACACAATCATGCGCAGTGGCACGCGTTGTTTATCCGCGTCCCCGTTGATGTGGGGGTCGGTTTCCCACTCACTGTCCCAGTCAATGCGCTCTTCGCCATCTGCAACGTAGGGTTCAACGGGTTCGGGTCGCTCAGCGGCGGTTGCTACAAGTGCTGCCTTTGGCTGCATTGCGGTCGCCTCTTCGACTACCCCCAACGCCGCGTACTCCGGTTCGGGTTCTCTATCCACGGGGCCATCATAGTCGCTAAAGTCGATGGGCGGGGGTGCGTCATCCTCCTCGGCGTAATCGTCGTAGCTGTTATGGTGGCCGTTTGTTGGGGGCGTTAGGTTAGCCGTCTCTTCCCGCGTGAACATCTGGAAGTTTGAGGTGAGTGTGTCGCCGACAATTTGCACACTGCCGCGTCGATTGTCCGCTTTGCCTCGGACCACCATCACCTGTCCCTGCTTGTCACGGCACGTCTCTTTAAACTGCTCCCACACACGCGGGAACATGACGGTTTCAATTGTGCCAAAGCGGTCTTCGAGGGACAGCACGGCCATCTGCTCGTTGTTTTTGGTCGTAATTTCACGGATCCCCGCAATCAGGCCGATCATTGCAACCTGCTGCTCACCCGCAAACTCGCCCAAGGCGCGCAGTTGTGACGAATTTTGCATGTAGGACGTATCCACCTGGCGGCGTATCGCGTCTACGGGATGGTCAGTCACATAGAAGCCGAGTAGTTCTTTTTCCCACTTGAGCTTTAGGCGCTCCGGCAGCATCTCAATCGCGGGCAGGCGCATTTCGTTTTGCAATCCCTCCACAGTGCCGCCGAACATGCTCATCTGCCCCACCTCTTTCGCTTGGTGATGGTCTGCACTGAAGCTGACGATGCGTTCCATTTCGGTGAGGAGCTGGTTGCGGTTGTCCGCGAAGGCGTCTAGCGCGCCTACCTTAATCAGACTTTCAAGCGTGCGCTTGCCCACCTGTCGCAAATCCACCTTTTCGCAGAAGTCTGTCAGGTCGTGGAAGGGGCCGACGTCCTCGCGTACTTCGATAATGTGGCGGACGGCGTTCGTGCTGGCGTTTTTAATGGCGGCCATGCCAAAGCGAATGCCTCGTGTGCCGTCCTCGTACTCTTGAATGTCGAAGTCGAAGTGACTGTGGTTCACGTCTGGTGGCAGAATCGGGATTTCCAGGCGGCCACACTCTTCCAGGAAGGCTGCGACTTTGTCTGGCGTTTCACGATACACCGACAGCAGCGCGGCCATGTACTCCGCCGGGTAGTGCGTCTTGAGGAAGGCCGTCATGACGGTAATCATGGCGTAGTCGGCGGCGTGGCT
>CAWUJQ010000008.1:0-41693 GCA_963922445.1 uncultured bacterium
CTTTCCAGCCGTATTTGACGGCTGCTAACTCGGTATCTGTCGGCGGGCGGGCGGTGCCCGTTTTGAAGGTGGTGGCTTCTGGGTCGCCGATGTCTTTTTGCTGTACCAATACACCGCGATGCACGCTGCGGATTTCAAATTCGGCGTCGTCGTGGGGCTGCGGGATTTTGAGCAGGCGGCAGTTCTTGCGTGTTTCGGTCAACTTTTGACGGGCAGTTGCACTAAAGCCGGGTGCTGCAATCGCTTCAATGAAGATTGACTCCAGGGCATCCACAAAGGCCTCAGTCACCTGGCGATTGACCGCAACAATCCCGCCAAACGCGGATACTGGGTCACTGGCGAGGGCGTTTTTGTAGGCAACTGTCAGGTCATCATCGCTGGCGATGCCTGTGGGCGTCAGGTGTTTGACGATGACAACCGTCGGCTCGGTAAAGCTGCTGACAGTGCGCCACGCGGCGTCACTGTCCAGAATGTTGTTGTAGGAAAGCGGCTTGCCGCCTAGCAATGTTCCGCCGAGGATGCCTTGCCGTCCGTAATAGGCTGCCTGTTGGTGGGGGTTCTCACCGTAGCGCATCGCTTCGATTTGCTTGGCCCCTATCGTAAAGGTTTCAGGTAACACTTTTGTGGTCGGGCCGAGTGACATATCTGTCGAGAGGAAAGCATGAATTGCTGTGTCGTAGGCACGGGTGTGGGCGAACGCCTTGATGGCCAGATTGCGGCGCGTAGCCAGGGAAACATCACCGGCAGCTTGAATCTCGTGCAGCACGTTTGCGTAGTCAGATGGGTCGCAGATGCAGGCCACACGCATAAAGTTTTTTGCTGCTGCGCGTAACAGTGCCACCCCGCCTATGTCGATTTGCTCAATGGCGTCTTGCAGTGTGATGCCGACTTCGGCAACCGTCTTTTGAAACGGGTACAGGTTGCAGGCCACCAGGCTAATGGGCGCATAGCCATGTTTGGCAAGGTCGGCGTAGTCTTCATCGCGGTCACGCGACAGGATGCCCGCGTGGATGGCGGGGTGCAGGGTTTTTACCCGGCCCCCCAACATTTCGTTCACCCCGGTGAGCTGCTCCACGGGGGTAACGGCAAGGCCTTCTTCTTCCAATTTGCGTTGCGTGCCCCCACTGGCAACAAGGTCCCAGCCCATGTCAATGAGTTGAGTGGCAAAGTCGATAAGGTTCGATTTGTCATAGACGCTCAGTAAGGCCCTTGGCATGTCTCGTTGTCCTTGTCTTAGACCAAATAGATACACGAATGGTGTTTTACAAGACGTGCAGTCTAGTACAGTCGTGCGGGCGTGGGAATGAGAAGTTGCTGTGACTTACTAGAACGTATTGTTTATGCTGTTACACTCACGAGTGCAGTACGTATTTCATCAGAGGATTTATTACGCTAGACGCTCACTAAGGCTATGATCTATGGATAAGCAAAACCCACGTGTTGTCATCATCGGTGCCGGTTTCGGTGGTCTTTTCGTTGCAAAGGATTTGGCAAACAAACCTGTCGATATTCTGCTCATCGACCGGAATAACTTCCACACATTTACGCCGCTCGTCTATCAGGTGGCGACGTGTGGCCTGGACATTGACGATGTGGCCTACCCGGTACGCAAGATTTTTGCCCGCAATGACAATGTGAACTTCTTGCTTGGAGAAGTGACCGATGTGATCGCGGATAGGAAGGCGATCACCGTAAAGACCAACGGCGAAACCCGCATCGTCACTTACGATTACCTGGTCGTGGCGGCTGGCAGTGAAACCAACTACTTCGGCAAAGATGTCATCAAGCAGCGCTCCTTCGGTTTAAAGACGGCCGAAGATGCGATTAAAATTCGCCGTCATCTGCTGACGCTGTTTGAGCGGGCAGAGTGGACGAAAGATCCGAAGGAACTTGAGGCGCTGACGACGATGGTCGTTGTGGGCGGTGGTGCGACCGGCATTGAAACTGCGGGTGCCCTATACGAACTGTTCTACGTTGCCCTGCGCCACGAGTATCGGCACATGCGCGACAACCACATTCGGGTGATTCTGGTTGAAATGGCAGATTCGCTCCTGGGGCCTTATCCTGATCGGCTACGCCAGTCTGCTAAAGAACAGCTTGAAGACATTGGTGTTGAAGTTGTGCTTGGCGCAGCCGTCGAAGGTATTGAGAACAACGTCGTTTACTTGAGCGACGGCCAAGAAATCTCGACGCACACGCTCATTTGGGCCACGGGCGTGAAGGGTGCTTCACTGGCAGAAATGGTAGGCGTTGAGTTAGCACGTGGTGCCCGCATCCCTGTAGAGCCGACAATGCAGGTGAAGGGTTTAGATACTGTTTATGCTGTGGGTGATATTGCCTACCTCGAAGGCCCAGATGGCAAGGCATACCCGCAGCAGATTCCGGTAGCGCAGCAGCAAGCTAAGCTGCTTGCAAAGAACCTCATGCGACAGCTTAACGGTGAAAAGGAAGAAAGCTTCCAGTACTTTGACAAGGGCATGATGGCGACCATTGGCCGTCAGCGCGCTGTGGCCTGGGTGTTTAACCGCTACCAGGTGACGGGTGTCATCGCATGGCTGGCATGGTTGGGGCTGCACCTGATTACGCTGATGGGCTTCCGCAATCGTTTGAGCGTTTTCATTAACTGGACGTGGAACTACTTGATGTTTGACCGCGTGGCCCGCATTGTGCTGGGTCGCCCTGAAGATACGGAAACGGAAGCTGCTCAGCAGAGCAAGAACACGCTTTCGCAGGCGGCTGGCGACTAGCGGCGACGCTTATCGGTTGTCATGATGAGCTGAATCTGATCAGCGAATGCATACAACCCCTCCATATAACCTGTGAGAAAGTCTTGTGTGACGGCCTGGGCCACTTCCGAGTGGCCCTCTTTGGCGAGGTCAAGCACAGGCTGCCTGAAGTCGCGCAGGGTGATGTGCAGCTTGCCATGAGCGTCGCTCATAATGCCCCACACCAAAACCTTTTTGTCGTTGTCGTCTTTGGCGCTGGAAAAGCGCGAAATAGATGAGTTCGGCACCACCTGGCCCACATTGCTAAACACCTCCTCACCCTTTATCGCCTCGTTGACGACAGTCAACTGCCCTGGAATACCATCGACAACCTTTTGTGCGGCCCCCGGCAGCCCCGCAATCAGCCGGATTGCCGTTGCGCTCATGCTTTGGCCGCTCGTGGCGATGTCGCGGTAGCGCTGCATCACCGTGCTGAAGGCTTGCAGGTAGCCCAGGTAATTTTGGCGTTCGCTTACGAAGGCTTCGATGCTGGTGCGATTGCTGCCAAACAGTTTACGCTGCATGGCACTTGACCGCAGGGCGACGAGTCGTTCGTGTTCCTCGCGGAAGTCGGGCAGTGGGCTGCGAAAGGCGCTGGGGAAAATGCGCTCTTTGGGGTCGTAACGTGAAGCATCAATTGGAATGAGCAACGACGGGTTTGTGTTGCGTTTGCCGTCAATCATGCTGTGGACGGCCCGCACAAGCACGGCCCCGCGCCGGGACTGCGCCACACGTTCCAACGTGCGTTTGAGGGCGTCACTTTGCTGATAATATGGGTTGTAGATCGTCCGGTAAAGAACGAGCAGGTCATTAATGGTCAGGCGGATGCGCGTGCGCTTGAGCAGGATCTGTCGGGTTTCCTGCAATAACTCGATTGGCCTGCTGTACTCTGCACTCACATAGTTGATGTTCTGGCTGATTTTGCCAGCAGCATTGTAGAACTTGGGCGTAGCGCGCAGGTCAAGGGGTGCTACAGCGGCGATGGGTTCGGTGGGTGGGGGCTTTTCCGCAAGCAGTGCCAGGGACTTCATGGCCTCATTCGTCAGGATTTCTGCGGTGGCCATGGCCCAGGGGCCGTCAAAAAAGATGTGCGAAAAATCAAATACGGTACTGGCGTTGGTGCGAAAAATGGTCAGGCCGTGGTCGCCAACACCGCGCCGTCCGGTGCGAATGTACGTTAGCGGTTGGTCTCGGTGAACGGCGTCCCAGTTGATGATGATGGACGCTTTGCGAAGCCGCTCTAGTTGTTCGCGGCGGTCTGGGTCAAGCGTAGCGCGCAGCCGTACCTGATACTGGCGCGGTGCTTGCGTCAGGACGCGATCAACTTCGGCAGTTGACTGACCCCCGTAGCCAATGATCGCGTTCGCTTGTTGCCACATGAGGGTTGCGATGGCTGGCGACTGGCCAGATGGCACCGGCACAATAAAGTAATTGTTATTGTAAACGACCGCAATGCTGCGATCCTCCGGCGGGATGGGGTGGCGCTCATCGCTGTAGTCGCCGGGTTCCAGGTATTTGTGGATACTAAGTTGGCGCATGTAAGCACGCTGCCGCCGGCGTAACTCGTCCTGTTTGACGGGGAGATACCACTGCTGGCTAAACCGACGCCACTGTTCCTGAGAGACCTGAGACAGATGCATTTTGCAAAACGCCTCGAACTGCGCCTGTCGGTAGGTAACCAGATTGGTGTTGACATCGGGGGCAGCAAACGGGCGCTGAAGCTGCCACTGGCGGCGCAGTCCCGTCAGGCCCGTTGCTTCTTCGATGGCTTCTAGGCGGGCGTGTTCTTCCCAGATAAGGCCCAACAAGTCTTCATAATCGCGCAGAAGCTGCTGCGTGGCCAAAAGCCAGGCCGCAAGCTGGTTCGTTTCGGTCGCTTGCAACTGGGTTGCCAACCGTTGGAAGGCGAGGGTTTCGGTTTGATGACGAGCAGCATCCTCACGCAGCCCAAATTCGACGTAAAATTGCCACACGCCATCTGGAAGATATTCCTCTGGATCGCCGCCCGCCAGTTGCAACAGCATATTGTATCCCGCCAGGACGGTCGCCGGGCCAGCAAAGGCCAACTGGTACATCATATTGTCCCGCATGAAGGACAGCCCCTTAAACAGCGCATTGAGGTGTGACTTGCCGGGGGATGCGCCGCTTGTGTGATATTCCCTGTCGCGTGAGGACATAATGCCGCTCATCACAAAGCTGAGGACGTTGCCTGCGGGGATTATCCGTGCGACCTCGTCAATGAGGTCTTCGCGTTCTGCGATGGATAGCAGGGAAAGTTGATTATTTTCGCCAGCTTGCTGCTCAATAAGACGGCGGATGCTGTCTGTTGTGAGTTGGGTCGCTCGTTCGACAGCATTTGCGTCACGCTGGAGCGCGTCCGGGGACGGGTCGGTCATGGGTGTTTACAGGCCGGATGTACGGGCATCCGCTTCAGTATAGCCTTGTTGGGCTTTTTGGGTGAGTGCTTGTTCGCGGGCGGGGCGCTCCAACATGGCGAAGATGTAAGCGCTCACGTTGACCACGACCAGCAGCGCCAGCGCCGTCAGAACGGCTGCCCACCAGCGTTCACCCAAGATGGCGGTGAGTAGCGTAGCGATTGGTAGCCCGGTAAACAGGCTAGCCGTGATGTAGTGCATTGCCCGTGAAGCCGCCCCGCCGTAAATTGGTTCGCGGCGCTCGGAGGCGCGGGCCGTAAAGTAGCCCGCCACCAATCCGAACGCCAGCCCCACCAGTAGCGCGTTGCGCAGTGCGGTTGCGAAGCCTTCCATGCGCTTAGAAAAGCGTGTAGATGAACGGCTGTGTACCAGGGTTCGTGCTGAGCAGCACCAGTGCGCCAAAGATAACCAGCACCAAAATCATTGGGATGAGCCAGTACAGCTTGCGCTCCCACAGGAATTGCAGCAGCTCACCTAAAATGCCGAGACGACCGAGAAATCCACTCATGTTGCTACCTCCGATTAAGAACGATGGGTTTACGACTGATTTTTGCGCACAAGGTATGACCCCAGGGCGAGGATGTCAATATCGCTGTTCATGAACGTGGCGTAGGCCTCACGCGGGGTGTTCACGATGGGTTCACCGCGCAGGTTAAACGATGTGTTCAGCAGGACGGGTATGCCGGTTGCCTGCCCAAAGCGGTCTACCACGCCATAGTACAGCGGGTTAGTAGCTTGGTCGATGGCCTGTAAGCGCCCGGTGCCCTCGTGATTGACGGCTTGAATTTTGTCTTGCTTATCGCTTTTGATTGGCGCGACAATGAGCATGTAGCGCGGGGCTTCGTGCTTATCTACGTTGGGATAGTCGAAGTATTCCGGGGCGCGGTCACGCAGGATGACGGGGGCAAAGGGCCGGAACGGTTCGCGGTATTTGATCTTCGTGTTGACGACTTCCTTCATTTCGGCGGCGCGTGGGTCAGCCAAAATGCTCCGATTGCCTAAGGCGCGTGGCCCCCACTCAAAGCGGCCCTGAAAAAAGCCCACAACCTGCTGCTGCGTGATGTCTTCTGCCAGGCGGTCCAGCATGGTATCGGTGTTATCGTCGTAGTTTTCGTACTGGATGCCGTTGTCGTCCAGGAATTGACGGCATTCAGCGTCGGTGTACGCTGCGCCCCAATACGCGTGGGGCATCGTCCAGTTGCGCGGATGCCCCAGCACAATGTGATAGGCCCACAAGGCGGCCCCCAGCGCCCCGCCATCATCCCCGGCAGCGGGTTGGATGTAAATCTCCTCGAAGGGTGTTTCTGCTAACAGGCGATAGTTGGCTTTGGTGTTGAGCGCGACACCCCCGGCCATCACCAGTTTGCTGTGGCCTGTTTTCGCGTGTAGATGGTTGGCGATGTCGATAAGTATTTCTTCGGTGACCACCTGAATGCTGGCGGCAACATCGGCATAGTATTGATTGCGCTCCATCAACGCCCGTTCGGAAGCGCGTTCCGGGTTGGTCTTCATCGTGAAGAATTCCAGGTCGGGGGGGCGGTTTTCTCCAAAAAGATCGAGGAACTTCTGGCTATAACTGCGTGATGTCGAGTGCGGGTAGGCGAAGTAGTCCATGTTGAGGTGGTAGCTGCCCGCCGCCCCACGCTTGACGACCTGCTCAACCCGGTCAACATAGCGCGGTTCGCCATAGGGGGTCATCCCCATCACTTTGTACTCACCGTTGTTCACGCGGAAGCCGAGCCACGCAGTAAACGTTGAGTACAGCAGTCCCAGCGAATGCGGGAAGCGCTGTTCCTGAAATAAGTCGATCTTGTTTTCGCCGTTGGGGTCGCCTTGCCAGCAGCTTGTGGCACTGCCGAGGGTGGTTGTCGTCCACTCACCGACGCCGTCAACCGTGAGGACGGCGGCTTCTTTGAACGGGCTGGCAAAAAACGCGCTGGCGGCATGGCTCATATGATGGTCGCAGAACAGCACCTTATCGAAGGAAATGCCGACACGGTTTTGAATGATGGACTTGACCCACAGCTTTTCGTTGATCCAGCTAATCATGGCGTCGCGCCACACATTCATGGACTTAGGGAATGTGTGCAACGTCGTGAGAAGGATGCGCTCAAACTTGAGGAGCGGCTTTTCGTAAAAGACGACGTAATCAAGATCATTGGTGGTGATGCCTGCTTGCTGTAAGCAGAAGTCAATAGCCTGCTGAGGGAATGTGTTGTCGTGCTTTTTGCGGCTGAAGCGCTCTTCCATTGAGGCGGCAACCAGAGCGCCATCTTGGATGAGGGCGGCGGCGGAGTCGTGGTAAAAGCAGGAAATGCCTAATATATACATGGTTATCCTTGCCGCCTAGCGCGGTCGAGTTGGCTGCTGACGGGGTCACGCTCAAGCCATTGCACGTCGTCCGACGATGTACGGCGGAGGGGGTCGTCACCCAAACGAGCGCCCAGCGCAAAAAACACCAGAATCGTCCAGTAGAAAATACCCAAAATCGCGCTGCCAACGACTTCCCCGACGATGGCACCCATAATCGCCACGCGTTCACGGGCGAGGGCAAAGGTCTTCTTAAATGCCATAGTCTCCTAAAACCTTTCTCTGCCCAACAGCGACGGGCACTTCCGCCGTTAGGCGGTGCGGGGAAGTCGCCATATGTTGGGCTTTTAGCCTTGTTTCCCCATTAAGGGGGTCGTCTTTTGAGCTACCCCAAGGCGCGACCCCTCCTTCTCAGCGTGACGTGCTGGTGACGTTACCCTCGCCAATGTTATCGAACGGTTTTGTATATGAGTAGCACTGTCCTAGACCCTCAGACTGTTTAACCACTCACCGCAGGGTCACGGGGCTGGGTCGTCACCCCGGAGTGCCTATGTATTCGTTCGTAACGGAGCCATGGCCTTTCGGCGTGGCTAAGGCTGGTCAACACGGGCTTTCAGCCGTTCGGCTTCAAGCCACTGACTCAAAGTCGGTGGTCGTTGACAAACCCTCCTCGATGATTGTGCAATCATAAAGGAGTGACCGCGTAAAGCAACGGTATATCCCGTTTTGTGTAGCAATCTTTAGGTGCTTGTGTTCGCCCCGCAAGGTGCTAAAATCAGGCTAGTTTTGTGAGTAAAAGATAAGTGAAGCAAAGGTTGTTATGTCGCAAATCGAAGAGTTCAACCAACGCGTCCACGAACTGCGCGACGCCAAAGCGGTGCCCCACCTGCAACAATACGCGCCCGTGTGGATTATCGAAGAGACGCTTGTCCCTGAAGATAGCTCAATCCTGTTCAATGTCTTGTTCCGGCATAACCTGTATGGTTGGGTGAACCGCCGCTATAAGTACGATGGCTTTAACGACGTGCTGTATCAAAAAGGCCAGACGACCGTTGATGAGGATGATGCGCTCGACATCATCGAGGAAAAAGCACCCTACATTGAGGTGGCTGTTTCTGATACGCCGAATGCCTACGGTGGTTAGCGTGTGCGCCGTCGCTTAGGGGCATCTCATGGCAGACTATGACATTATCATCATTGGAGCTGGGCACAACGCGCTGGTGTGTGCTGGCTATTTGGCTAAAGCAGGCTACAAAGTTGGCGTGTTCGAGCGGCGTGATGTCGTCGGCGGGGCGGTGGTTACCGTGGAGCATGTGCCCGGCTACCGCTTTGATTTGGGCGGGTCGGCGCATATTCTGATTAATCACACGTCCGTCGTGGCTGACCTCAAGCTAGAGCAGTACGGGCTGGAATACATCACGGTCGATCCGATTTTCTTCGCGCCGTTCCCTGATGGCACGTCCATCACCGTCTATCAAGATGTGAACAAGACCTGCGAGAGCATCGCAGCCGTATGCCCGGAGGACGCAGCCGCCTACCGTGAGTTTATTGACAGGTGGTGGCGCTTTGCTGAGGGTATGGTGGAGTGTTTCTTGCATCCACCCACGCCCTGGAACCTGGTGCGCTACATGGCGTTGGAAACGGGCTTGTGGCTGAATCCGTTTGCCAAGATGAACGACGTGCGGCGCGGGCATGGCGATATTGTGCGGGAAACATTCAAGAGCGAAAAAGTGCGGGCCATGATCGCGTGGATGGCCGCGCAAAGTGGCCCCCCACCTGGAGAAGCCTTCTCTGCGCCGTTGGCGCTGTGGTTCCCGATGTATCATGTTAGCGGGATGAAGCGGCCACGCGGCGGCAGCGGGATGCTAACGCAAGCCCTCGCCCGTATGGTGGAAGATCACGGCGGGGAGATTCACGTCAATGCGCCTGTGCAGCGCATCCTGATGGAAAACGGTCAGGCGAACGGCGTTGAACTGGCTGATGGGCGCTGCTACACCGCGAGTAAGGCGGTTGTGAGCGGGGCACACATCAAGCGGACGATGGACATGTTAGGGGACAACGCATCTGCAACTGCCCAACGTCGTGTTGATAACGCTCGGACGGGGAACGGCATGGGCATGATCGTGCGCTATGCCATGAACGAACTGCCAAACTACAAAGCCGCTCCCACACCTGACGGCCAAGCGGGGCCGCATCACGGGGCGATTCAGTTCATCTGCCCGACTGTGGATACGCTTGAAGTGGCCTATGCCGACTACCTCAAAGGGATGCCATCACGGACGCCTGCCCTGGCTGTGATGACCGTGAGCGCGGTTGACCCCACGTTAGCACCCCCCGGCAAGCATGTCATGTTCTTGTGGGGGCAGTACCACCCCTACGAACTCGCATCCGGGGAAAGCTGGGAGGACGTTGGCAAGCGTGAGGGCGACCGCATGTTGCATCTGCTGGCGGAGTATGCGCCAAATGTGGCCGATGCGGTTGTGGGTGAACTCATCGAAACGCCGCTCTACCTGGAGCAGACCTTGGGGCTGGTCAAGGGCAACATCATGCACCTGGAAATGAGTTCCAACCAGATGTTCTTCCTGCGGCCCGCACTGAGTATGGGCACCTATCGCGGCCCGGTGCCCAAGCTCTATCTAACCGGGGCCAGCACGCATCCCGGTGGCGGGATTATGGGGGCGGCGGGGCGCAACACCGCTCATGTGCTGCGCCGTGACTTGGAAAAGCCGGCCCTCTTCGAGGGGTTAGGCTAGGACGCGACCCGCACGCGGCGGCGCGGCGCGAGCATCTCGTTGAAGTCCTTGAGAAGGTTGTCCGCAATGATGGGCCACGCGTACTGGTGGGCGTAAGCGGCTGCCTGCTGGCCCATCATTGCGGTGCCTTCCGGTTGTGTGATAATTTGCACAATGCGCTGTGCAAGGCGCTGCGGGCTGCGGGCTGGTACAAGCAGCCCTGTTTGCTCATGCTTGACGAGATAGGCCAGCCCGCCCACCTCAGAGGCGATCACAGGCGTGCCGGACGCCATTGCCTCTAGCGCCACCATGCCAAACGACTCGTACTCGGATGGCATAATAACGGTGGTCGCTGCTGCATACCACTTGGCGAGCGCGGCTTGATCCTTCGCGCCCAAGAACTGCACATAATCTGTCAGATTCAACTCGCGGGTCAGGCGCTGCAAGGCCATCATGTCGAGGTCGGTCTTGTCTTTTGGGTCGCCGCCGATGATGGCCAAGCGTGTGTTGGGCATTAGTTCTGGATGCGTCTCGCGGACGTGGTGCAGCGCTTCGATGATGCTATCGACGGCCTTCAGCGGTTCAATGCGTCCAACAAACACGAGCAGGTTCTCATCCTGGCTGATGCCCAATGTGTCTCGTGCATCGCGCTGCGGGATGGGTGAAAAACGCTGTGTGTTGACCCCCGGCGAGTTAACAATGATCTTGCGGCGGTCAGCATGGTAGAGCCAAAGCAGTTGGGCGCGTTCGGCAGGCGTGTTAGCAATCAGGCGGTCGGCCCATTCAACGACCTGCGTCTCGACCCGAATGCGCAGTTCCGGCACGTGGGACTGCACCGATGGGATGCGGTTTTTCATGTGGCCCAGCGTGTGGAACATCTGCACGAATGGGGTGCCCCACGCTTCTTTGAGCTTTTGCGCAACCCATCCACTCAGCCAGTAGTGGCTGTAGATTAGATCGTAGGTGACATTGTTGCGGATGGTATAGGCGATGACCCCAGCGGTGAACTGTTGCAAATGCGGGTAGATCGCCTCTGACCCAAGGGGCGATACCGGCCCCGCCGTGACGTGGACGACGTTAATATTCTCGCCCAGGGAGTTGTCGCGGTTTAGTTCGTCGGGGCTGGTGCGCCGTGTGAAAATATCAACGGTAATGCCGCGTGCGGCAAATTCTTGAGCAATTTCGCGGACGTATGTGTTGAGGCCGCCCACTTTTTTGCCGCCCGGTGCGGCAATGGGGCTGGTATGTACAGAAAGAATCGCAATGCGGTTCATGGCTGGCTTGGCTGTCCTTTAGCTTTTCGTCGCGTTAAGCTGATAGACGCGGGTGTCGCTGCCGCCCATCAGGTACTTGTAAGTTTCGTTGCCGCGTAAGAAGTCAAACACAGCGCGGCCCTGCCCAATGGAATGCTGAATCGCATACTGCGTCAGGACAATGCCGGGACTCAGTGCGCCGTAGTTGTCGGGGTCTAGCCCGCTGTTGTAGACGTAGATGCGGTTGTTGTAGTCGAAGTTGAAGTAGGCAGCGCACGCATTGCCATCGATGGTCAGGAACATAAGCTGCAACCAACCGCTATCGTTGGCTAGTGGCACAATACGGTTGAAAAAGTCGACATGCTGCTCGTTTTGCAGGAACGCGGCTTTTTCCGTGTCAGCGGCGGCCATCAGGGACAGGAAGCGTTCGCTTTCTTCTGTCAGATCGTGATCGCTGCCGACGATATACCAGGCAACGTCGTATTCACCGCCCTCGGCGCGGCGCATCTTACGCTTGGCCTCCTTGCGCTGTTTGCTATCCAGGATGTTGCTGAGATAGTCGTCGTAGCTTTGCGGCAGTTGGATGAGTGGGGCAACGTCGTTTTCCTCAAAGCTAACGTCAAAGCCGTGTGTGCGCAGCACATCCGGGAAGGCAGTGTACGTGGGTGATGCCTGTGGGATGTTGGCCAGCCCTACGGCATCGTAGGCGCTGCCGTGCGCTTCGCTCAGGTAGGTGGCCAGTTCACTGTAAACGGCTTCTTGCTCGTCCATATCTACGATGAAGTCCATGTAGTCAGTCACATCCACATGACCGATTAACCGTAGGGTGCGGGTGTCGCCCTCTGTTTCGATGAAACACGGCGCAATGCCAACCAGCTTGCCAGCGTCGTTTTCGCAGGTCACAATCCACAGGCCGCCGGGGTGATAGGCGGCCCACCATGCAGTTTGCCATTCCCAGGTGCTAAAGGGTGTATTGGCCGTGCTGCGCTGCACGAGGTCGTTCCAAACGGGTTTCAGGCTGTCGAGGGCGTCAGCCGTGGTATGTAGTGTTAAGTTCAAGGTTCTTGCTCCGGTGATGTGGCGTAGCACCTATATGAGATTCGCTTCACCGGGTGCATCTTACTTCTTCACGATTAGGGCGGTGTTAATTGTGCATAGGCATATTGACGACCAAACTGCTTGACACACCCGCCAGATGCGCTAACATCAGCCGCTATGAGCAACACAACTTTCACTGACCCCAACATGCGACGTCGTCGTCTGCCTATACCCAAACCCTGAGCGGTTGGGCGGTTTTGTGATTCGGTGAAAGCCAGTCATTTGTGAAGCCAACACCCCGAACGCTGCGTCGGGGTGTTTTTCGTTTTTGAGGAGGAATTGCGAAGTGAACCGTAGACAACCTGTGAAAAAAGTTGTTTTGGCCTACAGCGGCGGCCTGGATACGTCCGTGATTGTGCCGTGGTTGAAGAATAATTATGGCGACTGTGAGGTCATCTGCTTTACGGCAGACCTGGGCCAGGGCGACGAGCTTGACGGCCTGGAAGAAAAAGCGATCAAAACTGGGGCGAGTAAGCTGTATATCCGTGACCTGCGGGCCGAGTTCCTGACGGAGTTTGTATACCCGACCCTGATGGCGGGTGCCGTCTACGAACGTGACTACCTGCTCGGCACGTCGTTTGCACGCCCGCTCATTGCTAAGCATCTGGTAGAAATTGCGGAAAAAGAAGGTGCGGATGCCATTGCGCATGGCTGCACGGGTAAGGGTAACGATCAGGTGCGCTTCGAGGTGACGGCTATGGCACTCAACCCGCGCTTGCGCGTGATTGCCCCCTGGCGTGAGTGGGATATCCGCAGCCGTGAGGATGCGATTGCCTATGCTGCTGAGTTTAACGTGCCCGTTGTTGCGACGCAAAAGTCCATTTACAGTCGTGATCGCAACATCTACCACATGAGCCACGAGGGCGGGATGCTGGAAGACCCGTGGAACGAACCCGAAGCGGATATGTACACGCTGACGGTTAGCCCGGAAGAAGCGCCCAATGAGCCAGAATATGTTGAAATAGGCTTTGAGGAAGGCGTGCCCGTCAGCATTAATGCGGAAAAGCTGCCCGCTGTGGAGCTATTTGAGCGCTTCAATCAGGTGGCGGCCAAGCACGGTGTTGGGCGCGTGGATATGGTCGAGAACCGGCTTGTGGGGATGAAGAATCGTGGGGTGTACGAAACCCCGGGCGGCACGCTGGTACATCGGGCACATCAAGCGCTAGAAAGCATCTGCCTGGATAAGCTGACCCTGCAATACAAGGATACAATCGCGATTAAGTACGCCGAACTGGTTTACAACGGCCAGTGGTATACCAAACTGCGCCAATCGCTGGACGCCTTCGTCCGGGAAACGCAGAAGAGCGTGAGCGGTACCGTTCGCTTAAAGTTGTACAAGGGCAATGTGATTACCGTCGGGCGCAGGAGTCCGTATAGCCTATACCGTGAGGACTACGCCTCCTTCGGTGAGGAAGATGTCTATAATCAGGCGGACGCAGAGGGCTTTATCAACCTGTTTGGCTTGCCCATGAAGGTGCAGGCACTGCTCAATATTGAGGGCGGGGCAGATAACAGCTACGACGAGCCGGATTACAGCAAGTTCAAGCGCGACTGAGGTCATCAAACAGGTTAAAAGAACAACGCGAAGCAGGTGAGGCAAGGTGTGTGTTTGCCTCACCGGGTTGCGGGAGCCGAATTGCAAGGAGATGGAATAATGACGCTTTGGGGCGGGCGCTTTAGCGAACCAACCGACAACGATTTACGCAAGCTGAATGACAGCCTGCCGTTTGATAGGCGCATGGTGGCGCAGGACATTCGTGGCAGTGTGGCTTATGCCCGTGCCATTCAAATCGCGGGTATCATCACGCCGTTGGAAGCCGAAAAGCTGGTTGACGGGCTGTATCAGGTCAAAGCCGAGTTCGACAGTGGCCTGTTTGAGTTCCGCGAGGGTGACGAGGATATTCACACAGCCGTTGAGCGGCGTTTGATCGAAATTGTGGGGGCGCTTGGGGGCAAGCTGCACACCGGGCGCAGCCGCAACGATCAGGTGGCGACGGACTTCCGACTGTGGGTGATGGATGCCATTGACGCGGTGATTGGACAAATTCGCGGGGTGCAGGCCGCGCTTGTTGATGCGGCTGACGCTCAAGCCGATGCGATTATGCCGGGGTATACGCATTTGCAGCCTGCTCAGCCGATTACGGCAGGTCACTGGCTGATGAGCTTCTTTTGGATGTTGCAGCGTGATATTGAGCGCCTGCAAGATGCGCGCCAACGCACCTCCGTGCTGCCGTTGGGTAGTGGGGCGCTTTCGGGGACGCCATTTAACATCAACCGGGAGGAGTTGGCGGAGCAGTTGGGTTTTGATCGCATCAGCCAAAACAGCCTGGACGCGGTGAGTGACCGGGATTTTGTGGCGGAAACACTGTTTGCACTGGCGTTGGTGGGCACGCACCTCAGCCGCCTAGCAGAAGACGTGATTCTGTATAGCAATTCGGCGTTTGGCTTTGTCACCCTGGCCGACCGCTACAGCACGGGGTCTAGCTTGATGCCGCAAAAGCGCAATGCAGATCCAATGGAACTCACGCGGGGTAAGGCGGGGCGGCTGTTTGGTAACCTTTCTGGGCTGGTGATGACGCTTAAGGGGCTGCCAAGCGGCTATAACAAGGACTTGCAAGAGGACAAAGAAGCTTTGTTCGACTCCGTGGATACACTTGAAAGGCTCCTGCCTGTGGTTGCAGCGGTGATGGCCACCTTGCAATTTCATCCCGACAAAATGCAGGCCGCGTTAGACGACGCAATGCTCGCCACCGACCTTGCCGACTATCTCGTGGCGAAGGGTGTACCCTTCCGGTCGGCACACAACATCGTTGGCGAAGTGGTGGCCGATGCAGAGCGGCTGGGGGTTGCGCTGTCTGCTTTGCCGCTAGAGGCATTTACGAAACACTCGGCTCATTTTGGGGGCGATGTGCATGACGTGTTCGACTTTGCGGCGGCGGTGGCCAAGCGGCGGGTTGCGGGTGGCACCGCCCCGGATGCTGTGCGCGAGCAGATTGAGCAGGCGCAGGCCCTAATCGCAGGGTAGTTGGTGCTTTTGCACAAGCCGAGTCGGTCATCTTATATGAAATTCAGATATAGATGAGAATCGGCTGTGATGCTGGTTGACAGACTCTGCGATCCCGGCTAATCTCCTATGCACGTTAACAAAGTTTTCACACGGAAATCACCTGTGGCCGTCCGACAGAACGTCATTACCACCAACATCCTAGTCATCGTCGTGGTGCTCGTGCTTGTGATTAGCAACGGGTTTGCGGGACTTGGGTGGTAGACGGTAGCAGCGGTTAGAAAGCAGCGAACGAAAGCCTCCCAAACGGGAGGCTTTTTTAGTTTTAGGATCAATGACACAACGATGAACACGCACTGCCAGCACAGCTCACCGTATCAAAATCAGGCAACCTGCATGGGCCGCTCCCGCGCAGCCGGTGCCCGTTGGGGGGCGGCCAGTGCGCAGCGTTATAACAATCAGCGTGGTTACCTTACGCGCCTGCCGAATTCCAGCGGTAGGCGCGCTTTTTTTGGACAAGCAAAAGTGCGAGAGGGTTAGCTTCATGCCGACTTCTGAATGGATTTGGATGAATGGCGAGTTTGTGCGCTATGAAGATGCAACCGTCCATGTGACGGCGCACGCGCTGCACTATGGGTCAAGCGTGTTCGAGGGCGAGCGCGCCTATAATACACCGGGCGGCGCAGCCGTTTTCCGTTTGAAGGAACACACCCGCCGGATGTTCAACTCTGCGAAAATTATGCGGATGGAACTGCCTTACAGCGAAGACGAGATCAACGCAGCCACGGTAGAAACGGTGCGCCGCAACGGTCACGACTCGTGCTACATCCGGCCTGTTGCTTTTCGGGGGGCGCATCCTAATGGCCTACAAGGGCTAGAAGGGCGTACCTCTCCGACGCAGGTGTCCATCATCACCATGGAGTGGGGACGTTACCTGGGGCAAGCGGCTATTGAAAACGGGGTAGACGTGCAGGTGAGTTCCTGGCGGCGGATGACACCCGGTGCGCTCACGCCGATGGGTAAAATTGGCGGCCAGTACGTGAACAGCCAGTACATCAGCATGGAAGCCAAAGACAATGGCTTTAACGAAGGCATTGCGCTTGACGCAAATGGGCTGGTGAGCGAGGGCGCGGGCGAAAACCTGTTCGTGATCCACGGTGGGGTGGTGTACACCCCCGGTATGGCTTCCTCCATTCTGATGGGCATCACCCGTGACAGTGCGCTGACGATCCTGAACGACCTAGGCTACGACGTGACGTTCCAGGCGATTCCGCGTGAAATGCTCTACACGGCTGATGAAATTTTCTTTACGGGCACAGCAGCCGAAATCACGCCAGTTCGCTCTGTTGACCGCATCGAAGTGGGCACGGGCACACGCGGGCCGATCACAAAAGCTGTTCAGGATATGTTCTTCGGCATTACCTCCGGCCAACTGCCGGATAAGTTCGGCTGGCTGACGCACGTCCAGCAGCCGCAGACTGCAAAATAAACCTTTAACCAGGAGAAAATCATGGCTCAGTTAACGGGCGCAGACATTATCATGGAGTGCTTGCTGCGTGAGGGCGTAGAGGTCATCTTCGGGTATCCCGGTGGTGCCATCCTCCCCACGTATGACGCGCTCCACAAGTATCGCGATCAAATTCACCATGTGCTGGTACGTCACGAGCAGGGCGCAAGCCACATGGCGGACGGCTACGCACGCGTATCGGGCAAGGTGGGCGTTTGCATTGCCACCAGCGGCCCCGGCGCAACCAACCTTGTCACCGGGCTGGCAACCGCAATGATGGATTCCAGCCCGATTGTTGCGATCACCGGGCAGGTGGGCACGACGGCCATCGGGTCTGATGCGTTCCAGGAGACGGACGTGACGGGCGTGACGCTGCCGGTGACCAAGCACAACTACCTCGTCTACGACGTTGAGGAGCTGGCTTACACTGTGCGCGAGGCGTTCCACATTGCACGGTCGGGGCGGCCAGGGCCAGTGCTGATCGACATCCCGAAGGATGTGCAGAAGGCGCTGACGGAGTTTATCTACCCAGAAGACGAGATTGTACTGCCGGGCTATGTTGTGCCGACAGAGGGCAGCGACGAGCAAAACGCAGCCGCACTCGACTTAATCCACGAAGCGGAGCGCCCGATCATCCTTGCGGGGCATGGCATTTTGATGTCTGGCGCGATGGATGAACTCAAGCACCTGGCGGAAGTGGTTCAGATTCCGATCACGACGACGTTGTTGGGCAAAGGCGCTATTCCGCAAGATCACCCCATGTGCATCGGGTGGATGGGCATGCACGGCGATGCCGCCAGCAACCACGCCATTCAAGAGGCTGACCTGCTCATTGCGTTAGGGATGCGCTTTGATGACCGTGTAACGGGTAACTTGAAGACCTACGCGCCCAACGCCAAAAAGGTCCACGTCGATATTGACCCGTCTGAGTTGAACAAGAACGTGCGTGTGGATGTGGGCATCGCGGGTGACCTGCGCACGGTGCTGTCGCAGTGGGCACCGCACCTCCAACATCAGGATCACAGCACATGGCTCAACCACATCCGTGACATGCAGGAAGACGCCGACGAGCGCGACATTGTTCACTATGACATGGGCGACCGACTGATTGGCCCGCAGGTGATTTACGACCTGTGGCAGTACACTGATGGCAACGCCGTGACGGTCACAGACGTTGGCCAGCACCAAATGTTGGAAGCGCAGTACTACCCGCATAACCGTCCGCACACGATGCTGACGAGCGGCGGCCTGGGTACGATGGGCTTTGGCTTCCCAGCGGCGATGGGCGCGAAGTTCGGTAACCCGGATGAAGAAATTTGGGCGATTGTGGGCGACGGCGGCTTCCAGATGACGATTTGTGAGATGGCCACGGCCAAGCAGGAAAACGTCAACGTGAACATTGCCGTGTTGAACAACGCCTTTTTGGGCATGGTGCGCCAATGGCAAGAAATCTTCTACGATGAGCGCTACCAGTCCACGCCGATGGTGAACCCGGACTTTTGCAAGTTGGCGGAAGCCTACGGCATCCCGTCGATGCGGGTGACGCACCGCGACCAGATTCAGGAAAGTGTGGAATTCGCCCGCAGCATTGACGGCCCCGTCCTGATCGAATATGTCATCGAGAAAGACGATATGGTTTACCCGATGGTGCCCGCTGGTGCTGACCTGCACGATATGATTCGCCGTCCCAAACCCGGAGAGCAATCCTAATGAATAACGAAACGGCACCGAACAAAATCACGGTGGTTGCGCTGGTCGAAAACAAGCCCGGTGTACTCAACCGCGTGGCGAGCCTGTTCCGGCGACGTAATTTCAATGTGGACAGCCTCACGGTGGGGCGCACGCACAAGCCGCACATCAGCCGCATGACGATTGTGGTGGATGTGGCCCGTATGAATCCGAACTTGGTTGCGGCGAACCTGCAAAAGCTGGTCAATGTGATTGATGTGCGCATATTGCGTGACCAGCCGTTCATCAGCCGGGACCTGGCGCTGATTAAGGTTCGCACAAACGACGCGGACTCCTATAATGGCGTGACCGAAATTTGCGAACGCTACCCCGCACGCATTGTGGACATGGGGCCGGATGTGTGCATTATCCAGGTGACGGCCAGTGAACCGATGGTCGAGGAGATCATCAACCAACTGCGCCCGATTGGCATCATCGAAATGGTGCGGACGGGTGTGGTGGCAATGGCACGCGGTACGCGCATCATCGACAGTGCCTATGAGCCACCGGCCCCGATGAAAAAGGCCGTCATGAGTGAGAAGAACGGGTACCCGGTTTAGAGGCGTCATGCGTGGGGGTTTGATGCATCAAACCCCTGCTAGAGCAGATGTGTGATTTTGGTAATGGGGTTGCCCCCAAATTAACGGATTTTATCTTTTCAGGAAGGGTTTAAGACGAATGCCAGCAACACTTTACTACGATAGCGACGCAGACAAGAGTCTGTTGCAGGGCAAAAAGATCGCGGTGATTGGCTACGGCAGCCAGGGGCACGCACACGCGCTCAATGCGCATGACAGCGGCATGGATGTGGTGGTCGGTTTGCACGAGGGCAGCAAGAGCCGTGCCAAGGCTGAGGCCGACGGGCTGACGGTGATGAACGTGGCCGATGCCGTTGCAGCAGCCGATGTGGTCATGGTGCTTGTGCCAGATACGGTACAGCCGAAGGTATACGAGGAGAGCATCGCGGGTAATCTTAAAGAAGGGGCCATGCTGATGTTCGCGCACGGCTTCAACATCCACTTTAAGGAGATTGTACCGCCCGAAACCGTGGACGTAAGCATGATCGCGCCGAAGGCACCCGGTCACCGCGTGCGTGAGGTCTTCACTGAGGGTGCGGGGACGCCGGGGCTGCTGGCGGTTTATCAGGATGCGTCTGGTGAAGCCAAGCAGAAGGCACTCGCGTATGCGCAGGCCATTGGCTGCACCCGCGCTGGCGTGATCGAGACAACGTTTAAGGAAGAAACCGAAACCGACCTGTTCGGTGAGCAGTCTGTGTTGTGTGGCGGTGTAACTGCACTGGTACGCGCCGGGTTCGAGACGCTTGTGAAGGCAGGCTATCAGCCGGAAGTGGCTTACTTTGAGTGCTTGCACGAACTCAAGCTCATCGTAGACCTGATGTACGAGGGCGGCCTGAGCTATATGTGGTACAGCGTGTCCAACACGGCAGAGCAGGGCGGCTACGAGATCGGTGATGAGATCGAAGGCTTGATTAAAGAAGAGTTCGCCGGGGTGCTGTCTCGCATCCAGAGTGGGGACTTTGCCAATCGCTGGATTGAGGAAAACAAGGAAGGCCGCCCGAACTTCAATGCACGCCGCGCTCAGGAACACGACCTGTTGATTGAGAAGGTGGGCGAAGACCTGCGCGATATGATGCCGTTCCTGGACGCCAAGAAGATCAAGCAGCAGGACTAAGAGAGGCGGCGTTCACATGGATGATGAACCCGGTGTAGTGACGAAAGGGGGTGATGCCGATGTCAGAAAGTGACCTTAGCGATCTTGTTGACCTAACACACTTCACTTTAGACAGAAAGGAACATCCCCAACATGGTAGAAAGAACGTATGACGAGAAGACTGTCCGCATTTTCGATACCACCCTGCGTGATGGTGAACAGAGTCCCGGCGCAACGCTGAGCAGTGCGGAAAAGCTCGAAATTGCCCGTCAGTTGGACAAGCTGGGCGTGGACATCATCGAAGCGGGCTTCCCGGCAGCATCACCCGATGACCTCGCAGCAGTGCAGCGCATCGCCAGCGAAGTTGGCAATGAAGACGGCCCGGTGATTGCTGGGCTGGCCCGTGCGGTAGAAAGTGACATCCGCACCTGCTGGGACGGTGTGAAGTACGCTGCGAAGCCGCGCATTCACACGTTTTTGGGCACGTCGGATATTCACCTGAAGTACCAGACGGGTTTAACGCGCCAGCAGGGGCTGGAGCGCATCCGAATGGCAGTGACGCTGGCCAAGAGCTTCTGCGATGACGTGGAGTTCAGCCCGATGGACGCGGGCCGCACCGACATGGAGTATCTGTTGGAGGTGTTGGCGCTGGCTGTTGAGTGTGGGGCGACCACGCTGAATATCCCAGATACAGTGGGCTATGTGACGCCGCAGGAGTGGGGCGAAACTATCGAGCAGCTCATTGCGGAAACGCCCGGTGCTGGCCCTGGCAGCAACATCATCTGGTCGGTGCATTGCCACAACGACCTGGGCATGGCGACGGCTAACACACTGGCAGGCGTCAAGAGTGGTGCCCGTCAGGTGGAAGTCACCATTAACGGGATTGGTGAGCGGGCGGGTAACACTAGCCTGGAAGAAGTCGTCATGGCGATTCACACGCGCCCGCAGTTTTACAATCTGCGGACGAATATCGACACGCGGGAAATCACCAAGTCCAGCCGTATGGTCAGCAACTACACCGGGCTGCCCATTCAGCCGAATAAGGCGATTGTTGGGCAGAATGCCTTCGCTCACGAGGCGGGTATCCACCAGGACGGGATGCTCAAGAACGCCAGCACCTACGAAATCATGACGCCGGAAACCGTGGGCCTCAGCCAGAGCCGGTTGGTATTGGGCAAGCACAGTGGCCGTCACGCGCTGCGGGTGCGCCTGCGTGAACTGGGCTATGAAGTGACGGACGAAGAACTGAAAGACGTGTTCGTGCGCTTCAAGGACTTGGCCGACGCCAAGAAAACGGTCACGGATGCTGACCTGGAAGCGCTAATGCAGGATAAGTTCCAGGGTGTGGATGAGATTTTCACGCTGCAAGACATCCAGGTGACATGCGGCACGATGGGGATGCCGACGGCTACGGCCAAGCTCACGGACAAAGAGGGTAATGAGTTCATCCATGCGGCGGTGGGTGTTGGCCCGGTCGATGCGGCCTTCCGTGCATTGGACGCTATCGTGAAGTGCCCAAATAACCTCATCGAATACAGCGTCCACAGTGTGACGGAGGGCATTCAGGCGTTGGGTGAGGTCACCATCCGCATTGCCACGCTAGACGGCAGCCGCTCTGTAGGTGGGTATGCCGCTAACGATGACGTGATCGTGGCCAGCGTGCGCGCCTACCTGACTGCGCTCAACCGAATGCTGACGGTCATCGGTTATGGTGACCAAAAGCCCGAAGGCGATGCTGCGATGTTAGGTGTCGTTCAACCCACTGAATAACCACTTACACGTTGGGGGCAGGTGCGATACCATCTGCCCCAATGACATGCAGAACTAGCAAATCACAATTTCAGAAGGATTTTACTGTCATGAGTCAACCTCAAACCCTGTTTGAGAAGGTATGGAACAAGCACGTCGTGCGCCCGCAAACGGAAGATTCGCCGGCGGTGCTGTACATTGACCTGCACCTCATTCACGAAGTCACGTCGCCGCAAGCGTTTACGCAGTTGCGTGAACGCGGCCTGAAGGTACGCCGCCCCGATTTGACGCTGGCGACGATGGATCACAGTACGCCGACCACACCCAAAAATGCCGACGGCGTCATCCCCGTGACGGACGCGCTCGGTGCCAAACAGCTTGATATGCTGCGCAAAAACACGGCTGATTTTGGCATCCCGCTGTTTAACCTGGGCGGGGAAAAGCAGGGCATCGTTCATGTGATTGGGCCAGAACAAGGGCTGACGCAGCCGGGTATGACCATCGTATGCGGGGACAGCCACACGAGTACACACGGTGCGTTTGGTGCCCTGGGTTTCGGCATTGGCACGAGCGAAGTGGCGCATGTGCTGGCCACGCAGACGCTACTTCAGAATAAGCCAAAGACGATGGCCATCAAGGTAGACGGCACGCTCGGTGAAGGCGTGGTCGCTAAGGACATCATCCTGGCGATTATTGCTAAGATCGGTGTGGGCGGTGGTACAGGCCATGTGCTGGAGTATATGGGCAGCGCGATTCGTAACCTGAGCATGGACGGGCGCATGACCATCTGCAATATGAGCATTGAAGGTGGCGCGCGTGCTGGCATGATCGCGCCGGATGAGATCACATTTGAGTACGTGAATGGCCGCCCGGCAGCGCCGCAGGGTGACGATTGGGATCGCGCTGTGGCGGAGTGGCGCATGCTGCCCACCGATGAGGGCGCAACCTTCGACGCAACGGTGGAACTCAACGCCGATGACCTTGTGCCGATGATTACCTATGGTACTAACCCCGGCATGGGCATGAAGATCACTGACGCGGTGCCCGATCCTGACGCCGAGCGCGAAGTTAGCAAAAAGCAAGCGCTGGACAAAGCACTTACCTACATGGACTTGCAACCCGGTCAAAGCTTGCTGGGCAAAAAGGTGGACGTGGTGTTCATCGGTAGCTGCACGAACAGCCGCATTAGCGACCTGCGCCTAGCCGCAAGCATGATGGAAGGTCGCAAGATTGCGGATGACCTGCGTGTGATGGTTGTTCCAGGCAGCCAGCAGGTGAAGAAGCAGGCCGAGCGCGAAGGGCTAGACGAAGTGTTCAAGGCAGCAGGCGCAGAGTGGCGTGAGGCAGGCTGCTCCATGTGCATTGCCATGAATGGCGACCAGCTTGCCCCAGGTGAGTATGCAGTCAGCACGAGCAACCGCAACTTTGAGGGCCGTCAGGGTAAGGGTGGGCGCACGTTCCTGGCCAGCCCGCTGACCGCCGCCGCAACTGCGCTAAACGGCGTCATCACTGACCCGCGCGGGGTGCTGGGCGAACGTGACGCGATTCCTGTCTAGTTATATTGGCTAATGGTTACTTTACGCTGGCGGACGCGATATATCGCGCCCCTACAGGTCATAATGACGGTGTAGGGACGGCATACATGCCGTCCGCCAGCCTGAATGTGAAACCGGGGCGCTTTGACTCCCCTCAATAAGGCGAATAGAGAGAGAACTCATGGAACCTGTTAAGACGTTTAAAGCGACGATGGCCCCACTGCCCATCAACGACATTGACACCGACCAGATCATTCCAGCGCGCTTCCTCAAGGTGACGGATAAGCAAGGTTTGGGCAAAAGTGCCTTTGCTGACTGGCGCTATGAAGAAGACGGCACGCCCAAGCCGGACTTTGTACTCAACAAGCCGGAGTATGCCAATGCGCGTATTCTGATTGGTGGCAACAACTTCGGCTGCGGCAGTTCTCGCGAACACGCGCCCTGGGCGCTCGTTGGCGCGGGAATGCAGGCGGTCATCAGCACTTACTTTGCGGACATCTTCCGGAATAACGCGTTGAAGAACGGCTTGCTGCCCGTTGTTGTGGACGAAGAAACCCACCGTCAACTGGTGAGTTTGGCAGAAGAAGACCCCAGCAGCGAAATCGTGATTGACCTGGAAAGCCAGACGCTCACCCTGCCGGACGGTCGTAAGGTGGACTTCCCGATAGATGGCTTTTCTAAGCATTGCCTGCTCAATGGCATTGACCAGATGGGTTACCTGCTGGATATGGGCAGCGATACAGAACAGTACGAAAGCGCATACGGCAGCCGCATCAACACGGACGTTGTGCGCTAACCATGGTGATTGCCGCTGCGCTGCTGCTCTCGCTGGCGTCCATCGGTGCAGGGCTGTTTAGCGGTTTTGTTGTGGCGATGGCGTCTGTTGTGCAGGCCATGTTAGACGACCTCAACTGCACGGAGTACACCTGTGTGATGCAGCGCATCATTGCGCGCGGGCGTGAGTCCGTGGTGGTGAAGGTGCTGCTGTTAGGCAAGCTGCTCGTCGGTGTGGTGGCGATGGTGCTGGCGTGGCCGCAGCGTGGTGTGTTTGTCCTGGCTTTGGTCGGATGGGTGGTATTCTTCGTTGGGGCGCTGCTGGTGTCGCGGCAGATGGCTGAACCGTTATACGACATCGTCATGAGTTGGGATGTACAGGCACCACCGCCAGATTGGGAACACTATCGGCGGCGCTGGCACCAAATTAATTGGATAAGTAGTGGGGCTGCTTTCGTCGCGTTTTGCTTGTTTGGCGCAGCCGCACACCAAACATTAGCTGCATTCGCATAGAAACGGGGCACGTATGACCAAAGTTTTTGTTTACGACACGACCTTGCGCGACGGTACCCAGCGCGAGGGCATTTCGCTATCGCTGGCCGACAAGCTCAAAATCACGCATTTACTGGACGAGCTAGGCGTTGATTACATTGAAGGCGGTTGGCCGGGGTCTAACCCGAAGGACGCAGCCTACTTTGAGGCGGTGCGCAAGCTAGACCTGAAACACACCAAAATCGCGGCATTCGGCTCCACTTGCCGCAAGGGCAGTGACCCGGCAGATGACGCGAACATCATGGCGTTGGTGGACGCGCAAACACCTGTCGTGACGGTGGTGGGTAAAACGTCTATGCTGCATGTGATGGATGTGCTGCGTACCACGCCAGAGGAAAACCTGCGCATTATCAAGGACAGCGTGGCTTACTTGAAGGCGCTGGGCAAAGAGGTCATCTATGATGCAGAACACTTCTTTGACGGCACCAAGCTCGATTTGGAATACGCCTTTGATACGATCAAAGCGGCGGTAGATGGCGGCGCAGATTGTATTGTGCTGTGCGACACCAACGGCGGCTCCATGCCGTGGGAAGTCACGCAGTTGTTCGAGGCGGTGCAGAGCGCCTTCCCAGATACGCCGCTAGGGGTGCATACCCATAATGACGGTGAAGTCGCTGTGGCCAATACTCTTGCTGCCGTTCGCGCTGGGGCGGTTCATGTGCAGGGCACGATCAACGGCTACGGGGAGCGCTGCGGCAACGCCAACCTATGCAGCATCATCCCGGACTTGCAGCTCAAGATGGGTTACGAATGCGTGCCGCCAGAAAGCCTGCGCACGCTGACCAAGCTATCACTCACGGTAGCAGAGATTGCCAACCTTGCACCCGATACGCACCTTGCCTATGTGGGACGCAGCGCGTTTGCGCATAAGGGCGGCATTCACGTCGCGGCGATCCGGCGCAATGTCGATAGCTACCAGCACATCGACCCGGCTTTGGTGGGCAACGAAATGCGTGTGCTGGTCAGTGACCTGAGCGGGCGCGGCAATTTGCTCAGCAAGGCGGAAGAGTTCGGCCTGGATGTGACCAGCACCGAAGCAGTGCAGGTACTAGACGAGATCAAAACGCTGGAAAACGAAGGATACGTGTTTGAAGGCGCTGAAGCGTCTGTGGCCATTCGGTTGCACCGCGCACAGCCGGGGTATGAACCGCTGTTTAAACTCATTGATTTCACCACCATTGTCGAAGATCGGCGGGGGCGTGGGCCACTGGCCGAAGCAATGGTCAAGTTGGACATTGACGGCGATGTGGTTCACACTGCTGCTGAAGGTAACGGCCCCGTCAATGCGCTAGACCTGGCGCTGCGCAAGGCACTGATGCCGCGTTACCCGCAGGTGGCCGATTTTCAACTGGCGGACTACAAGGTGCGTATCCTCAACAGCAACCAGGGGACAGCGGCAACAACACGCGTGTTTATCGACACGCAGATGGGGAGTAAGCGCTGGAGTACGGTCGGCGCGGGATCAAATATCATCCGGGCGAGTTGGTTAGCGCTGGTAGACAGTGTGGAATACGCGCTGTGCCTGGCCTGGGACGGCAATGACCCCCTGGTTGACCACGCCGAAAGCCCGGCGGTCGCTGCCAAGTAGATGGGTAGGATTGCGGCCTTTGGTCTGTTGATACTGGTCGTGGCAAGTGGCTGCCAAACGCGTGAGGTGGTGCCGCCAACAATAACCTCCCGTCCCACATTGCCACCTCGCACGCCACCCACGGCAATCCCAACACCAGCCGACGGGGGAACTATTGCCATTGGAGAAACCGTGACGGTGGTGCTGCTCGGTCAGACGCCAGTGGATGTTATGCTGATGCTTGACACGGAGCAAACTGTAACCATCACCGCGTCTGCACTGACAGACGACTTCGAGGGGAACCCGCTTGACCCGGTCGTTGAGGTGGTTGACAGCGAGAACAATCGGCTGGCTTACGATGATGACGACGGCGACGCTGAGCGCGATGCGGCAATCACTGGGTTGACGTTGCCCGCGGGCGACTACACGATCCGGGTGAATGCATTCAATGGCTTCCAGCGTGGCGAGATTGCACTCGAGGTGGTGGGAGAATCCTGATGCGCAAAGACGTGATGTGGCAGGACAAAGACCTAGTGGCGTCGTACCTGTCGGGTGTGCGCGGCGCGATTCCATTGGCAACCGAACAGATCGACATGATGCTGCGGCTGATTGCGGGGTTAGGTGATGGTACGGTTGAGCGCTTCCTTGACCTGGGCTGTGGTGATGGGGTGCTGGCGCAGGCCGTTCTCACGCGCTACCCAGACGCGCACGCTGTTCTCTATGACTTTTCCCAGCCGATGCTGGACGCTGCACAGGAGAAGTTGGGCAAAGAACACGTCACACTCATCCAAGGGGATTATGCACCTGCGGATTGGACAGCGGCATTAGGAGATAAGGCACCGTTTGACGCTATCGTATCAGGATTTTCAATCCATCATCAGCCCGATGACGTGAAACAGCGCATCTATCGTGACCTGTATGAGCTGCTGCGTCCCGGCGGGGTGTTTTTGAACCTGGAACATGTGTCGTCGCCATCGCCGCAGGTGGAGCATATGTACGACGAGTTGTTCATTGATGCGCTGGTGGCCTATCGCCACTCCGTGGGCAGTGACGAAACCCGCGACGAAATTGCAAAAACCTACTACTACCGGCCAGACAAAAGCGCCAACATTCTCGCGCCGGTTGAGTTGCAGTGCGATTGGCTGCGCGAGATTGGCTACGCGCATGTGGACTGCTATTTCAAGGTGTTTGAATTGGCGCTCTTTGGCGGTGTAAAGCCTGCATAGGTGGTATCATCTGCGATAAATTATCGAGTTGACGGGGTGTGACGATCACGCCCCGTTTTGTTGCAACGTGAGGATAGTGACTGATGAAAGCGAAGATTGCAGTTCTGGCCGGGGATGGCATCGGGCCGGAAGTAACGGGTAAGGCCGTTGAGGTGCTGGAAAAAGTCGGCAGCAAGTTTAGCCATGACTTTGCGTTTGAACACGCGTTGATGGGTGGCATCGCCATTGACGATACGGGCGACCCGCTGCCAGAAGCGACGATCAAAGTGTGTGAGTCATCGGACGCGATTTTGTTGGGCGCGGTGGGCGGCCCGCAGTGGAGTGACCCGACGGCGAAAGTGCGCCCAGAACAGGGGCTGCTCAAAATCCGGCAGCATTTTGGGCTATTTGCCAACCTGCGCCCGGTAAAAATCTATCCGGCACTCACGCAGCACGCCCCGCTGCGGCCCGATTTGCTCGACGGTGTGAATATGCTATTTGTGCGCGAACTCACGGGCGGCATTTACTTCGGTGAGCGCCGAGAGCAAGAAGACGGCGAGGACGCGTTCGATACAATGTATTACACCCGTGAGGAAGTCGGGCGTGTGGCCAATGTCGCGTTTAGGGCAGCGCAGGGGCGGCGCAAGAAGCTTACCTCCGTCGATAAGGCGAATGTGTTGGCGGCGATGCGGCTGTGGCGGCGTACCGTGGTTGAGGTGCATGAGGATTACGCGGATGTGGAGCTAGAGCACCTGTTGGTAGACGCCGCCACGATGCACATGCTCACACGGCCTGCGGACTTTGACGTGATTTTGGCGGGGAACATGTTCGGGGACATCCTGAGTGATGAGGCGAGTGTGCTGGCCGGGTCATTGGGGATGCTGCCGTCAGCGTCGTTGGGGTCGGAGCGGTTTGGCTTATATGAACCGATTCACGGGTCTGCGCCGGACATCGCTGGCCAGGGCAAAGCCAACCCGACGGCAATGATTTTGAGTGCGGCGATGCTGCTGCGCTACAGCCTTGACCTCGAAGCCGAAGCCGCCGCCGTGGAAGCCGCCGTGGACGAGGTTATCAATAGTGGCGCACGCACGGCGGACATTGCCCCGCGTGGGGGGGAGTTTGTTAGCACAGATGAGTTTGCGTCCGCTGTGATGGCTGCCCTAGAGGGGTAAGCATTACGCCGACGGGTCGAAACCGACTCGTTTGAGAATGTGTGCGGGCAGGCTATCGCCTTCTTCAATGATGGCCTGCCACACGTCTACCCCACTTACCGCATCTGCACGTCCCGCCTCAATTGCAATGTCGTGCGCCAAATTCAGGATCACGCTGAGGCGGGGTGAGTAAGGGTGCCCAGCCCACAGCCGCTTATCGTCGCCCTCGGCGGCATAAGCTTTTGTATGGGCAATAACCTGCGCGGGGTCAATTGATGCTGCACGCAACGCTTCGATCACGCCTGCGTCCTCCGTCATGATGGCGATAAACAGATGCTCCACGCCCAAATAAGCGTGGCTCATGTGTGCGGCCTGCTGGCGTGCTTTAATAAGTAGGTCAGTAAGGGTTGTGGGTGTAGTCGGCATGGTATGTCATCTAGCGGATTGTGAAGCGCAGCCACGTTTTACCCACGCGGAATAACTGCCCCGATTGTAGGGGGGTAGCCTCTTGGACTGCGATAGCTTCCCCGATGCGGTGCGGGTGTTCGGTGGCTGTGCCATTTTTGCTGCCTTCGTCACTTAGCCACCAGTGCCCGTCCCGCAGGCGCAGCGTGGCGTGATGCCGCGAGATTACGCCGTCAGTGCCAATCGTGATGTCGTTGTTGGTGCCGCGTCCAATCGTGACTTCCCCGGATAGCAGGGCTGCCACCGGAAAGCTGAACACGTCTCCGTCGAGTGGGCCACTCATCACCGTGATTTCGAGACGTTGTTTGGCCGCCACGGAACATCTCCTGTGCTTTTGGGTGGGGCGCGGTTTGAAAACAGCCGCGTTTGTGGTTCAATCAATGGCTTTTAATGCTGGCTATCATCGAAAGACCGACTGTTGCCAACGTTCCATCGTGCAATTGTTGCAACGAGTTTCACATTGCTGCTGCTTGTGATTATGCCGTGGTTGCCTTACCTGGGCAAGAACACAGCCTATTTGGACGCGTGGCGCTTTATGTCCAATGCGAGCGAGGGGGAGTTTTTGCTGCATCCCGGCAGGCCGCTGACGTGGCTGCCCTGGTGGGTGATTTATCGGTTGGCCCCAGATTCATTTAGCGGCGTGCAGGTGTTTTTGATGGTGTTGCAGTGGGCAAAAGTGCTGGCCTTTTGGGCGCTGCTGCGCGAAATGCCCTGGATTCGTGATGCACACCAAGGGCTACGGGTGACGATAGTGGTGCTGTTGGCCGTCTATTCGACCGATGTGAGCCTGTTTTGGCTGGGCACGCTGGCCACCCAGTTCAGTCTGTTGGGTTTTGTACTGGCGGTGTGGCTGCTGCTGTGGCAGGCGCGGGTACCGCATCCGTTGAAGCTGTTGGGTATGGTGGTGTGCTTGTCCCTGGCTGTGGGGACGCATGAGCGGTACTACGCGCTGATTTTCGCGGCACCGCTGCTGCTGGGTACAGCCCTTGTTACCCGTGCGTGGCGGCTTGCCTTGCTGTGGTACGCAATTCCGGTGCTGCAACTGGCCTATTCTGTTTACGCGATCTTCCTACAGCCATCGGACTCATACCAATCGGGGCTTGTAGACCCGACCTATGAATTCACATCATTAACCTACGTGGCAACGCGAACGCTTTCCTCGGTTGGGTGGGCTGCGTGGCAAACACTACTGATTCCGGTCACGCGCAACGTGGAAAACTGGGAAATCGTGCTAAGCGTGGTTGCGGGCTTGTTCGCTGGGGCGCTGGTATGGTGGTGGGCCGCCAAACCGGGCCAGATGCGCTTGGGCACGGCAGCGTGGATCACTGGACTTGGGCTTGCGGTGATTGGACTGGGGTTTTTGCCGTTTACCATTACGGTGTACTACCAAAACAGTGATCGCACGTTCTTTTTGAGCGTACTCGGCGGCGCAATGGTTTGGGGGGCGGTTGCATGGCTAGTGCGTGAGCGCGTCCCGCTGGGGCGATGGCTGCTGGCTGTATTTGTGGCCGGGTTTGTGGCCGCGCATACGCTGACCAACCTTAAGTTACAGCGTGGGTTCCGGGCGGAGTCGGTCAAGGTGCAAACCCTGGCGGCTGCTATGATTGCGGAGACGGGGCCATTGCGTGAAGATACGCTGCTATGGGTCATTTATCCCACATCTGAGGAACGGGTGCTGGCGGATAAATTAAACTTCCCGTGGATGGTCGAGAGCATCTACCAGTACATTTTTCAGCGAGACATCACGGTGTGCATCAGCGTCGCCGGGGAACAGCCACGCACGGGCTGCGAAATTGCTGAGGAGGGTGTTGTTGTGCTGGCGAATCGTGAGCGTCCGACGGTGCAGGTTTACCCTTACAACCGCGTGGTTGGGTTGGGGGTCGAACCCAGTGGTAACGTTGTCACGCTGCCAATTGGGATACCTGACACGGTGTGGCCTGCATCTGTTGAGGCAATCCCCATGGATTATGAACCGCAGGCGAACCGTTTATCGGCTGATGACCTGCCCTGGCGCTACAACAACGTGTTTGATTACGCAGTACAGGCTCGGTAAACTGTCGCTTGCCATTGCACCGCAGGGCTACTATACTTCTAGTCAGATCGGGGCGTGGCGCAGCCTGGTAGCGCGTTCGCCTGGGGGGCGAAAGGTCGTGGGTTCAAGTCCCGCCGCCCCGACTAACCAAAACTCCCTCACCACGAGGGAGTTTTTTAATTGCGATGTTCATCTAGTTCGCGGCGGCGGCTTCATCGTTGGCCGCAACTTCCTGGATGGGCAGTACCCCACCGGGGCACGAGTTATAGCTTGACCCGACAATCACGTCGTAGTCGGCCACGCGGTTTGGGTCGGGCTGCTGCGTGATGGATTCGCCTGACAGGTTCAAAATAGATGCAATTTCGGGCGTGCTGCTGCCCTTGGTTGCACCCGTGTAATCAACGAGTGTGGTTGCATCCTGGCCACCCGCTTCGGATGCACCGACGGCATAGGCCGAAAAGCCTGCACTGCGCAACGCCTCTGCCGCAACCCGATCTAAATCAGCCTGGTCGGTGCCGTTGAACACGCGGATTGTGGAGCCGCGCACTTCGATTTGGTTGGCTGTGGGTGGTGCGTAAAAGTCCTGTAGCAGTGGGAGCAGCGTTTCATAGATGGGTAACTGCACATTAGCCTCCCCGTCTGGGGTCGTCCAGCTTTCGGTATGATAGGTAGGGGCCAGCGTAAACGTTTCGATCTGGCTGGTGTCTAGGTTGATAGCCAATGGCAGCAAACTGATGGCCCCCTCCCGCGTCATGTTGGTTTTGACAATCTCCATGCCTTCATTCCACAGCGTCGGCAGTTCAGAAACCTGACCGTTGTCTAGCGCTTTGCGGAAAATTGCCCGGATCAACTGCTGTTGGCGGCGGCCTCGGTCGAAGTCAGTGCTGTTTTTACGTGAGCGGGCGTACCACTGCGCGTCAAAGCCGTCTAGCGTGTAATAGCCTACGTCAAGGGTGCGCAGGTAGTAGTTTTCTTCCAGCGGCCTTGTCAGATCAAGTTCTTCGATGGGCGCTACCGGATACCAGTCCTGATAGGCACAGTCCACGGCGATGTCTACGCCGCCCACGAGGTCAACAATTTGCTCGAACTCCGTGATGTTGACTTTGGCGAAGTAGTGAATGTTGATGCCAAGGTTGTAGATAATCGTATCGCGAAACAGGCCAAAACCGCCGCCTGTCCATCCTACTTGCTCTCCCCAACCGTAAGCTACGTTAAGGCGGCTCATGCCCAGCCCCGGCACAAACACGAATAGATCACGCGGCAAGCTCATCATGTTGACGGTGCCCGTATCGCGGTTGATCGACACGATAATCATTGTGTCTGTGCGGATAGTATTGTCGTTGGTGATTTCTTCATCACTGCCCAGCAGCACGATGTTCACTAGATCATAGCTGCGCTCAAGCGGGTCAATGCGGGCAGGGATTGCGGTTGGGGCTGTGTCAATAATGGCTTGTGATGCGTCTTCTGGAAAAATAATGGTAGGCAGCACCAGTGTTTCTACGGCGGGTATTGTTGCGGTGGCTTGTGCCTGTGCAGGCGCTGCCGTGTTTTCAAACGGAATCGTAATCTCGATTTCTGGGCGTGGGGTGTTGGTTTCAAATGACAGGGCATCCGGCGTCGCAGTCGGCTCCTGCTGTAAGCGCCGTTGGTGGCTCATCATGGCAATGCCGCTGCTTGCATCACCCTCTACCGGGGCGGCAGCGGTGGCTGCTGCCTCAAATTCCGCTGACCGGGAGCGGTACTCCATTTGCTGGCTGACCCTTGTAGCAACTGCGCTCACCACGGTGCCGCTTAACCAGACCGTCGTTGCAAAGATAGCGAGCGGCACCACAACTAGCAGGAACGCCTCCAGTATGCGTCGTATGCGTGACCGCCGTTTGGGTGCGGGCGCGTTTTGTTCTTCGACCATAGTCTCCTCTTCTCAGGCCTTGCTCATGTATTGCAATCAGCAAGCCAGTGTAACGGAAGAGAAATGGAACGCAATGCCTACTCGAAGATCACAGGGACAACGCAGGGTTCAATGAAGTTACCAGTGCGGTCAACCACGGTGAGCTTGAGCCAATACAGGCCATCATCGAACATCTCCGCATTGACGGCACCTAGTGAGCCGTTGTTGACGGGTTCAAATGATTGAGAATAGAAGTTGTAGACGTTGGTAAAGTCTGGCCGTACCTCGATTTTGTAGTACTGGAACTCGTCCAGGGCTGCGGTGCCCGCCAAGCTAAACGTGCCTTGTAAGCGCTGCCCCGGCTGCGGGGCCACAATCTGCGATGCGGCCAGGGCACAGCCCTCACGAATCAACAGTTGATTGGCGTCGGGGACGCGAGGCACGCCCGTTTGTACTGGCCCGTTGGGTGAACGCGGCACGAAGATGACATCGCCAGTCGCGATGTTGTCGGCATCGGGGATGCAGTTCACGGTTTTAAGTTCGCCTACGCTGCTGCCGACGGCCCGCGCAATCGAAAACAGCGTGTTGCCCCGTTCAACCTGATACGTCGTCCAGGTAGGCGGTTGGGTGCAGGGGGCCGCTGTGGCAATAGTCGTCGGCAGCACTGCCACGCCTGTTGACGGTGTGGAAGCGGTAGCCGTGGGTGATGTTGTTGTAGTGAACGTTGCGGTCAGGGTCGGTGTGAACGTTCCGGTATCGGTTGCGGTTGGGGTCGCCGTGGGCGTCGGCTCCTCAGACACAGGGGTGCGGGCTGAGGTTGTACGCGTTGGGGTGGGTGTGTTCGTGGATGTGTCTGTTGCCGTCGCCGTATCTGTATATGTAGCGGTGTTCGTTGGTGTATCTGTCGCTGAGGGCGTGAACGTCGGCGTGTCTGTAGGGGTATCGGTTGGTGTCGCTGTTGCGACGGTTGGCGTTGCAGTGAGCGTCTCTTTAACGCGCACAGTTGCGCTTACCTGCGTGACGGTTTTGTCCCCACCCGCAATAGCGGTACCTGCTGTACCCGTGCCGACGGGTTCGTCCGTGACGATGCTCAACAACGTGGCAGACAGGCCCACGACAACCAGCAGCAGCACAACAACCAGGGCCGCAAAGATTTCGCTACGAACATTACGATTCGGTTGCATGGAATGGCTCCGGCTGCAAGGTCATTGGGATAGCGAAATAGAACACACTCCCTACGCCGTCTTGCGATTCGATCCACATCACGCCCTTGTGAGCCTCCACGAGCGCCCTGGCAATGGGTAGGCCTACGTTGGTGTCACCAATACCCCGGATAATCTGATGGTCGGCATGGTAACGCGGCGAAAATACCATTTCGAGGTCGTCGTCAGCCACGCCGCCACCATAATCGCTCACGCCGAACAGGATGGCATCTGTGGGCTGGTCGTCCTTAAGGTGCAGGCGGGTCTGCTCCGCCGTAATGCCGACTTTGCTTTCTGGCGGCGAGACGAGATAGGCATTTGTGAGCAACTGGCCCATGATTTGTTGCAATGCAGATGGATCAGCGAAGATTGGCGGGATGTCTTCGTCCAATTGCAGGTCAAGCCGCAGGCTGCGCTGACGGAACTGATGCGTGGCGGTGGTAATCATTTCTTCCAGCAGTTCGATCACATCAACAGATTCGAGCTTGAGGCGGTACTGGCCTGTACTAAGCGCGGTGAGGTGGGCAATGTCGTTGAGCATTGTTTGCAGGCGCACCACATTGGCAGAAATGCGCTGGACGAAGTCGCGCTGCATTTCGCTCAGGTACCCGCCAGATTCATTCACCAGCAGTTCAATAAAGCCGAGGATTGGCGTGATGGGGGTGCGCAGCTCCTGCACCATGCTCATGTATAGTTTGCCGGTGTCGTCGTTTTGGGCACCATTGACGGCGGGTGTTGGCTCCGGTGGTGGTGGCGCGGGGGGCGGTTGTGCCTGAGCGTCTTCGAGTTGGGCCAGGGCGGTATTCAGTTCGCGTTCCAGCCGGTCGCGCTGTGAAGTGATGTTTTCGATCATCTCGGCCAGTTCGTTGCGTGCGTCCTCGCGCAGTTGCTGAAGTTGGCTGCTGTCCCCGCCGATTTGTGCCAGCAGTTGGTCGCGTTCACTTTCCAGGGCGCGGCGCTCTGCCAATAAGCGGTCGCGCTCAGATGCAATTTTGCCCCGGTCGGTAGAGGCTGCGGAGAACCGTTCCTGCATTCGTTCGAGGCGGGCGTTGAGTTCGACAATTTCTTCTTCGTACTCGGTGCTTTTGGCCAGCAGGCGCGCCCGCTGTTCTTTCATTTTGTCCAGTCGTTCGGCTGTGTCATCCCGCTCACGCCGAATAGACTCAAGCTGGCGGGTAATCGCTTCTCGGTCGCCTGCAATGTGCCGGATTTCCGCTTCCATTCGTTCGATCTGGCCCTCGCGCTCGTCTTCCTTGCGCATTCGCTTCTCGAAGCGCCTCCGCTCGATTAGCAGCGCGTCACGTTCTACCTTGAGGACTTCCATACGTGCTTGCAAAGCGGAGCGCTGGTCATAAAGCTGCTGCACCATCTGCGTCAGGCCGGACTCACTCCCGTCCATACCCAGTGCTGCCAATTGCGCTTCCATATCTTTGAGGCGGGCGCTCATCCGGTCGCGCTCGGCTTGCAGGCGTTCCCGCTCCTGGATCATGCTGTTCAACACATCCTGGGCGGCGGCTGGTAGCAAGTCGCCGCCGTTTTCACGGATTTCGGCCAGTTGGTTGCGCAGGTGTTCAAGTTCTTTGTTGAGTTCTTGTTTTTCCTGGGTTAGCTGCTCCAACTGAGCGTTGAGCATGGCATCGTCTTCGGTGCCGGTGGCGCTTGTGAAGGCGGTTTCTGCCGCTTGTAGCCGTTCTGTGAGCGCTTCGCGCTCGGCGCGTAGGTTTTCCTGGTCGTTGCGGATTGCCACAATGCGTTCCGTCAGCGATAGACCCTGCTGTGTGTCCCCTAGCAACCCGGTCAGGCGTGTGCGCTCGTCGTCCAATTCCAGCTTGAGCAAGGCAACTTGCTTCTGGAGTTCTTGGTTTTGCAGGCGGGCGGCGTCTAATGCAGACTGCATCTCTTTATGGGCGGAGAGTACATCGTCGTCTTCAACCTCATCCAGCGGAACGCCGGCCAGCATCGCCTGGATGGTACGTTCTTCAGCGCGCATGGTGGCTTCATTTGCGGCGCGGCTGAGGGCAAGCAAACTGCCAGACATAATGCCAATGCCCTTGAGCAACTCGCGTTCGCTGTCGAGCAGTTCGCGGCGGGCGTATGGCAGCCCAATCACAAGGATGGCCACCAACTCGTCATCTCGCATGAGGGGCTGCAAATAGGTTGGCCCTACCTGGGCAATATCCAGGCGGTTGTATAGGTCTTCCAGTTCGTCTGGGTTGCGGTCTACGAAAAGGGGGCGCTGCTGTTTACGCTCAATCGCGTTGACGAGGGTGACTTGTTTTTCCAGGTTGAGCGACAGCATCGCTGGAATCGGTCGATCCATCACGCGGTCGTATGCCAGTTCAATATCAGCGTAGTTCGCGTCATCAACGAGGAGCAGCACGCCGATGTCAGCCTTAAGCACGTTCGCGGCAGCTTCGACGATGCGCCGGGGAATGTCGGCAGGTTTAACCTGCTCCAGAATGATGCCCATCGTCCTGAGCAGCAGGGCTGATTCACGTTCTACGTAGGGTGTGGCGGCTGGCTCGTCGTTGCCTTCGCCCTTTATCACTTGTGTGACGTTACGGTGGCTGGAGCCAGCGCTGGCAGGCACATACCCGGTGCGGTTGGGAGTGGGTACCGTTGGAATTGGCCCGGACTGTTCAAGCTGTAGTTCCAGCGCCAGTTCATAGCCGTAGACGATTTTGCGGTAGATCACAAGCGGGACTATCGGCGCGGCAAGGAACATGCCCAGGCGGGCGAGGCCGCTGTAGCTGCCGAAAACTACCCCGCTGCTCAACTGCCACAGCGACGCGCCAAAGCCCAACAGCAGCAGAAGGAAAAACAATATCTTAAGTGGGGCGTCAATGATGCTGCGGAAGTACCCCAGCATCAAGACCGTTCCCAGCAAAGCAATAACCATTTGGATAAACGCCCAGGCCACCCCCAAACGGCTCAGGTTGAAATCCAGTGAACTGGCCAACCCCGCCCACTGAACCCCTGTCATCACGTAGCCAATTACGATGGTCAGCAGCAGCACGAACAAGCCAGAGCTGACCACGCCGCCGTGCCGTTCGGCATCAGCAGTGAGGAACGCCCAACCGATCAAGAGCATGGCCGTTGACGTTACCGCCCGTTCCAGCGGCGGCAAGATCATGGTGGCGTCTTGGCGGGTGAAAACGGCAAACAGCGCCCCGGCCATCAGGATGAACCAGCCCAACAGCGCGCCGCCCGTCGCTAAGCTGTAGCGCGAGGCGGTGCGGCTTTGGGGCCGTCGGTTCAGTTGACCGAGGGCAATGGCCAACCCCGCGCTTAGCGCCAGCACAACAACGACATGGTAGAAAAAGTCGCCAGGGGATTGGGTGAATAGGTCGATTAGGTCGAGTTCGAGCAAGGGTTTGCGCACCTGCCGTGGATTTAGGTTATCCCTTAAATTATAGCACAACCGTTTTCCAAGCCTTGTTGTTAGCATGTAACATGGGGTTAGAATGCGGTAGGATTTTAATGTGCTAACCCAAGCTTGACGCTGCCCGCAACTGGCGGATAGACTTTCGCCTTATGGTTGCTATGGTCGTTGAAGTGGAAGGGCTGTCTCATCGCGCAGCAAATTGCTCAATTCGTGCGTCGTTACCCGGTTGTCGCCTACCTTGCAACACGCTTGTGGCGTCTTGGTCGGCCTCGTTACACGGCTGGCGTGGTGGGCATTGTTTTCAACGCAGCGGGTGATGTATTGCTGGTTGAGCATGTATTGCACCCCAAATATCCCTGGGGGCTGCCCGGCGGGTGGGTTGATCGCGGCGACGGCCTGGAAGAGGCGGTGATCCGTGAGTTGCGCGAAGAGCTTGAGTTAACGGTGTGGGTGGAACAGGTTGTTCTGGTCGAGATGATCCGGCGGTTTGGCGCACACATTGACCTGGCTTTTCTGTGCTCCACGGACGGCGAGGTGGGCAAACTAAGCAGTGAACTGCTGGGTTACCGCTGGACGCCGCAACAGGACTTACCCGAATTGACCCCCTTCCACGCCAGAGCAATCCAGCAGGCTATCCAATTGAGGTCTTAGTGCTATGCCCCTTACTGGTCTTGGAACCAAGCGCAAAACACGTCGATTCGCTACGCCCGTCTTACCGATTCTGTCAGCATTGGCCCTGGCAGGTGCGTTGGGGCTGTTCGTGATCGAACTGCTGCGCTTTAGTCAACAGCAAACGCGCCTGCCAACAGACGTAAGCATTGCAGGCATTGATGTGGGTGGGTTATTGCCCGGTGAAGCCGTGGCCCGCTGGGAAGCGGCCTATGCAGAACCGATTGTCCTGTATTACGGCGAAAGCCCGATCCTGCTTGATCCGGCCTCGGTCGGGTTTCGTACCAACAACGAGGTCATGCTGGCAAGTGCCCGCGCCTCCGAGAGCACCGGCAGCGCGTTTTGGGGACGTTTTACCAATCACCTGATGCAGCGAGAAACCTTCACGGGCCAGGACATTGACCTGACGGCAGATTACCAGCAAAGCCTATTGCGCGACTATTTGGTGGATATTGCGCGGCGCTACGATGCGGGCGCGGGCGGGGCCAACTACGACATCAGCACGTTGACGGTAACCGGCGGCAGCGCCGGACGCCAACTCAATGTGAATCAGGCGTTGAGCCAAATTGAAGCGGCACTGTTTGACCCGGCTAACCGCACGGTGTATTTGCCTGTTGGCGGTACCTCAACCTTTTCAGCGGATATTAGCACGCTGCGCGAACTCATCATTGCGTATCTTGATGCCGAGGGGTTCATCTATGACGGACAGACGACGGTTGCGTCGGTTTATGTGTTGGATTTGCAGACGGGCGAGGAAGTGAACATCTTAGGGGATGTGGCCTTTTCTGCGGCCAGTACGCAAAAGGTGTCCATCATGATTGAGTATTATAAGCGGCTTGCATTTGCGCCGTCACAAGATGAAGCATGGTTGATGGCGAACAGCCTGTTGTGTAGTAACAACTCATCGTCAAACCTGCTGATGCAGATTATTGGCGAGGGCAATCTGTTTACCGGGTTAGGACAGATTAACCAGACGCTGCAATACCTGGGTGCTGGCAACACGTACATCACCGCGCCGTTTGACCTGGGCATTCAGGGGCAGCAGTTAGGGTCAATTGGTGCCCCTGTAACCGACTTCAACCCCAACTTCAACACGGGTGCGGACATCTACAACCGCACGACTGCCGAGGACATGGGCCTGCTGTTTAACCTGATTTATGACTGCGCATATTATGGGTCTGGCCTGATGGCGGTGTATCCAGACGAGTTTAATCAAAACGAGTGCCAGCAAATGCTTGAATTGATGAGCGCCAATGACTTGCTGCGCTTGTTGCAGGGGGGCCTGCCCAACGATATACGCATCTCTCACAAAAACGGCTGGATTTTCGATACGGTAGGGGACGCGGGCGTGGTCTTTTCGCCCAACGGTCGTCACTACATCTTGTCCGTGTTTTTGTGGGAAGAATCGGAGTTCCAGGATTTTGAGCGCCTGTGGCCAATGGTCGAGGACATTTCCAGGGCAACGTGGAACTACTTCAATCCAGAAGTGCCGCTGACGGCACCGCGTGAGGATTTACCGTTTACTGCCCAGGAGTGTGAGGGGAACTACCTGCCACCCAGCGCGGCAGACGTCAACCTGAACGACATTGACGCCTGGAAGACACAATAGCCTATTCGAACCGTTTGACCATCGTCAGGCGGTTACGGTTCGAGGTGTACTCGTAGTTCACGGCGTCCATTACCTTTTTGATGAAGAACAGGCCCCACCCCCCGCCATAGTCGGGCCGGTCGTCCAGCCCAGCTAATGGGTTTGGGTCTGCTGTGCCTAGCGGGTTAAACGGTGGGCCTTCATCCACGATGGTGACTTTAAAATCACCGCCATCCTCGCGGATAATCAACTCAATCGACTTTTTGCCTGCGTCTGGCCCGTAACCGTGTTCGATGATGTTGGTTATGGCCTCATCAACGGCTAACTCCAGGTGATTGACGGCCTGCGTGTCCAGGCCCGTTTCCTCTGCCACCTGGACGACCCAATTGCAGACGTTAGGCACCTGCTCCAGTTCACCGACTACACGTAACTGATGTTCATTAACCATCGCTCGCCATCCGGGTGTATTTAGTAGCTGTTGAGGGCTTCGTCTTGTGTTTCAAAGATCTGCAAGATGGTATCCAGTCCGGCCATCTCCAACACCTCCAAAACACGTTCTGAGGGTTGGGCAATGCGCAGGTCGCCCTCGCTGCGGCGAACCTTTTTGAGCGCGCCTACAATCTCGCGGAGGCCGGCACTGCTCATGTAATCGACACTGGTCAAATCCAGGATGAGATTTGTGTTGCCGTTGTCGATTTCGCCGTTGAGCGCTTCTGCAAATTGATTGGCGTTCATGCTGTCGATGCGACCGCTGATTTCCACCAGTCGCACACTGTCGTCTTTAACGCCTTTTACGTTCACATCTATCATCGCATACCTCTGAGTTGATGGCTCTATCACAGTCGATGAAAACATCTGCGGGTAGTGTACTACAAAAACGCCTGCCTCAAAACGCCATGAGTGAAGATGGAATGTTAGGCCAATACACAAAAAACGCGGCTATAATTTGGGGGCTTATCGGAAAGTGTTTTTAGGTGAGACTATGAACTGGCAGGCGTTTACCATTGTCGCACTCCTTTGCGGGTTTACGTTCCTCGTCATGCAACGGGCAGACCCGCAGCGGCGCAGTGCCGTCCGCAACTTTGCTGTATTTGTCGCCATTCTGATTCTGGTTTATGTAGGCTGGCGGCGCGCACTCGTTGAGGGATTGCTGGGACTAGGTGCGGCGCTCATCTTCAACGCGTTGTTCTGGGTGTTGATTGGGCGTTACAACCCCGCAGAAAGCAGTGACGACATCCGTGTGCTGGGCATGGACGACTAGGTCGTCGCCCAGCACACAGAATATCCGCTTTAGCCGATGATGTTGATCGGGATGACGTTGTCGTCCTGCAGCATGAGTACGCTGGCACGGGCTGCAACCGCCTGCGCGATGCTGAACAGCGCCTCGCCTGCGGGTGAGTCTGCGTCAAAGGCAACGACAGGCCGCCC
>CAWUJQ010000009.1:0-39979 GCA_963922445.1 uncultured bacterium
GGTGCCGATGGCCCGGTCATGGTTGACGGCGAGGTGCTGACCTTCCCCATGCTGACCGCTCCGTCGTTTACGGCGACTGCTCAGCCTGTCAGCGAAGCCAACAGCATCAACATTGCCACAGTATTATCCGACGGTCCTGGCTGGATGGTTATCCACGCGGACAACGGTGACGGTGCCCCTGGCCCTGTAATCGGCTTTTCGCCTGTGCTGGACGGCTTGAATGAGAACGTCGGCGTCCTGCTTGTAGAGGATGCAACCGCGACTGTATTCCCGATGCTGCACGTTGACACGGGCGAACTCGGCACCTATGAGTTTGGTGAAGTCGAAGGGGCTGACCTGCCTGTAACAGTAAATGACGAAGTCGTCGTTGGCCCACTGGAAATCGAGGGCATGGAATAGCCTAAGCAGTTGCTAAACACAAAACGGGCGCTTGCATGAGCGCCCGTTTTTGCTTTCTGCCTAAATTGAACAGGTCACTCCGCGTCAACACGCTCGCCATATACCGCTACATCAACCACACCGGTATTGCCTCCGGTACTGTCCGCCACATCAAAGCGCAGCGTCGCCGTCGTGAATTCCACATCGAAGGTGTAGGTGCTTTCCGTGCCATCCAACTCGAAGGGGCCGTAGGTTTCGCCGTCGTCTGCCGTCACTGTAAACGAATTTGTGATAGCGGTGCCGTCACTCATAGCCCGGGTTTGATATTCAATTTGGTTGACCTGATACGTGCCATCAAGCGCAATCTCAAAGTAGGCGTCGTCACCATCCCCGTTGGATGACCATTCAGTGGCCGTGTTGTCATCAAAAGCATTCAGGATGCCCCAGCGACCGTCGTTAGGCCCGTCACCAAAGTTGCTGCTGACCTCGATTACCTCAGCGCCGTTGTCTGATGACAGCAGGTTTGCCGTGCCGCCTTCTTCCGCAGGCAGTGTGCGGAACGTGTAAATCGCGCTGACATAGTACTGGCCGTCTTCGCCTGTGCCCATCATGCGATACTGATACTCCGTGTCTGGCTCCAATCCAATCATGATCGGGTTGTGTTCAACAATGGCAGCCTGGGCCATATCCGGGTCGTTGGTAACGTCACCGTAGGTATCATCTGTACCGTAGACCAAATAACAGGCCAGCGGCTCCGTGCCGATGAAGTTCACACGGGCAGTCGTGCTGGTAATGTCCAGCGTTACCGGTTCTGATTCCGTCACCGCTGACAGCGGAAACACCTGGATGGGTGCGCCGCTTATATCAAAAGACACACCCTCACTTGATTCGGCCACGTTGACTGCGGCGGCTTCGGTTTCCTCAGCTTGTTGGGCCGCTGCCTGCGGTTCAGTGGCACCCTGCGCGATAAAAATCGCGATGATGACCCCGACAAAAGCAATGACACCCACTAGCATCGTATTTCGATTCATCAATTCGTTTCTCCCGTGTCTATTGACAAGTGTTCGATTTTAATGTTATGTTCACATTCAACTGAATACTACACGACTAAGGTGTGCCCAAGACTCGGATGTCCGGCACACAATAGGGGAAGCCCGGTGAAAGTCCGGCACTGTCGCGCAACGGTAACTGGTGATACGACCAGAAGTCCGAATGCCTGCCTTGGTTGTTCGCGTTGTCAGCCTTCGCGCTTATTGAGGAGAACACGCATGACCCTCGTTTTTGTACCGTCCTTCACATTACCCCATCATAGACTGGCCTGGCAGTCGCTACTGTGACGCAGCCTACAATAGACGCCTTACCCAGGGTGGTTATTGCCGCGCCAATGAGTGGTAGCGGCAAAAGCACGATAACTTCTGGCCTTATTGCTGCGCTCGCACCAGCAAACACCGTGCAGGGTTTCAAGGTCGGCCCAGACTACATTGACCCAATGTATCACACCCTGGCATCTGGACGGCCAGCGCACAACCTCGACTCGTGGATGCTGCGTCATGACGACCTGATCGCCCTATTCCAACGGGGTAGCCAGAATGCAGACATTGCCATCATTGAAGGCGTGATGGGCCTGTACGATGGCTACGAGGCCAAAACTGAAATCGGCAGCACGGCGGAGGTCGCGAAGCTGCTGCGCGCTCCCGTAATTCTTGTATTGGACGCCAGCCGCATGGCACGCAGCGCGGGGGCAATCGTGCAAGGCTTTCGAGATTATGATCCAGACTTAAATCTTGCGGGCGTGATTTGCAATCGTGTGGGCAGCGAACAACATGCTGCCTGGGTCACAGAAGCCATTGAAGCTGTGGGCGTACCCGTGTTGGGGTGCATCCCGCGCAACCCAGGCCTCAACTTACCCGAACGGCACTTGGGCCTGTATACCGTTGCTGAGCGTGAAGGTGAGGTTCATCAATTCCTTGAGGCGGCTGCGGTGGCTGTGCATTCCCACATTGATATGACGCGATTGTGGGATATGGCAAACAGTGCTGGTAAGCTGCCACCTGCGCCCGCCCGTCCGGCTCCGCAGGCGACAAACGGTGTTCGGATTGCCGTTGCCCGTGACGAGGCGTTTTGCTTTTACTATGCGGACAACTTCGATAGGCTGCGCGATGCCGGTGCCGAAATTGCCTTTTTCAGTCCACTGCGTGACGAAGCGCTCCCCGAAGGCTGCGCGGGCTTGTACTTTGGCGGTGGCTACCCTGAATTGTACGCAGCCATACTAGCTGGCAACTTGCCTATGCTGTCCGCAGTGCGTGATGCCATCACCAGCGGCGTGCCCACCTACGCAGAGTGCGGCGGTTTGATGTACTTGGCCCAACAGCTTATCGACGCAGATGGCCAATCACATGAAATGATGGGTGCGGTAGCGGGCACGACAGCAATGGTTGGGCGCATGACGTTAGGCTACCGTGACGTGACGGCGGCTTCGGACAACGTGCTGATGAAAGCGTGGGAAAGCGCACGCGGCCACGAGTTTCACTATTCTGCATGGGCAGATGACCAACCCACCGCAACTGCCTACAAAGTGGTCTCCCGGCGCAGCGGTGAAAGTTACACAGCGGGCATTGCCGATGGCAACCTATTGGCGTCGTATATCCACCTACATTTTGGTTCTAATCCCAATATCGCCCGCAATTTTGTTGACGCCTGTCAAACGTGGGCACAAGCCAACAGCCAAACCAATTTCAACCAAGGACAACCAATCCCATGAAGCAAACACTGAGCCTTATTCTGCTGTCCACGCTCTTGAGCCTGACAGCCGTTTCCCATGCACAAACGGCACCACAATCCAACCTTACAGGCTGCGTCGAAGCCTACGACCCCGCCGTCGATTACTTCCCGGAAAAAGCTGAGTTTATTGACGCAGAGAACGTGCGCGTTGACTACTTCAACCATTACAAAGTCGTCAGCGTGACGGATGCATTTGACGGTGCTGATCGGTTCAGTTATGTGCTGGTGCAGTGTGGCACGCCCACCCCAGATGCCACCGATTTCCCAGACGGGACACAGTTTATTGAGGTGCCCGTTGCACGGTTTATTGCGCTGTCTACCACGCAGTTGCCGCATCTCGTGGAGTTGGGCCGTGTGGATGCGTTAGTGGGCGTAGACTCATTCGATTTCATCAACACGCCTGCCATCCGTGCAAAAATTGATGCCGATGAGTTAGTCAATGTCGGCAGCGGCTCAGACATCAATCTTGAGGTGGTGCTGGCCGCCGAACCTGACGTGGTGATGACCTTTGGCTTCAATCCAGCAACAGACGCCCACCCGGTACTCATTGACGCCGGGGTGTTCACGGCAATGAATGCCAGTTGGCGCGAGGCCACCCCGCTAGGCCGTGCAGAGTGGCTGAAAAATACCGCTCTGTTCTTCAATGCGGAGGCTGCCGCCAGCGCACGCTACGACGAAATTGCGGCTGCATATGTCGAAGCGCAGCAACTTGCCGCGTCTGTGCCAGCAGATGAGCGCCCAACGGTATTGTGGAATTACCTATCGCCCTTCAGCGATGCTTGGTCAATCCCCGGCGCACAGACTTACGCAGGTGCGATTATTAATGATGCGGGTGGCGTCATTGCCTTAGGGGAAACAGCACCAGGAGACAGCAATCGTGTGTCCCTTGAAGTCGTCTATGATGGGGCACTGGACGCTGATGTTTGGGTCGTCAATGGATTTGGCATCAACGGGGTGGATGACTTATTGGCCCAGGATGAGCGCTATGCCGACTTTGCCGCGCTGCAAAACGGCACTGTATGGAATAACAACCTGGATGTGAACGAAAACGGTGGCAATAACTACTTCGAGTTGGGCGTAACCAACCCGCATCTGATTCTGGCAGACCTTGTGGCGATCTTTCACCCGGCGTTGGTGCCAGGTCACGAATTCACGTTTTTTAGGCCGCTAACCCCGGCGGAATAGGGAAACCTCATGACGGAAAACACTGAACAACAAACAGCAGACGAAAAACGGCGTGCAAATCGCAGGAACCGCGAAAAGCGCGGGATGATTCTTGTCAACACGGGTGATGGCAAGGGCAAAACGACGGCGGCCCTGGGCGTAGTTTTGCGGATGTTGGGCCGGGGCAAGCGTGTGTGTGTGATTCAGTTCCTCAAGCACGAGAGCGGCAACTGGGGGGAAGTGCGTGCGGCCAAGGGCTTCGATGGCCTGGACTGGATCAAAACGGGGGACGGATTTACCTGGACGTCGAAAGACATTGACGAAACGCAGGCCAAAGCACTGCACGGCTGGCAACTCGCGCAGGAAAAGATCGCCAGCGGCGACTATGACCTTGTGCTGCTAGATGAATTCACCTACTTGATGCACTTCGCCTGGATTGATATAGCAGACACTATCGACTGGCTGCGAACCAATAAGCCGGAGCAAATGCACCTGATTATCACGGGGCGTAACGCACCACGGTTGCTCATTGACTATGCCGATACCGTTACTGAGATGACCAAAATCAAGCACGCCTTTGACGCCGGGATTTCCGCTGTGGCAGGCATTGAATTTTAGTGAGCGCGTATCGTCGCCGGGTGTTGCTGACCGCTGTGCTGCTTGATGTGCTGTTCGGTGAGCCACCCAATCCTTATCACCCCGTTGCGTGGATGGGCACGGCTATCGGGGCGATGCAGAAGCGTGTGCTGGTCGTTGGTGTGATAAGACCGTTGTTGGCAGGCATACGCATTTCACTTGGCGGGACGGTGGTGGTTACAGCCGTCGTGTTCCTGATCGACAAGGGATTGCGCCGTGTGCCCCTCGGTTGGCTACTGGCTGGCGTGCTGTTGAAGATGACCTTTTCTATCCGGGGGTTAAATCAAGCCGCATATGAGGTTGAGTTAGCGCTCCGGGACGGTGACATCAACGAGGCACGGCACTTGGCTGCGTGGCATCTCGTCAGCCGAGATACCACACAGTTAGATGATGCTCAGATTGCAGCAGCGGCAGTGGAATCGGTAGCGGAGAATACCGCTGACGGGGTGATTGCGCCGCTTTTTTACTATGTGCTGGGAGGACTGCCTGTCGCCTACGCGTACCGCTACGCGCAAACGTGTGACTCTATGCTGGGTTACCGTGACGAGATGCGCGAGTGGTTGGGCAAAGTTCCAGCGCGGTTCGATGACCTGCTGAACTTGCTACCGTCTCGGTTGACGGCTGCGCTATTTGTAATGGCTGCGCCTTTGATGGGTGGCAACGCTGGCTGTGCATATCGCATTTGGCGGCGTGATAATCGCAAAACGGCAAGCCCGAATGCGGGTCAGCCGATGAGTGCAGCCGCTGGGGCGCTGGGTGTTGAACTGGAAAAAGTCGGTCACTATCGGCTCGGCGACGGCTTCGGCAAACCGAAGTCTGATGACATTGGCCGCGGGCGGCATTTGATGTTTGCAGCAACCGGGCTATTCTTGGGGGCGTTGCTTGTCGTGTTACCGAAGGGAACTCATGCCGATTGAACCCCGCCCGGAAGTCCGTGTGACGCCTGCCGCCTACCACGGCGCGTTTGATTATAACGAGCTAGAGCGGTTAGACCTGTCACCCGATGAGGTGATCGACTTTAGTGTCAACAGCAATCCGTATGGCCCGCCGCCAGGGATACGTGAAGCCATCGCCAATGTACCGCTCGACCGCTACCCCGACCGCGAGTGCCTCGCGCTGCGGCGTAAACTGGCTGATCGGCATGGCGTGAGCATGGCCAGTATTGTCGTGGGTAATGGTGCCTCTGAGGTTCTGTCGCTGATTGCGGCGGCGTTTGTCGAGCGCGGCGACAAGGCACTGATACCGGAGCCAACGTTTTCGGAATATCGGCGCGTTGTGGAAGTCATGGGCGGTGCTGTGGTGAGCATCCGGTTTGATGCGGCCTGGCACTTCGCGCCGGATTACAACCTGATGTGGAACGCATTGGAGAAGCACCGGCCCAAACTGGTGTTTCTATGTCATCCCAGCAATCCGGCAGGCAGGACCTATGACGCTGTTGATGTCAGCAGCGACGTGAATGAGTTCTCTGACACGCTGTTTGTCATTGACGAAGCGTACATCCGGTTTGGTAACAACATCGAATCGATATACGCAACGTGTGGCCTAAAGCCTAACGTGCTTATTGTGCGCTCCATGACGAAGGACTACGGTTTGGCCGGGCTGCGCCTGGGCTATGTGCTGGGTGAACCATCCTTAATTGCAGCCGTTGCCGCTGCGCGCCCGGCCTGGAACGTCAATGCATTGGCTCAGGCTGCGGGACTTGCTGCGCTTGATGCAGACGACGCTGTAGATGCGTCACTGGAGCAACTGCGCGAGGCAACACGGCAACTTCGGGCCGATTTGTGCGACCTGGGCTGTGATGTGCTGCCCTCAGCCGTAAACTACTTCCTGATTAAAGTGGGTAATGCGGCGGCATTTCGGGCGAAGTTGCTGCGCCACAAAATTATGGTGCGCGACTGTACCTCGTTCGGCTTGCCGGAATACATCCGTATAGCCACGCGCACCCCGGATGAGAACGCCCAACTCGTTGAGGCGGTCAAAGCGGTGATGGCAGCAAGCTAGATGCCAGCTAAAACGCTCATGGTGCAGGGCAGCATGTCCTCGGCGGGCAAGAGCCTGTTGGTAACGGCCCTCTGCCGGATATTCGCACGGTACGGGCTGCATGTCGCTCCGTTTAAAGCGCAAAACATGAGCAACAATGCTGCCGTCTGCGCGGACGGCGGCGAAATTGGGCGGGCACAGTACACGCAAGCCCTCGCTGCTGGGATTGCCCCCGCTGTGCAGATGAACCCGGTGCTACTCAAGCCGGAGGCCGACGCCCGCTCACAGGTTATCGTCAACGGACGCGTGTGGACGACCGTCAGCGCCCGCAGCTATTACGAGCGCAAACAAGCACTTTGGCAACATGTGACGACTGCGCTGGACAGCCTTCGTGAGCAGGTTGACCTTGTCGTCATAGAGGGCGCAGGCAGTCCGGTGGAGCTGAACCTCAAGCGCGGGGACATCGTGAATATGGCAGTGGCACGGTACGCACAAGCGCCTGTGCTGCTGGCAGGCGACATTGACAGAGGGGGTATTTTTGCGCAGTTGCTGGGTACGCTGTGGCTGCTAGATGATGCGGAGCGGTCACTGGTACGCGGCTTGATTGTGAACAAGTTTCGTGGCGACCCGACTCTATTCACTGACGGCATCTCGATGCTAGAGGAACGCGGCGGTGTGCCTGTTCTGGGGGTGGTGCCCTACATTCACGATCATGGAATGCCCGAAGAAGATGCCGTAGCCGTCGAAGAACAGCGTCATCATCTAGCTCCTACAGATCAGATTGATCTCGCTGTCGTTCGATTGCCGCGTATTTCTAACTTTGACGATTTCGATTCGCTCCAAGCTGAAGCGGGCGTTTCCGTCAGATATGTCAGCCGCACTGATGACCTCGGTACCCCACACGCAGTCATCATCCCCGGTACCAAGAGTACGATTGCGGACCTCACATGGCTGCAAGCAGCGGGCCTTGCTGCGCAGATACAACAACTTGCCTCAGCAGGAACCCCGGTTGTGGGCATTTGTGGCGGCTATCAGATGCTGGGTAACAGTGTGCGCGACCCCCAGCACGTCGAATCCAGCGTAGAAATGGCATCCGGGCTTGGGCTGCTTCCCCTGCAAACCACTTTCAGCGGCGACAAGTCCACACGGCAAACGCAAGATCGCATAACGTTCGGGATAGGTTGGTTGAGCGAGATCGAGGGGCAAATCCTAACTGGGTACGAAATTCACATGGGGCAGACTAACGGCAGCATCCCCTGGCTTGCCGAGACAAGCTCTGCCATCAGTGCGAACGGGCGGGTATGGGGTTGTTACTTGCATGGTCTGTTTCAGAATACCTCCCTGCGGCGGGCGTGGCTGCATTCGTTGGGCTGGCGCGGCAGCACGGGGGCTAACATCACGCTTGATGCTCGGTTTGACGCACTTGCCGATCATGTTGAGGCTGCCCTGAATATGGCAGCCCTCGCGCAAATTGTTGGATTGTGAGCGATTGTCACTATTCAGTCGGGTTGAGCGTCGGCATCAAACGGAGCAGCTTTTTCGCATCTTTTGTCTTGATCGTCATGCGTGTACCGTCTTTGTAATACAACGTGCTGTCCTCATCATCCTCGATTTCGACGCGCTGAATGTCATCAAGCTCAATACGGGTATAATTACCGGACGCCGGATGCTGAATCATCATCGTTTTTGGACTGAACTCCCCACGAAGATAAGCACGATACAGAATTAAAGGTACGATAATTAATGCAAGGAGTGCCAGCGCAGGTAGTAGTGCAATCAACAGTCGTAGCAACATGGGTTTAATTTCCCCCTACATAAACATCTGATAGAAAGTATTTTACATGACATGATTACAGTTACGCTATCTTAATCGTGAAAAATCCCCTACCAGTGGCCAAAGCGCTCATACATTTTGAACAAACGTGGAAGGTGGGATTAACACAAGCTATAATCCCCATTATGAAACACGACCAACAACGTTTGGGCTGCCTGCGCTGGCTGGCCCTGCCTGCCTTACTTTTTGCTGTCGTCCACATCGGCGCAGCGGCTCGTATCTTTGATACCCCCCCCGCTTTGGCCGCACAACTGGTGCTCCCTACCACAGTTTTAGGGTTGATCTCGGTAATTTGGGCGTTGCTCTTTGGCGCAGTCGGGGTTTTGTTAGTGTGGGGGCAGCCCAATGCACTGGTCTACAGTGCTGGATTGGTTATCGGGTTTGTGTTTATTGAAACCCTGCTGCCTGTGGCCTTTGCCCAGGCAGACTATGCCCGACAGCGGCTTCCGTTCCGGCTGATAACCGCCGCACTCATCGCAATTATTCCGCTGGCCTACCTCGTCCGGTATACGCTCCGGCGCGGTGGCAGACATGGAGATACAAAAGATGGCTATTAATGAGCAGGCAAATTCATCAAGCAGTACCACCCAGGAAGACAAATTTGAAGAACTTCGCCGCCGACGGGCACAAAGTCACGCTGGTGGTGGTGAAGCGCGCATCCGAAAGCACCGCGAAAGCGGACGCAGCACCGCACGCGAACGGCTGGACATTCTGCTAGACCCTGGCAGCTTCCACGAAGTCGATGCCTTTGTTCAGCATCGTGCGCGCGAGTTTGGGATGGACGAGAAAAAATACCCCGGCGATAGTGTCATTACAGGCTGGGGCACCATTGATGGGCGATTGGTCTACGTCTACTCGCAGGACTTTACGGTTATGGGGGGGAGCCTGAGCGAAGTTCACGCCGAAAAGATTCTCAAGATTATGAACATGGCGATGAAAACAGGCGCTCCAATGATTGGGCTGAATGACAGTGGCGGGGCGCGCATCCAGGAAGGTGTGGAAAGCCTGGCGGGTTATGCCGAAATCTTTCTCGCAAACACAATGGCCAGCGGTGTAATCCCGCAGATCAGTGTCATCATGGGGCCGTGCGCAGGTGGTGCCGTTTATAGCCCTGCCCTAACGGACTTTATTTTTATGGTGAAAAACACCAGTCACATGTTCATCACTGGCCCAGATGTTGTGAAATCCGTTACGCATGAAGATGTCAGCTTTGAGGATTTGGGCGGGGCACACGTTCACGCCAGCAAGAGCGGCGTGTGCCATATGGTGGGCGAAAATGAAACTGAAACGCTGCTGCTGGTGCGTCAGTTGCTAAGTTACCTGCCACAGAACAACCTGGAAGACCCCAGAATGGGGCCGATCATGGACGATTCGCTGCGGGCAGACCCTGAACTCGACACCATCGTGCCACCTGAGCCAAACAAACCCTACGACATTAAAGAAGTGATTGATCGCGTGGTCGATCACGGCCACTTCTACGAACTCCACGAGGAGTTTGCCCCAAATATGGTCGTCGGCTTTGCGCGATTGGGCGGGCACAGTGTTGGCATCGTCGCCAACCAACCGATGGTGCTGGCAGGTGTCTTGGACATTCAAGCCAGTCAAAAGGCCGCCCGGTTCATTCGATTCTGCGACTCGTTCAATATCCCAATTGTGACTTTCGTGGATGTGCCCGGTTACATGCCCGGAACCGAACAAGAACACAACGGCATCATCATGAGTGGGGCCAAGCTGCTTTACGCCTACTGCGAAGCGACCGTTCCGAAACTCACCGTGACGACGCGTAAGGCGTATGGCGGTGCCTACTGCGTGATGAGCAGTAAGCACATCCGTGGAGACTTGAACCTGGCATGGCCCTCAGCGGAAATTGCTGTCATGGGGCCAGATGGCGCAGTGAGCATCATCTTCCGCCGCGAGTTGGCTCAGTCTGAAAATCCAGACGAGCGTAAAGCCGAACTGGTCGATGACTATCGCCGCAAGTTTGCCAATCCCTACATTGCCGCCGGGCGCGGCTTTATTGACGATGTCATTGAACCGCGTGAAACGCGCGCTCGTCTGATTAACGGCCTCAATGTGCTTCAAAATAAGCGGGACAGCAACCCGCCAAAGAAGCACGGCAACATCCCACTTTAGGAGCCATAATGGCAGAACAACAACCAACACAAACCAAAATCAACAAGATTCTCATTGCCAATCGGGGCGAAATCGCGGTGCGCATCATTCGTGCGTGCCGCGACCTGGGCATTCCGACTGTCGCTGTCTACTCCGATGCTGACCGGCGTGGCCTGCATGTGCGTTACGCTGATGAGGCCGTGAACATCGGCCCACCCGCCCCGCGTGAGAGCTACCTCAACATCAACAACATCCTGGCGGCAGCCAAACAAACCCAGGCCGACGCGATTCATCCTGGGTATGGCTTTTTGGCGGAAAACGCCAACTTTGCTCAAGCGGTAGCAGATGCAGGTGTGGTGTTCATTGGCCCATCCCCATATGCTATCAGCACAATGGGCGATAAGCTCACTGCACGCGAGACGGTCAAGAAGGCGGGTGTCCCTGTTGTTCCCGGCACCGAGCCGGGTTTGGGCAACGAAGAAATCATCAACGCGGCCAATACGGTCGTCGGCTTCCCGCTGATGGTCAAAGCGTCAGCGGGCGGGGGCGGCAAGGGCATGCGCGCCGTCTATAAAGCGGAAGACTTACCCGCTGCCCTGGAAACCGCCCGTCGGGAGGCCGAAGGTGCCTTTGGTGACGGCACGGTCTACATCGAAAAGCTGATTGAAGGCGCTCGCCACATTGAGTTCCAGATTTTGGCGGATATGCACGGTAACACGGTGCATTTGGGCGAACGCGAGTGCAGCATCCAGCGGCGGCACCAAAAACTGGTAGAAGAAGCACCGAGTCCATTCATGGACATGGAACTGCGCCAACATATGGGTGAGATGTCTGTGAAGGCGGCTGAAGCGGTAGATTACGTCAATGCGGGCACCATCGAATGGCTGGTGGACAAGGACAAGAACTTCTACTTTTTGGAGATGAACACCCGCCTACAAGTGGAACATCCGGTAACGGAAATCGTCACGGGTGTGGACATCGTCAAAGAGCAGATTCGCATCGCACGCGGGCGGCGAATGGGGCCAACCGAAAGCGTATTGGAACCAAAGGGCTGGGCGATTGAGTGCCGCATCAATGCAGAAGACCCCTACAACGGCTTCATCCCGTCAATTGGCACCATCACGACCCTGCTCTCACCGCACGGCCCCGGTGTTCGTGTGGACGGTGGTGTATATAGCGGCTATGAGATCACCCCTTACTACGACAGCATGATTGCCAAGCTCATTTGCAGCGGAGACAGCCGCTCTGAGGCCATGCTGCGGATGCGGCGCGCACTGGCTGAGTACAGCATCATGGGGCTAAAGCACAACATCCCATTTCATCAAAATTTGCTAGAAAGCGTCAGCTTTCAGGCGGGTAAGTTTGACACCAAGTTCGTGGAGGAGCGCTTTAGCATGTCCACGTATGAAGAAGACCCGACCGCTAAGGATTTGGAAACGGTTGCTATTGTGGCCACCCTATACGAACACCGCAAACGTCAGCTTGCCGGGCAAGTGGTACAGCGGGCCAAGCGCGATGCCAGCAACTGGAAGTGGCTAAGCCGTTGGGAGCGGATTAACCGATGAAGTATCAAACAACGGTCAACGGTGAAGCGTTTGACATCGAAATTAACGCGGACGGTGATGTGTTCCTCAACGGTGTGAAGCGCAATGTGAACTTTGTGCCGCTAAACGACACGCTGTTTTCAATCATTTCAGAAACTGTATCGCATGAGGTGCTGGTAGACGAATCCGAGTTGGGGGCTTATGCCGTCCAGATGGGCGGCCACCTGTACGATGTGGGTGTGCTTGACGAGCGTGCCCTCCTGTTGGGCAATCGGCGCGGCCCCGGCTTTAGCGAGTCTGGTGAGGTTTCGATCAAAGCGCCCATGCCCGGTTTGGTGGTTGACGTGCCCGTCACGGAAGGCCAGGAGGTGGCTAAAGGCGACACGGTCATCGTTTTGGAGTCGATGAAAATGCAGAACGAACTCAAGGCACCGCGTGGCGGCGTTGTGCAGCGCATCGGCGTACAAACGGGCCAGAGTGTTGAGCAGAACAAGGTTCTGGTTACGATCACCTAATGCGCCGTTTGCTAACTGTGCGTAACGTGCTAACCATCCCAGGCTCGCAGCGGGCCTGGGATGGTTTGTGGTTGGCGCTGCTGATCGGTTACGTCCTGGCGGGGGTGTGGTGGGTGCCCTTTCACGGGGATGAATCCACGCAAATCTACATGAGCCGAGATTACGCCTACCAATTCATTCAACGTGATCTGACGCTCATCTACTATTCTCCTACGCCTGCCAGCCCTCAGGAACAAGACCTGCGCATCATCAATGGCACGCTCAACAAGTACACGATTGGGTTAGTATGGCATGTTGCAGGTCTATCGCTAGATGACATCAACCAGCAGTGGGATTGGGGCGCAGATTACGACTACAACGTGCGTACCGGGCATCATCCCGGTGAACCGCTGTTGTGGATTGCGCGCTTGCCATCGGCACTGTTTACCGCAGCGGGTGTGGTTATTGCCTTCGCAGTCGGACGTATGGTTGGGGGCGGCTACCTTGCCGCCTATGCAGTGAGCTTATTCTACGCAACAAATCCGGCGCTGCTCGTCAACGGCAGGCGGGCCATGATGGAAGGCAGTTTGCTATTCGGGGCGCTGCTTGTGTTGCTGGCAGGCTTGGTTTGGGTGCAGTCATCGCGGCGCTACTGGCCCGTTGTTTTCCTGGGAGCGGCTATGGGCATTGCCTTGGCGGCCAAGCACACGAATCTGTTTGCGGTGGTGAGTGTGGTCATTGGATGTGCCGTTAGCGTGCTGATGGCACGTCAGCCTGGCCGTTTACTGCCGCTCATGTTGGCTGGCGTTGTTGGAGCCGTGGTGTTTTTGCTGCTCAACCCCGCGTGGTGGTCGAATCCCCTGGGCACAGCCACCGAAATTTTACGCCTGCGAACGACCCTGCTGCAAATCCAGACGGATGTGTTTGGGCAATACGCGGGAATCGGTGAACAGTTGGCGGGATTCTGGCGTCAAGGGGTTGTCGGCAGGCCAATGTACTACGAGGTCGTCGGCTGGGAAGGCACCATCGGCGGCCAAATCCTGCGCTATGAAGCCACAGGATTGGCTGGGTTTCGCGTACCTGCGTGGCTATTCGCGCCGCTCAGCGCAATTGGGCTGGTCAGCGTTATTCGCGGGCATGGCACCCTCGCGAGGTGGGTCGTGCTGGCTTGGGTGCTGTTACCTGCCGCCCTCACCTTGCTCTTGACACCCCTGGAATGGCAGCGCTACTATCTGCCCGCTGTGCTGGGCCTGTGCCTATTGGCTGGTTTTGGCACTGCATCACTGCTGCATTTTTTGTTTGCTCACCTTCCGCAACGGCCATCCAATCGTGACCCAGCCACCCCCTCCACAAGCGTCGAATCAACCCCCTGATGGGCGTTTTGCCTGGGACATCCTCTGGGTGGGGATGCTCATGCTGTACGTGCTGGCCGGGTATCAGGTCGTGCCCTTCCACGGGGACGAGGCCATCGAAACGGCGATGAGCATTGATTATGCGTACCTGTTCATAGAGCAAGACCTGAGCAAGGTGTTATACAGCGAAGCGCCGTACAACCCGGTTGAGCAGGGCTACCGCCTGATTGACGGCTCCGTGATTCGTTATTTAATCGGCGTGGCGTGGCATTTGGATGGCTTTACCCAAGATGACCTCAACGTGCCCTGGTGGTTCGCCAAAAGCTTCGCGTTCAACATGGAAAACGGTTACTACCCTGGGGATGACCTGCTGCTCACCTCGCGGATTCCATCCACCATTTTGACGGCTGGCAGTGTCTTGCTGCTGTTCATTATGGGGATGCGGTTGCAGGGGCGCGTTACGGCCTATATTGCCAGCCTATTCTTTGCGCTGCACCCCGTGATTTTAATTGATGGCCGCCGCGCAAAAGGTGAGGGAATCCACCTGTTTTTTGAGCTGTTTGTACTCTTGGCGGGTATCGCATTCCTGGGCTTGGTTGAGCGGCGGCGTTGGCGTTGGCTGTGGCTGTGGACGGTCGCGTTGGGGATGGGGAGCGGCGTGGCGGGGGCAGCCAAACACACGAATGCAATTGTTGTCGTAACCGTCTTTTTAAGCATTTTGATCTACGGGATTGTTCATGCGCGGCCTGCGCTGCTGCGGATTGTGATTCATCTGGTGCTGGCATCTGCGTTGTGTGTGGCCACCTTCTTGCTGCTCAACCCGGCTTGGTGGACGAACCCGGTAACGGTCGGTGCGTTGGTGATTCAAAACCGGGCAGAGGTGGTTACCGGGCAAATTGCGGATTTCGACAACAGCTATCGCAATAATGTTGGTCTGCGGCTGCGTGGTCTTTGGAGTTTGGTACTGGCGAGTGAATCCCCGATGTACTACGAAGCACCGGAATGGGCCGATTACATTGGCGGGCAAATTGACGTGTACGAATCAACCAATCTCACGGGCATCAACCTACCTGGGACAGGTTTGCCGCTGACAGGCCTGGTGATACTCGGCTACGCGGTGATGTGGGGGCTGCTCAAGCCGGTATCTCTCTTTCGCCCGGCGCAGTGGGTGCTGTCCTTTTGGCTGGCTGTGTTGTTGATCTACGTTGTGCTGCTGGTGCCGCTGGGATGGCAGCGCTACTACATTCCCGTTTTTCCAATGCTGGGGATGACCGCCGGGCTGGGTGTGATATGGGTGGTTAACTTGTACGTGCGTGACGCTGAACAATACTCACGGCAATATACGGGCGGCAGCGCCCGCGTCATCCCACAAGAATAATGCCCTACTGGATAGCATCGACCCTGCTGGTGACCCCGGCATTTTTGTGGGTGTACGTGGGCCTGGGTGTTCCGCTGACGCTGGTGTTACTGCCTAGAGCGGACTGGCATAACCGTCCTTTGGTGCTAATGACTGCATTTGCCTTTGGGCCGGGGCTGTTGACCGCAGCCATGCTCACACTCGGTAGTTGGAACCGCCCCCTGCTGACGCCTCCGGTTATATTTGGGGTGCTGGCAATGCTGACGGTCATCGCGGTTGGGGCGGCAGTGTGGCGGGCGCGGACGACCACCCCGACGGATGCCAAATCTAAGCGTATACCCTTGGCCGCGGATGAGTGGGCGGTTATCACGCTAATCGCACTTGCCGTCGTCATTCGTTGGGTGGTGACGGCCTGGTGGCCGTTCACCGCTTACGATGCGCTGTGGGTGTACGGCTACGAGGGACGCCTGTACTGGTTGACCGGGTTTATTCCACCACAGATTGACTACTACCCTCAGTTTTTGCCGCTGCAATTTACGTTCGGTCAGCTTGCTAGCGGGGCCGTTAATGATTCGGCGGCGAGGGTGGTGCTGCCTTTTTTGCACATGGGCAGCATTTTGGCAGCATTCAACCTGGGTGCGCGGCTGGTCAACCGTCGCACCGGCTTGTATTTGGCGGGATTGTGGGCGTTGTATCCGGCGGTGGGCAACTGGGCGCGCATGGGTGATCTTGAGATCGCGCTTGCGTTCCTGGTGACGGCCTCAGCCGTGTTCTTTTTCATGGCGTGGTTCGGTGAGCGTCCACGGCATTATGCGCTGCTTGCCGGGCTAATCTATGGGATTGCCTTGTGGACGAAACCGACAGCGGGGGCATTTGCACTCGGCGTGATTTTGCTCAATGGGGTTGAACTCGTCCGCTTGCGCTTTGATTGGGCGGCCTACCGTCCCCGGTTTACCGTATCAGCAGTGATGGCAGCCGCGTGTGTGCCGTTGGGCGGTGTGTGGTACGTGCGCAATGTTGCGCTGGGGCACAACGCGGTCGACTTCCCACCGAGTTTTTGGCACTCGCTGGCGGAGCGGGGGGGCGGCCAGATGTTATGGTATCTGGCAGCGGTCATGCTCGTCGGGTTTGTGTATCTGCGGCAAGCACGGCAGCCCCGTGTGCCGTTGGTGCTTAGCGGATTGGGGTTGCTGTTGTTGGGTGTGGTGCCGTCAGCCGTTGCCCGTTTTATAGAATTAACACCTAGTGCGAATGTCTTGCGGTTTTATCCATCACTGGATGGGCTGCCACGTCTGGGGACATTTGAGGGAGCATTGATTGCCGTAGGGCTGGTGCTGCTTGGCATAGAAGCGGCTCGTTACATCCGTCGAGAAACCCTGTCACTGCCTGCGGTTCGTATTGCCTGGGCGGTGACGGCGACGTTGCCCTACTTTGTGGTGTACTTCTGGCTATACAGCTATCACGCAAGGCTATCGTTCGCCATCGTCCCGTTGATGGCGCTGCCCGTTGCAACGGTGATGGCTTATCGGTTGGTGAATGTGCCTCGCCTGCTTGTTGTGAATGTGTTTATTCTGCTTGCCTTGCCTGGGATTGCTGCCCCGCTGCATGACCCGTTCCTGGGTTGGGGTTACCTGTGGAACACTGACCTACCCGACGATACGGCCAAGCGCACATCGGGCAATGAGGCGCTGATGTGGATGGTGGACGGCTTTTGGAAGTACGAGCAGGAAAACGGCGAATCGCCAGCTGTGGCCGCGCCCGGTGTGCAACGCTTACCGTTTTTCATGCCCCTGGCCGATGTAGACATCGACAGCGCGCCGCACCGCCTGGAACAGCTTGATGGTGTGACCTATTTTGTAGACAGCCACCCGGACGGTACAGGAGCCTATGAACGCGCTGGCATTGCCCCAAACAACAATCAAGTGCTGGCTGCCCTCGGGCGCGAAGACATCATCCGGCGGGCGTGGTGGAAGGACGATGGCATCTTCCGCTACGAGATATACGAACTGAATCTAGACAATCGCTTTGAGCCGAAACAACCCCTAGCCACCGTTGGTGATGAGATCGTGTTTGGCGGCTTTGCACGGTTCGTTGGCCACGAACTCAGCAGTAGTATCTTCCAAATCGGGCAGCGACGCACGATAAAACTTTACTGGGAGGTGCTGACTGAAACCGACCACGACTACATGACGTATATCCACCTGCGCGATGAGGACGATACCCTGCAAATGGCCTGGGATGGCCCGGTAGCGCTGACTGAGAACGGACGTTACTACACCACACTTGTATGGGAACCGGGCGAATACGTCGTTGATGATCGGCTTGTGCAGTTAACCAACTTCGATGCGCCAGTGGGCGAAGGCTATTCCATCGTGATCGGCATGTATGACCTGACGACAGGTGAACGCGTTACCATCACGCAGGATGACGCTCCCGTTGGCGATGGGTATCGCCTGGAGGAGGCTATCACCGTTACCCCGCCGGAACCCGATTAGCGCGGTTGCGGGACACGCGTATATAATCAGCGCCGTTTTCCGTCAGATTGCAAGCGAAAGGACGCCTATGTTTGATTTTCCACCCATAATGGCCGGGGGAGACAACCCCTGGGATGAACCGGATGTGGTTCTGACCTATATTGTGACAGCGCTCGTCAACAGCATGGGGCTACAAATGGGCATGACTGTTATGGCACGCGGGCTGGTGATTAGCGGCACGGTTGTCAGTGAGCGCTCATACCTGGAAAACGTTACCCAAACCCTGTTGGATCATGTCAACTTCACCGGAGCAGACATCCCTGAAGAAGCCAAAGAATCGCTGAAAGACATCCTGGATGTTCGCTCACTGGCCGAGTTCGATATTGAAGACTACATGTCGGGCATTCCGTTGGACGACGACGATGATTTAGACGTGGAGGGGTTTGTCAATTTGCCACTCAATGGCGCAGAAGTTGACGAGATGGACGCCGATGATATGCCGCCGCCGTTGATGTACATCCACTTGAAAGACCCCGTGGTTGTGGCAGGCGAACCGCCCATCGGTTTTGGTGAGGGCAGTGACGTGGTTATCCGGCTGCGTTTGACCTCTATTGATGGTTGGATGCTGGGCAAGTTGACCCCAAATTTGCCCGATTACATGGAATTTGATGACGACATCCAACACTAGCGTCGCACGATCTCGGTTGTGGCAGGTCGTGCGCTTGACTGTTCGGCTGGCTGTTGGTGTGGTTGCAGCTTGGCTCGTGTTCTCTGTAGTCCTTGTCGGGACGATTATCTGGTACGGCAATCGTGACTTCAGCCGCAGTGCTGATGTTATTGTCGTGCTGGGGGCTGGGGTCAACGCAGATGGCTCTCCGTCGCGCACGTTGATTCAGCGCGCCGAAGTGGGTGCAGATTTGTGGCGGCAGGGCATGGCCCCGCATATTATTTGCAGCGGCGGCATCGTGGGCGCGTCCCCGCGCCAAGAAGCCGATGCCTGCCTGGAGGTGTTGGAGGGGGTCGGTGTGCCTGCTGACGCCGTCATTTTGGAGGTTGATAGCATCAACACCCAAACGAATGCGCTCAACAGCGCCGCCATCATGGAGCAGCGCGATATGACCTCAGCCGTGGTGGTTAGCTCACGCTATCATCTGCTGCGGGCGCGTTGGCTTTTCTGGCGGGCGGGCCTATCGGTACACACAGCGCCTACACCCATTGGCTACCTCACAACAGGCGAAATTATTTACGCCTATGCGCGTGAGTGGGCAGCGTTTCACTGGCAGGTACTGCGCGATGTATTCGGTACACCCCACATTTACGTACCAGTGCCCTAGCGTGGGGCAAGCGTGTTTTCCGCATTGCGTCACCCCGCGTATAATGGGAGGTGAAGCGAATACCTCAGATAACGATATACCAGAGGGAAGGGTGGTTTATGCAAAAACGATTCGTTTACTATGGGCTATTGCTTATGGTGATGCTGTTGTTGAGCGTCCCGGCGAGCATGGCCCAGGATTCAACGGAGGCAACCGAATCGCAGACGGATACGCAGCTATTTGAAAATGTTCTGCGCGTCACTGAAGTGATTCCACAGGCAAACACAGCCGGCATCAGTCCGCAAACGAGCATCACAGTGGTGTTCAATCGCCCGGTGGTGCCACTGACGATATTGGAAGAGCGGGACGACTTGCCCGACCCGCTGATATTCGAGCCTGAGTTAGCAGGTGAAGGCGAGTGGATCAACACGTCGATTTACATCTTCCGGCCAGATGTGGCTATGGCCGGCGGCACTACCTACACCGTCCAAGTGGCAGACTTGGAAAGTACGGACGGTGCTGAATTAGAACCATTTGAGTGGTCATTTTCAACAGAATTGCCCGCTGCAACGGCAGTTTTTCCAGAGCCACTGGCCAGCGACGTTGAGCTAGACGACCCGGTGTCGATTACCTTCAACCAACCGATGGACGAAGCCAGTGTGGAAGCCGCCCTTACCGTCACGGCAGATGACGGATCGAGTGCATCAGCAATTGAAGGGACTTTTGAGTGGTTCGAAGGTAGCCGCCGGATGGTCTTCCGCCCAAGTGAGCAGCTTGCCCTGGATACGCTCTATCGCGCTACGTTGGATGGTACCCAGGTACGTGCCGCAGCGGGTGGGGCTGGCCTGGCGGGTGACGTACCAGACTGGTCATTCTTGACGGTGCCGCCACCCTCAATCGTCGCGATTAACCCCCAGGACGGTGACGCCGAGGTCAACATCTATGACGGCCTCAATATCCAGTTTGCCTCACCCATGAACCCAGAGACGGTTCAGGATCGCATTCGCATTAGCCCGGAGCCACTCAGTGGGCTGAGCAACGGCTTCTACAACGATTTCAGTGATAGTTACCGGGTGAACTTTGAGGCGGCGGCCAGCACCACCTACACCGTGACCATTGATCCGGGCATGGAGGACGTATACGGCAACCGGATTGACGCGGGCCGCACCATCACCTACGACACCGCCGCCTACCGGCCAGAGGTCACGCTGCAAATCCCCGGTGAAATTGGCTTTTACAACGCATTTTACGAGCAAACTCGCTTGTACATCGCTCACCGCAACGTCGATAGCATCGACCTGTCGTTATATGACATTTCCACCGCTGATTTGGTTGATGTGCTGACGGATGATGACTTCAATATTGCTGTAGGCTACACCCCGCCCGATAATTCGCTCATCCGCGATTGGTCGCTGGACGCGTCACAAATCCCGGAAAATCAACGCCGCTTCGACCTGCTTGAACTGGGTGAAGCGCCGATACCGGGCGGCACGGCGTCTTGTGAGGGGGCACTCCCGTCACGGATTGCCGTCGGTGATGTCGCTGTTGTGTCCGTTGAGCCAGACCCGCTTCGCGCCCGTCAGTCGCCGCCAGACGGTGAAATCGTTGAACTGATTTACGCGGGGTACCGCTTTAACGTGCTAGACGGCCCACGTTGTATTGATGACATCCCGTGGTTCCAGATCGAACTGCGTGATGGCAGCCCGGTGTGGGTTGCGGAAAGCGTTGGGGATGAATACTTCGTAGAACCACGCGTAACGGCTGAGCAAGCGCCCGTAACCGTCACGGAAGACGGTGCCCTTGACCCCGGTGTGTACTTCCTCACGGCCAGTACGCAAACGCCCAACACAAGCTACCGCTCCATTCCTGCGCATTTCATGATGGTGTCCACCGTCAACGTAACAATGAAGTACACCCCCACGGGCGCGGTGGCGTGGGTCACAAATGTAGACACAGGCGAACCCGTTGCCAATGTGCCGGTACAGTTCTTTGGGTCGCTGTCGCGGGTCGTTAGCTCCGCAGTGACAGACGCCAATGGCATCGCACAGATCGAACTCAGCCGAGATCGGGATGTACGGGAGCAAATGGTGGCTGTCGTGGATACCTCCGATCAGTTTGGGATGGGCGCAACAGACTGGACGGGTGGGATCAACGTATATCAGTTCGATGTGAGCTTCCGTGTTGAACCGGATCGCCACAGCGCTTACCTCTACACAGACAGGCCCATCTATCGGCCCGGTCAGCCGGTTTTCTTCCGGGGTGTGGTGCGCGCGAAGGAAGATGTGAGCTACATGCAACCGGATTTCGACACGGTATTTGTGCGCGGCTTCGATGACCAGAACAACATCATCTATGAAGAAACGCTGCGTCTCGACGAGTTTGGTACGTTTGACGGCGAGATTATGCTGGCCGATGACGCGGTGTTGGGCAGCTTTTACCGCATTCAGGTAAAAGAAGACGTAGATTCCAACAATACCTTTACCACGTTGTACTACTCTGTTGCCGAGTTCCGTGTGCCGGAGTTCCAGGTGGATGTCACGCCGCAGCAGGACGAAGTTGCCCGTGGTGAAACGCTCAATGTGCTGGTCGCTGGGGATTACTTCTTCGGTGGTGGTGTGTCTGACGCAAACGTCAACTACTCGGTACAGAGCGAGCCTTATACCTTTAGATATGAGGGTGAGGGCAGCTTCAGCTTCCGCAATATAGAGCCGTACAGCAGCTTTGGCTTTTTCCCCTATGGTGAGCAAGTCGGATCGGGTGATGCAGAGACGGATGCGGCTGGCACGGCCTTGCTTGACATCGCGACGGATAACCCGTCGATTGAGGGCAGCCAGACCTACACCATCGAAGCAACCGTGAGTGATGAGAGCGGCTTTAGGGTGTCGGGTCGCAGTACGGCGATTGTGCATCAGGGGCAGCTTTACGTGGGCGTTGGGACCGAGAGCTACGTCAGCCGCGTAGGCGAGTCCAACACGATCAATGTGGTCACGGTAGACTGGGATAGTGTGCCCGTCGCCAGCCAGAACGTAGATATTACGGTCGAAAAGTGGAACTGGAATACCGTTCAAGAGCAAGATGACAGCGGACGCGTCGTTTTCCGTTCAGAAGTTGAGCAGATCGAAGTCGAAACGGCATCCGTGCGCACCGGCAATGACGGCCTTGCCACCTATCCGTTCACACCGAGTGAGGGCGGTGTCTACCGCATCGTTACGACCACGACCGATGACTTCGGCAATCAGATTACAGCCGCACGGGTGATCTGGGCCTCCGGGCGGCAGTATGTGCCCTGGCGTCAGCAAGATGAACGCACAATCGACCTCGTTGCTGATGCCGACGAGTACGACGTGGGCGATACCGCCAATGTACTGATTACCTCACCGTTCCAGGGCGAAGCGCACGCGCTGATTACCGTTGAGCGTGAAGGTGTGATTTCGACGGACAGCGTGCTGATGGACAGTAACTCGTTTGTGTACGAGCTGCCCATCACAGACGACTTTGCCCCAAATGTATTCGTCAGTGTGATGCTGGTGAAGGGCGTCGACGAGAATAATCCGGTCGCGGCGTTCCGGTATGGCTTGACGCAGCTTAACGTGGACACCGAACGCAAGGTCGTCAACATTGATGTGATCCCGAATGTTGACCGTGCGCAGCCGCGTGACACGGTGAGCTACACTATCCGAACGACGGACTACAAAGGCGACCCGGTTTCAGCACAGGTGGGGCTTGGCCTGACTGACCTGGCGGCTCTGTCTATCGTGGGGCCAAACAGTGGCTTACTGTTAGATCGCTTCTATGGCGAACAGGCTCTATCTGTACGCACGAGCACACCGCTCACCATCAACACCGATGAAGTCACTCAATTCATCGAAGAGGTGTTCAAAGGTGGTGGCGGCGGTGGCGGCGGTGGCGGTGCCGTCTTCGAGATTCGAGGCGACTTCGTGGATACACCCTACTGGAACCCTGATCTTGTCACAGACAGCAACGGCGAGGCCATAATCGACGTCACCCTGCCCGACAACCTGACGACGTGGCGCATGGATGCCCGCGCCGTTGCTCTGGCCGATGACGAGACCTTCCTCGTTGGCCAGGAAACAACCGACTTGCTTTCAACCCGTCCGCTTTTGGTACGTCCAGCAACGCCGCGCTTCTTCGTGGTAGATGACGAGAGTGTGCTGGCGGCGGTGGTCAATAACAACACAGGGCAAGCGCAAGAAGTCACCGCGTTTGTAGAAGCCACGGGTGTCACGTTTGACGGCGATACGCCAGTTGAGCAGGTTATCACCATTCCCGATGGCGGTCGGGCGCGCTTTGAGTGGCCAGTGACGGTTGACGCCGTAGAAAATGTGGATGTCACGTTTTTTGCCAGTGCCGCCGATGGTGAGTTCACCGACGCCAGCAAGTCCCCTGTGGGTGTGGGAGATGACCGCTTGTTGCCCGTCTACCGCTTTGACGTGCCAGAGACAGTTGGCACGGCGGGCCTGCTGCGTGACGGTGAGCGCTTAACGGAGTCCATCGCACTCCCGCAAGACTACGAACTGGGTGGTGGCACGCTAACGGTCAATGTCGAAACCTCGCTGGCATCCACCACGTTAGACGGCCTGGACTACCTGCGCAACTTCCCGCACCAATGTACCGAACAGACGGTCAGCCGCTTCCTGCCGAACATTATCACGTACAGTGCGCTTGACGCGCTTGATCTGGCTGACCCCGCCCTAGAAGCTGCGCTTGACCGCGAGGTAAACGCAGGCTTGCAACTGCTGTATATGCGCCAGAACGTGGACGGCGGTTGGGGCTGGTTCACCCGCGACGAGAGCAACACGCTAATTACTGCTTATGTGGTCATGGGCCTGCACGAAGCTCAAGAAGCAGGCTATCCGGTTGAGCGCGGGGTGTTGGTGCGTGGCCAGCAGTATTTGCTAGACAACCCCGTGGTGCGTAATCCGTCTCGGCTTGGTGGCTCTGACTGGCAGTACAACCGTGAGGCGTTCGTGCTGTATGCACTGGCCAAATCTGGTGCGCCGGATGTAGCCCGGATGTCGAACCTGTACGAGGGCCGTGCGCGGCTTGACCTGGATGGGCAGGCGTTTTTGGCAATGGCGCTGTTCACGGTAGATGAGACAGACACCCGCTCGGCAACGCTCATGGCAAATATCAGCAGTGCCGCCCGCGTGAGCGCCAGTGGTACGTTCTGGAGTGCGAACGACCGCCTCAACTGGTCTACGGACACACGCACAACCGCTGCCATCCTGGAAGCGATGGTCATGATGAACCCAGAAAGTGACCTGATTCCCAATGTGGTGCGCTACCTGGTGAGTGCGCGCACGGCTGACCGCTGGGAAACGACGCAGGAAACCGCGTGGTCAGTCATGGCGCTCACGGATTGGATGGTCGTCAGCGGTGAACTGGAACCGGACTACGACTTCACCGTAACACTCAACGACGAGACGCTCATCACAGACGAGGCCGCCCCGGCAACGGTCAGTGAGACGCGCCAACTCGAAATCGACGTGCTGGATATGATCCAGGGCGAAGTTAACGATCTGGTGTTGGAGCGAAGTGACGGCGACGGGAATATGTACTACACGGCCTTCCTGGAAGCGTACCTGCCTGTGCCAGAAGTTGATGCAATCAACAGTGGCATCAGTGTGGCACGGCGCTACCTCAACGAGGACGGCGAAATGGTCACCAGTGCCGAAGTCGGTGAGGTCATCGAAGTGCGGCTGACGGTTGTCGTTCCGGCAGACCTGCACTACGTGATCGTGGAAGACCCGATTCCAGCGGGCACCGAACCCATTGACCCGAACTTGGACATAAGCGCGCAAATTGGTACGCGCCCAGAGTTGAACAGCCTGGACGCGAACCGCTTTGGCTGGGGTTGGTGGTGGTTCAGTAACATTGAATATCGTGATGAAATGGTGGCACTGTACAGTACCTATCTGCCAGCAGGTAGCTATGAGTATGTGTACAGCATTCGCGCTAGTGTGCCGGGTACGTATAACGTGATCCCGCCGACAGCGCAGGAGTTCTACTTCCCGGATGTATATGGGCGTGGTGACGGGTCTACATTCACCGTCGTCCCGGCTGAATAGCAACACAACCTCTTTTCGGGGCGCAGTCAAACGCTGCGCCCCATCCTCATTGTCGCTAGGATCGAACCTGGCCAGTGCCTTCAACAACCCACTTGTACGTTGTCATCCCTTCGAGCGCCATCGGGCCGCGCACATGCAGCTTTTGTGTGCTAACGGCCAACTCCGCGCCCAGGCCGAACTGACCGCCATCGTTGAAGCGTGTGCTGGCGTTCCAGAACACCGCTGAAGAATTGACCTCGTTCAGGAATCGGGCGGCACTGTCTGCGTCTTGCGTCAGGATGCCGTCGGAATGACCCAGGCTGTTTGCTTCGATGTGGTCAATCGCCTCGTCTAGCGTGTCCACAACTTTGAGGCCGCAAATGAGCGCCATCCACTCGGTGCTGAAGTCATCTGGGCCAGCAGCCTTCACGCTGTCATAATCACGCACGTATTCTATGGCGCGTGGCTCGGCTTTGAAAGTTACGCCATCGTTGCCCAGGTGTTCCACCACACGCGGCAAAAACTCAGCCGCAATTGACTCGTGAACAAGGACCGTATCGAGCGCGTTGCACACAGACGGACGGTGCGTCTTTGCGTTGTGGATGATGTCAAGTGCCTTGTCAAAATCGGCAGTCGGCTCGACATACAGGTGGCAAATGCCCACGCCGCCCGTAATCACTGGGATGGTGCTATTTTCTCGGCAGAACTTGTGCAGGCCAGCCCCACCACGCGGAATGATGATGTCCACGTATTCGTACAGCTTGAGCAGTTCGCCCACATAGGCACGATCTGTGCTTTCGATGTACTGGATGGCATCGGCAGGTAAACCCACAGACGCAACGGCCTCACGAATCACGTTGACAAGTGCGGTATTGCTGCGAAGCGTCTCTTTGCCGCCGCGCAGGATGGCCGTATTACCGGATTTGACGGTGAGTGCCGCCACATCAACGGTGACGTTGGGCCGCGCTTCATAGATCACACCGAAAACACCAATCGGGGTGCGGCGGCGGCTTAGCTTGAGGTCGTTCGGTAGCGTGCGCGACTCAATGACCTCACCGACCGGGTCAGGCAGCGTGGCAACTTTGCGTACGTCCGCGATAATACCATCCAGCCGCTTTTGCAGGTTCAGGCGGTCGAGCAGGGCTTCACTAAGGCCGTTTTGTTTGCCGTCGGCAAGGTCAAGCGCGTTCTCAGCCAAAATAGACTCGCGTTGACTGTCCAGGGCGTCCGCGATGGCAACGAGTGCCCGGTTTTTCAAGTCAGTTGGGGCAGCGGCCAGTTTGCGTGCGGCTTGCTTGGCGCGTTGGCCCATACTAACGAGGTTGATGTCTGTGTTAATCATGATGGATGCCTTTACGTTACTTCAACAGAATCAAATTGTTGCGGTGGATAATCGCATCGCCGTAAGTATAGCCCAGGACTTCCGTAATGTGACGCGATTTAATACCACACAGCCGCTGGACGTCGGCACTATTGTAGTTGGTTAGCCCGTGGGCAATCTTACGGCCCTCAGGATTGACCACGGCTAAATGCTCACCGCGTGTGAACTCGCCTTTGACGGCGGTTACACCCACAGGTAGCAAACTCACACCGCCCGTGAGCAATTTGCGGGCTGCGCCTGCGTCTACCGTCAGCGTGCCGTGTGGCTTTTCCGCGAGCAGCCAGCGCTTACGGCTTTCCAGGTGGGTGACGTTCTTCTCGAAGCGCGTTCCCACTTGTTCCCCGTCTACAATGCGGACCAGCACACTTTTTTCGCGTCCGGCAGCGATAACGGTCGTCACACCGCTGCGGCTGGCAAGCTGTGCCGCTTCGATTTTTGTAGCCATGCCGCCTGTACCGAGCGTTGTGCCCGCGCCCCCAGCCATTGCGATTGTCTTGTCGTCAATACGTTCGATAACGGGAATAAGTTCAGCGGTGGCATCACGGCGCGGGTCAGCCGTGTACAGGCCGGGCTGATCCGTCAGGATAATGAGCAGGTCTGCATCAAGCACGTTGGCCACCAATGCAGACAGGTTGTCATTATCGCCCACACGGATTTCCTCAGTGGCGATGGTGTCATTCTCGTTGATGATCGGTACGATACGCTTTTCAATCAACGTAATCATTGTGTCGCGCGCGTTGAGGTAGCGCTGACGGTCGCCCAGGTCATCGCGAGTGAGCAGCACTTGACCGACAACAATCTCGAAAATGTCGAACATCTCGCCGTAGATTTGCATGAGTCGGCCTTGACCTACTGCACTGAGCATTTGGCGTGCGGGCAGGCTCTTGCCGAGTTCGGGATAGTTCAGGCGTTCGCGTCCGGCAGCCTGCGCCCCCGACGACACGATGACCATTTCGTGGCCGTCGTTGTAAAGCTGTGCCACCTGCTGGATGACCTCCAACATGCGCTGGCGACTAAGGCGCGTGGTTTCATTGGTCAGCACACTGGTGCCAAGTTTGACGATAATTCGCATGGCTGCGTTGGCTTACCCTTCAAGGTGTGAATTCAAGTACGGCGTGCGGCGGCAATGATGTCTTTTAGCGCGTTTGCCCGTTCGCGGATGGTTGCCGGGGGCGTGGTGCCGTCGCCAGTGAGCCAACTCGTGATGCCCGCTGCTACAGCGCCTGCCTTGATGAAATCACCCACGTTGTCACCGTCCATTGCGCCATTGCACATCAACTTCATGTGACTGAGTGGCCCGCGCAGTGCCTTAAAGTAAGGCACGCCCAACGCGCCAATCGGGAAAACTTTGAGCAGTGGCACGCCCGTCGCCCAGGCTTGAACGGCTTCACTCGGCGTTATCACGCCCGGAACCATTGTCACGCCTGCCGCCAACACGTGGTGCACCACATCAGGATCATAAGCCGGTGACACGACAAAATCCGCCCCTGCATCAATCACCTGCTGGGCTGCCTCAACGTCTAGCACGGTACCCATCCCAACGAACGCGTCCTCGCCGTATGCAGCCTTAACCGCCTGCATCGCAGCAACGGGCTGCTCAGAGTTCATCGTGAGTTCAAATACGTTGATGCCCTCGTCCATTAAAACGCCCGTCACGCGAAGCACAGCATCTGGCGGGAAGGCACCGCGAAAGACCGCTACTGTACCGATTGTTTCAATGCGTTGAAGTACCTGCTGTTGGGTTGCAACCATCCGTGTGCATCCTATTTGTCCATACACCCGCCATAATACCCGCTGAGGCGCAAGTTTGCTGCCCATTTCTGATTGCATGAAGGTTGTGAGAAAAGGTGGAATTGTGCGAGTGAACCGCTTAAAGTTGAGACTATGTCAGATCGTCTACGTATTCTCATAGCCCCTGGCGTTTACAAGGGTAGCTTAGGCGCACCCGCAGCAGCGGCGGCTATCGAGCGCGGCCTGGAGCGCTCTGGCCTGGCATTTGACGCTGCCCTGCTCCCTGTGGCAGATGGCGGGACAGGCACTTTGGATGCAATTATGGCTGCCTATCCGAATGGCACCCGACAAACGGTTGTCGTTCGTGACCCGTTAGGGCGGCCTGTCCGTGCGGACTATGGCCTAATTGACAACGGTCAAACGGCCATCATTGAAGCAGCACAGGCGTGTGGCGTTGATCGGCTGGCGCTCACGGAGCGGAACCCGGCCAAAGCATCAAGCTATGGCGTGGGGCAGCTATTGAAACACGCGCTTGATGCGGGGGCTACCCAATTTGTTGTCATGGCTGGTGACCTCGCGACGGTGGACGCCTACATGGGATGCTTGATGGCATTGGGCGGTCAGTTTTTTGATACCGATGGACGCCGTATCGTCCAGCAAGGCGGCAGTGCCCTCGCAAAGGTTACCAATGCGGACTTAACAGGACTTGATCCGCGTTGGCGTGACTGTCAGGTGAAGGTTGCGACAGATGTAACGAATTGGCTGCAAACTGGAATGCGCTCGGCTGATGTGATTGACTATGAGGTAAGCAGCACGCAATATATTGAGGCGCTGGCACAAGCAACGCCAACACAATCGACGCAGGCTTATGGCCGCGTCGCACACCCGCTGCAAATGTGCCTGGGTGCTACCCTGACATCGGGCATGGGGACGGTACTGAACCGGGTTGGCTTTGAACAGCATGTGACCGAAGCCGACCTCATAGTGACAGGGGGCGGCCCACTCCACATGGATACGGTGACAAACCACGCGGGGTTGGTCAACCTGATTGAGCGGGCGAATGCCAGGGGAGTGCCCGTTGTTGCACTGTTTGATGAGTGGACAGTCGATAACACCGTTTTGCACATTAACGGGCTTGATGCGCTAATCCCTGTTGTTGACGGCGTTATGCCGTCGGAGATTGCCCGGTTGGATATGGAAAAACTCGTGGCGCGAGCTGCCCTACGACTGGGATATTTGCTGAAATTGAAATTGAAACGACCTTTACTATGATGCAACCGGAACCGACTCTTCAGGATTACCTCGAACAACTTCGCGACCCCGACCCCAGCGTGCGCACAACTGCCGTCTACGCCCTTCGGCAAATTCGTGACCCAGACGCGATTGGGTCACTGGTATGGCTGATGGCCGACGACAGCCTGTGGGTGCGCTGTACGGCGGCAGAATCTTTAGGCGAGTTTCACACCTCTGATGTGGTCGAGCCACTGATTCAGTTTCTCAAGTTGGGTGTTAACGCCGAACTTGAGCAGCTTGGTATGCCGGATGAGTTCCCTATCCGGTACCACGCCTTTACCCGGCAACACGACGAAGACTTTGAACACTGGCGCACCGAGCAGGGAATCGCATCGCAGCACGAGGGCTTTAGCCTGGTCGTAAGCGCCAAAATTGGTTTGCAGATGACAGGCATTGATGCAACGGAAGCCCTCATTGCCCTGCTAGACGATGACAACCCTTACATGCAATACGTGGCCGTCAGCTTGCTCAATAACATCGCGATTCGCAAGCGCCCATCCGACGCCCTGCTGTTGGCAACTTTGCATGATGAGGCCATCATCCGTATGAATGCGGCGCGTGCCCTGGGTAAGCTGGGCAATCTGCGTGCTGTACGTGCATTGATGAATCTGCTGCGTGACGAAGACGCCAGCGTGCGATCCAACGCTGCTGAAGCGCTCGGCGAAGTGCGTGACGCACGCGCAATTCCGGCTTTGCAGGCCATGCTGGGTGACGACAAAGTCCATGACGCCGCATGGCTAGCGCTGCAACAGCTTGAAGGCGCGCCAGACGAAGAAGATACAGAGCCAACGCCCCCACTGGAGGCCGAATGACCCGTCATCTGACTGTTTCTGAACTGCTATACATCAATGGCCGTGTGCTGAACGACGCCAAAATATTGAGCGGTGAACAGAAGATTCGCGAGATCGAACGGCTGGAGGCAGCCGCAGCGCGCCCCGCAGCGAGTGCGTTCGGGGCCGATGCCTACCCCACTTTACAGGAAAAAGCAGCCGTTTTGTTTCACTCTATCGCCCGCAACCACCCCTTTCGCGATGGCAACAAGCGTACCGCAACAGTCGCTTTGATTTTTGTGATGGCCGTCAACGGGCAGCAGGTCAGATGGAAGCCGGACGAAGCACTTGAGATGATTCTAGATGTAGCAGAAGGCCGCCGGGACTATCCTTACCTGGCGGACTGGTTGACGACTGAAGACGGTGAAACAGCACTTGAGCCGGACGAAACGCGAGACGTGCAGGCAATTGATCGCATCCTGAATGAACACAGGTGGCTGTTGGATGAACTCGCCGGACGCTAGACCCGTGCGCTACCTGAGCGCGACCGACTTGTACAACATCAACTTCACGGTTACCGAGGGCGATACATTTGTGCGAGACATTCACCTGCTGGAATCGGCAGCGAAACGCCCGTCACTTGTGGTATTCGGTCAGGAACAGTTCCCAACGCTGGTGGAAAAAGCGGCGGCGCTGATGCACTCTCTAGCGGCCCATCACCTGTTTGCAGACGGCAACAAGCGGACAGCAATGATGGCCACAGCGTACTTTTTGGAGCGCAATGGCTGTACGGTGATTTGGTCACAGGAAGAAGTAGCGGATTATTTGCTCGAAGTCGCGCAGAGCCAGCACAAGGCTGAGGATGTTGCCGCGTGGCTGACCCCCTATGTGAACTGTGCCACCTAGTCTGTCAGAAGCCATGTTCGCAGCACCTCTGCGACCGTCCATGCTTGCGCAGCAGCGCCACGTGGTTCGTGTGGTGGGTCGCCGTCAAAAATTTCGGCCAGCGTCCCCACACAACCCGCGCTGAGTTGATCCGCAACCAGCGGTATCAAAAACGAGCGGGCCAGCGGTTTGTTGCCATATACCTTGAGGTGGGCTTCGACAAACGGGCCAATCAGCCACCCCCACACCGTGCCCTGGTGATAAGCCCCGTCCCGTGTAACCACCTCCCCACCATATAGGCCCACATAGCGGGCGTCATCAGGCGATAGGCTGCGCAGGCCGTGCGTTGTGAGCAGATGCTTTGCGCACGTATCCACAACTGCTTTTTGCTGCACTGGCGTCAGCAGCCCATCATTCAGGGATACTGCAAATAGCTGGTTGGGGCGCAGCGTGGCGTCGTCGCCGTTGGGTGTATCCAACACGTCGTAGCAATAGCCTGCATCTGAGTCCCAATAGCGCTTAAAGCTTTGCTGCACGCGCTGCGCGCCCGCCTCGTAGTGTAGATGATCCTTACCAAGCGTCTCAGCAAACCGCATCATAATGGCAAGCGCGTTATACCACAGTGCGTTAACTTCGATGGGCTTGCCAATACGCGGGGTCACCACCCAATCACCTACCTTGGCATCCATCCAAGTGAGCTGCACACCCGGTTGGCCAGCGCGCAACAGGCCATCAACCGGGTCTACCTGGATGCCATAGCGCGTACCCATTTCATGCCATTCGATAATGTCTTCAAGGACTGGAAACAGATCTTCCAGAATGGCACGGTTATTCGTAGCGGCATAATAAGCGCGGATGGCCTCAAAGTACCACAGGGTGGCATCGACCGTGTTGTATTCGGGGACTTCTCCCGCATCTGGGAAGCGGTTTGGCAGCATTCCCTGAGAAACGAACGCGCCAAATGTGCGCAAGATGCGCTCTGCAACATCGTAGCGGCGGGTCGCAATCGCCAAACCCGGTAGGCTAATCATGGTATCGCGGCCCCAGTCGCCAAACCAATGATAGCCCGCGATGACTGATTTACCCGGTTCGGCGGCAACCGTCCGGTCAACGATGAACTGGTCAGCCGCTAAAACCAGTTGTTGTAACTTGGCAGGGGTATTTTGAAGTCGGCTCTTCTGGATCAAGCTGGATTCGTAGGACTTGCGTTGGTCTAGGGCCTGGTCGCTGTTCAAGTTTGGATTGGTCAGCGTAGAGGCAACGAGCGTAATTTGGTCGCCAGGATTGAGCGTTGTTTTAAATTGAGCAGCGTACAAGTTATCGTCCAGGCTGTCTAAGCCGCGATAGGCTTCGACCTGCAACCTATAATTTTGATACCATGTGTGCTGTAGCTCAATGTCGGCCCCTGGCATCAGCAGTTGGAATGGGGTAGCCCCATCAAAGGCAACCACCAGCACACCATCCGTCACCGGACGCACCGACATATGCCAGCCGTCCCCCTGCGTGATGCCGTGAAAATCACGATAGTTGACAATCGCCTTCAGGCTGAGTGTCATCGGCTCAATTGCGCGGCGCAGGTCGTAGCGCACATAGGTTGTATTCTCACCTTGCGCCATCCACACACGCTTTTCCAGCAGCGCGTCGGCAATGGCATAGCGCCACACCGGAATCGTGCCTTCCATGTGGAAGCTTTCAAGATGGCGAAACCCTTTAGGCGCAATGTGCTTTGTCGCCCACTGATTGGCTGCCAATTCGTAATTGCGACCCGCATAATGCGCGATTTCGTCCGTTTTTGTGACTAGAACCGTCCGACCCAGGGGTGGTTTAAGCGCGGCAACAAGCAATCCGTGATAGTGGCGCGTGGGGACGTTGGCAACCGTGCCAGCGGCAAAGCCACCTATGCCGTTGGTCACCAGCCACTCGCGCTTGGTTGCTTCGATTTCGTTGCCACAGACGGTGCGGCTCAGCCTGATTGACATCATTCATCCTTGCGGGTTAGTTCGTAAATCACTAAGCGATGCAAAAACAACGGCATCGCCCACAAGATAACATGTTTTTGACTGATTTGCCGCTAGCGGGTGGCCAAGGCTGCGGCTGCCCGGGTGCATAAACGCGACCCACCCGCGTTCAACCATTCCGTTAGGGTTGCACTCTCGTTTTGGTCAACCAGCGCATCAGCATAGATAGCCACGCCCCAGTAGTAATACGATTTGACTTCCGCGTACCAACGGGACGAGTCTGCCCAGATGACACTCGGGCCGCCGTTGTAACAGGCCATTGCCAACCCAACATCGCCTTCAGCAAAAGCGAGGCACTCATTTAGCACACTTGCACCCCGCATCGCGTTTGTATCGGGGTCTAGCATCTGTTCGCCCTCTGCAAAGTGGAACGGCATGACCTGAAATAAGCCCTGCGCTCCGGCGGAGCTGCTCACAGTGGGGTGCCCGCAAGATTCAATCTGCATCACGGTGGCCAGCAAATTGGCTTCCAGGTCATATTCATCTGACCAACGCAGGATGTCGTCTTCCCAGTAGGTAACCTCTGGCGTAAACAAGGGAGCCAGTGTGGTGGGGGGACTGTTCCGGCGCACGGGATTGGCAGGTGCCATCCAACCCTGAACACGGTTGACGGCGCTTTCCCCTTTATTTAACACGTAACGCGCAGCACTCTCCCCGCGATTGAACAGGTAGCGCCCGGTTTCATAGGCTTGCCACCCGGCTGCCGTAAGAATCAAGGTCACTGTGAGGACGATAAAAGCACGCAGCCATCGGTTGTGGGGTAGATAGCGGCCCCAACGCCAGATGGGGGGAATGCGATGGTGAGGTGGAATAGAAGCGGTCATTAAGCGCCCCTGCTGGAATTCATTATTGACAATCTTATCGGAACTTTGAGGGGGTGCGTATGATGCAACAAGATTGTAACGTGATTCTGACGATTCCTAATGCACTCAGCGATGCTGTCTTCATCAATTACCCCACCTAAAATAAAACAGATGTTCTAAAATGCCAATTGTGAATTCCAGTTACCCCACGTTGGATTCAACCAATGAACGGCCTATGATACAATTTGGGCATTACACATAGGAGGCAAGCCAGTGGCAGCGCTGGAACCTAATAAGCCATGCCCATGTGGCAGCGGTTCAAAGTACAAAAAATGCTGTCGGCCCTTTCATAAGGGGATGTTGCCCCCAACCCCGGAAGCATTGATGCGCTCACGCTATTCAGCTTATGTGGCAGGGGATATGGCATACATTGCAGAGACCACCCACCCACAAAGCCCCTGGTATCGTGAGGACGCCGATGCAAGTGAACGTGAGCTGCGTGTACTCACTGCCAATCGACACTACAACAGCCTGATGGTGCAGTCCTCAGCAGTTGCAGAGGATGGCGCAGCGGGTTGGGTGACCTTCCACGCAAGCATTACCGATATAAAAGACGGTAAAGACCTATCCTTTACCGAAAAGAGCGAATTCAGGAAACACAACGACCGCTGGCTGTACGTTGGCGGCGACATTCAACGCTAGTTCCCCCCTCACTTTCGTACGGAGTTGTCCTTCACATATGCGTTATATCACTGCGATTCTGATCTGTTTTGGTATGGTCGTGCCACTGTCTGTTGGACCAGCCAGTGCCGATGCCCACTTACAATTGACCTCTACACCGGGTGCGATTGTCGCGCCAGAAGATGCCGTAACGGACGAACCCACTCAACAACCCACCGCTGCCCCACCCCCCACGGCCACCCCTGAACAACAAAGTGACCTGGTTGGCCCCGGCACATACCCGGAAGGCGTGAACCCGCTGACGGGGCTAATGATGGATGACCCAACCGTACTCAACCGCCTGCCGATCATTGCGAAGATGTCTAATGCGCCCGCTATTGTGCGCCCGCAGTCTGGCGTGGGCGAAGCTGACCTTGTGTTTGAACACTATGCAGAGGGTGGCCTAACGCGCTTCACAGGGGTTTTTTACAGCCGTTTGCCGGAGCGTGTGGGCAGTGTGCGCAGTGCGCGGTTGATTGACTATGAGCTTGCACCGATGTATCAGGCAATCCTGGCGTTTTCTGGCGGCAGCACGGGCGTTGAGGAGCGCATTTACGGGACTGAAGCCGTTGGCATCGTGGAAGCGCGCCAAGCCGAAGGCAAACCGATACTCCCACCGTCCGACTTTGCCGCCCGTGCTTACAAGGGCGTTGTGTACGGGCCGCCCTACTACTACCGCGATGAGACGATTCCTGTACCACATAACCTGTTTGTGAACTTGCGGGCGCTGTCTGATTTGGCAACCAATGACGGCATCAACAACACCCCGCAGTTGAGCGGAATGGCATTCCTACAGGAACCCCCAGGCGGCGAAGCAGGCCCAGCAAACCTGCTTGATGTGCGTTACCGGGCGACGCGTGCCCAGTGGACGTACAACCCAGAGCGTGGGGTATACCTGCGCATGAGCGATGGGCAGCCTCACTTTGACGCCAACATAGACGAACAGGTCAATGCAGAAAACATTGTGGTTATTTATGCCGACCACTACTTCACAGACATCGTTGAAAGTGAGTGGCAAGGTAGCCGCAGCTACAGCATCGAAATCAAAGTGTGGTTCGAGGGCGATGCGTTACTGATACGTGATGGCCGTTACTACGAGGCGCGTTGGGTGCGCCCGACCCGTGAATCGCTCATCAGCTTGCAAACGCCAGACGGCGACCCGCTTCCGCTCAAACCTGGCCAAACGTGGTTCCAGTTGGTGCGCTTGCCGGAACAGATGGAGCCAGAAAGCGAATGGGTGCGCGTTGAGTAGCGTTCTGCCTCGCTTTTTAATATGATTAGAGGTAGGCGAGTAAAACGGTGCAGGCAAAGAGGGCGGCATGTCGCTACAGGAGATACAACAGGGCATCGCAGCAGTTCAAAATAACGACTATCGGATGGGGGAGCAGCTACTGCGCAGCGGCCTGCAAAGCCAAAATGTTCCGGGGAACGTTCGTGCCGTGGCGTTGATGTGGTTAGCCGAAACCAGCCCCAGTATCCAGTTTAAAATTCAGTGCTATCAAGCTGCTGTACAAGCTGACCCACACAACATCGACATTCAAAGGCGGCTTGGATCGCTCATCGCGTCTCAAGCGCCCTCTCCTGCCCCAATGCGTGACCCGAATCCCCCGCCGTCAAGCTACCCGGAAGCGTCTCAGCCTGTAAGGCCAGAACTGCCTCCAAGTGGCAACCCGGCCTCACAACCGGGACCCGTACACGCTGGCCCTGCTCCGCTACGCGGCAATCAAAATGTTCCTCGTATGTGGGAGTTCGGCATTGATGGCGGGCCAAACGGTATTGGCACCGGGTTCTTGATTGTGCGAGATGGCCTTGTTGCCACGTCACGATTTGTTGTGGGCAGCGCGACCGACGTAACGCTCATTACGCGTGACCGCCAGAATATTCCCGGACATGTGGTGCGCTCGTTCCCGAAATATGACCTTGCGTTCATTCGCATCAATATCAATGTGCCGTTTTTGCGAGACATGACACCGACGCCCGCCGTTGCGCCAGGGACGATTCTGCTTGCTGACGATTACACTGAACATGAGGTGCAAGCGGAGTGTCGCCATTCACGCGAGGCCATTGAGGGCGGTTGGTTCCCCACCACATTCCCCGATTCACTCCCCGCTTCATTTAACGGTGCACCGCTCATTGATGACCGCGACGACCTTGTGGGGATGCTCACACGCAACGCTGCCCGCAATTCAGGCTATTTGTACGGGCTGCATGTGTCCATCATTCGGCAAAAGATTGAGCTGTATTACCGCGAAATGCACCAAGACCCTGACCGTTTGTACTGCGGGACTTGCGGCAACCTGAGCAAAGCCGGGGCCGATGGCCTATATTATTGCGAAACGTGCGGGGCATTGTTCCCGTTTGCAGTCAAGTTGCACCGTACCCCCCATCCAAGGGCGAATTTGTACTACGACGTTGAGGAGAGCAGCTAGATGTTTGGTTTCGGTGGTAGAAGCCAGCCCCGTGAGGCTGGCCCTGCGCAAACAACAATTCAGGAACACGCCAATGTCATTGACGCGATTCTGGCGCAGATTGGCCTTAACCCTGAAGAGGTTCGTATGTCCACGGACGAGGGTTTTGGTTGGAGCTTCCGGCGTGGGTCGGCAGTGATTGAGGTTTACCTTTCGGAACAGTCAGGGATTGGCTACTTGCAGGTGTTGTCCCCTATCATTCATATTCCAGAAGACGCTGTGTTGCCCCTTTACCGCCGCCTGCTAGAACTCAACCTGCAACTCACCAGTGCAGCCCTTGGTGTGTACAACGATGTGGTGTATGTCTTCTATGAGCGCCCGCTACAAGGCCTGGACGCATCGGAAGCCAACGACATCATTTCTAAAGTGGCGGGCTATGCAGACGACTTAGACAACCGGCTTGTCGATGAATTCGGCGGTCGGCTGTATATGCAGGTCTAGCTGATGATGCATCGTCGCGACTTTCTGACATTTATCGGTGTGGGTGCTGCATTCACCCTGTTGAATCCACTGAAAAACTGCTTGGCGAGCGCCCGTGACGCCTATGCGGTTTTCGTGCCAGATTTCCTCACCCCCTACATTGCGGAGGAGCGCGCAGCCTACCTCAGCGCAGTCATTCCCGTGTTATTTGAAACCTACGCTGATTTGCTCCCCCTGTTGGACGAGCCACCGCAGTACATCGTGTTGAACACGCTGCAAGATACCCTGTTGGCACACGGTCATGAAACCATCGCGCCGGACGGGTTGGGCAGTGAAGCGCTGACGCTGTATGAGGCGCAGTATCTGCTTGTTACTGAGCGGTTCGGCAGTGTCGCCACGCCGCACAGAGGGGAAGACCTTGACTTATTTGGTCAGTACGTCTACCTCAAGCAACACCCGCAGGCTGGGTACAACACCCCGCACCATCTCTTACTCGAAGAAATGCTCCACGCTCAGCAGGATGCGACCGTCATGCGCTGGATCATTGAAAGTGAAGCCCACGATCCGGTGAAGTGTATGCACAGCCAGCTTAAGGGCATATCGGAGTTGGGGGTTCACGTCTTTACGGACGACCTGGCCGGTGGGCCAGATTACGTATTTGTGATGGCCGATGGCACCCATTGCGAAACAGCCACTGATGCCCTCACGCAGCTTGCGGAGGCCATTGGTGCGGACGAAGACGAAACACTGCGTGCAATCACGTATGATGTGGACACCTACACTGAGCTAGACACAGCCGCATTCAATCAACACGACCAGCACATCTGGGAAATGGTCACCACATGGCGCCACTCCCGTGATGCAGATGGTGAGGCAACGGGTATCGCGCCCGCGTTCCAGCCCTACTAACTGCCGCTTTTCGGATCGGCAGCCCGGCTTTACTTGTCGGCAGGGTCGTCCTTGTCGTCCGTAAGGTCATTTAACTGACGTGTAATCATGTCCCACGGGTCGTCAGCCTCGTCTTCGGTTTCGTCTGCGCGGCCACCGACCTGCCCCACCTCGAATTCTTCTGTGTTCACGTTCAACGGACTCATGATCGCGTCCCAGTCCGTAACGGGTTCGTCATCCGTCGGCGTTAGCTCATCAGTCGGAACGTTAACGGCATCTTTGAGGTCTTGCACGGTTTCCAGGTTCGGGTCAGATGACAAATCGTACACGTCAGGCTGAGGCTTAGCGCCCCCCACGCGGTCCACGTCAAATTCTTCTGTGCGCGGGCCACTGTCACCGAACATTGCAGCACGGTCGGGGCGGGTTGTATCCAACAGTTCATCAACTTGCGCCGCCTTGCCCCCCACACGATCCGACTCAAATTCCTCCGTGATCGGGCCAGCGCTACCCCCCGATTCACTGCGATCAAGCCGCTGCGTTTCGAGTTTTTCGCCGATAGGGCCGGTCTTGCCCAACAGGTCTTCTTCAAATTCTTCTGTGATGGGGGCATTGGCTCCTGTTGTTTGTGGAACCGCTGAGTATTCGCCCACGGGTCGGCTGTCTTGCAGGATGTCACGAGGAAGCGGCACGGTATCGCTTCCCATTTTCTCTTGTGCCGCCGCCGCTGCGCCAGCGCTACGATCACGCCGGAAGATTGCCACCATCTCACGGGCATCCTGTAGCAGTGCAGGTAAGTGAATGCCGATAGCCGTAATGACCACTAACGGCAACAGAACCGTCCATATTTGTTCGGGTCTGTCGTAGGGCAGCACCCAGGCAAGCTGTGCGTATTCTGGAGAGAAGCCGAATCGCGGTGGCTGGAAGGTAACATAGGTGCGGATGTAATTTGACGTACCTACATACAGCGGCACAAACATGGACACGACGGTGAGCAGGATTGCAACCCAGGCCCGCATTCGGAAGAGCGCAGGAATTACAACGCCGAGTGCCGTGCCAATGCCCGTTGCAATGATGATGCTCGGCGGCACATCATTCAGGTTAAGGTACATCCAGCC
>CAWUJQ010000010.1:0-38262 GCA_963922445.1 uncultured bacterium
GGGTGATGGTTGGGTCAGGCACGGCAGTGGATGTCGGCGTAGGGGTTGGTGTATAACTCGGTGTACCCCTTAACATTAAAAAAAAAAGGGTTGGGGGCGGCGTCAACACAGGGATATTAAAGCACACCCCGTACTCCGTCGTAAAATCTGCGCTCACCCAGGCTGCCGTGACGTTGTTCACACGCACCTGCCACCATGTGTTATCCCCAATGCGGCCCGTAATAGGTGCCTGTGCGCCCGCCGGGAAGGTGCCAATGCGGTCGTAGTTCGTCCCTGGGCCAGTACGATAATTGAGACCGACATTCGTCAGAATGCGGCAAGTTGGGTCAGACGGATCAATAACCGGGCCATCGGGTGCGGGCTGAACCGGGTCGTCAACAGGTTCATCCTCGTCCAGCACAGTAATCGTCACCGACGCCGGGTCACTAGCCACCGTGCCACGGAATGCAACCACCTCTAGCTGTACCTCGCCAGTCGTGCGCGGGGTGTAATCCAGCACAACGGGCAGGGTTTGGTCACCCACTACCGATTCAGACGATACCGTTTTGACAAGGCTCTCGTTGGCAAACAGTTGCACGCTCGTCACGCCGCCCTGGTCTGTTGCCGTCGCACTAACCAGCACACTGTCCTCTACGGTGACTTCAGCGCCATTCTGAGGGGATTCAATCGTGACGTTTGGGGTTCCGGTGATGATGGGCGTTGGCGTATTGATCGGGGTTGGTGTCACTGGCCCACTGGCCAGCGTACAGCCAGCCAACAGTGACACGGCCATCATCCACACCCCCAACTTGACGTTCGACATGCAATTGCTCTCTTCCGCAGTATTTACCGGTGCAAAATAAGTCGTTCCTCGGCACTTGCGGGTTTCATTTTAGCACATTCAGCTCGTTGTGCTGCGATGGATACCACAAACACAAAGCCCCAGATCAAGTATCTGAGGCCGTGCAGGGGTATCCAGTTGTGTGATTCATGCGTGAAGCTAGCTAATAGGCTCTTTGTAGATCACGTAGCGCCCCATCTCATCGCCTTTAGCAATGCATGTGGTCATATCCACCTTGAACTCGTGGCCGCCAGACACCCAACGCAGGCCTTCTTGCAAAAGCCCCTGACCCACATAACAAACGGGACGGTCTGCTTTGCGCTCCCAACACATCGGGCACCGTTCCAGCGTGTAGATGATTTTATCATTGCCTTCTTCAAACACGTTGGAAATCTGGTCGGAAAACTGCGAGAAGATGTTCGCCATGGCCGGAACGCCAATCTTCAGCTTGGCATTCAGCGGCAAAACCTTAAACGCCAGGTCACCCACACCAGCCAGCGCACCGAACGCTCGCAAGCCCTGGGCAAAGGTCGCACGCCCTGCACGTAAGGCAAGGCCGCGCCCGCCACGCGGGCCATACATTTCTTCGAGCGCGATGTTCAGCGCGGTGTAGTCTGCGAAGTCGAACCCTTTTTCAAGGTTATCCGGCGGATAGTTGTCAATGAGTTCGGGCAACTTCGCGAGCTGTAGAATCGCGTTCAGGCCGTTTTTACCCATGATCTCTTCCATCGCTTCGATGGTGATCCGGGCAAACTTATTCGGATAGTAGTATCCACTTTTCTCAGCCGGCATCGTACCTGGTCCTCCAATCGGTGTAAAGCCAACCGCAGCTTGCATTCTAACCTGCATCAAATCTGCTGGCACAAGCATACCGTGTTGGCGCATCATGCACAAGTAGGTCGGGTGATGTCTGAAGGGTTATGTGAGTAGTCGCTCACGCTCAGGTATCACCAACTTTGATACTATAAAGCAACCTAGGCGTTATAAGCAACAAATCGCGCCGATTGCTAAACAACTACCCAGCGTTTACCACGATGGGATCGTGGGGTTGAGCCTGGGGCAACCGCGCCTGCATACTCCAGGGGCCAGTCCAGGTGATCTCCGCATCAATGACTTTCCCGCGCAAGTCGGTGGAGGTGTCTGCCTCGATAAAAACCAGCTTGTTCTGCGGGGTGCGCCCGCGCCATTTACCCTTGTGTTCCTGTTCCACCAAAATGGGGATTGTTTGCCCCAGGAACTTCTCGTTGATTTCGGCAACAATGCGCGCTTGCAAGTCTTCTAGCAAACGGTGACGGCGCTTCTTCTCCTCTTCCGGCACGTCGTCTTCCATACGCCGATCACTCACCGTGTTCGGGCGCGGGCTGTAGCGCGCGAGATGTGCTTTATCTAGCTTGAGTTCTTCCAGGATAGCGTACGTCTGCATGAACTGCGCATCCGTTTCACCAGGGAAGCCCACGATGATGTCCGTATTAATGCCCACATCCGGGATGGTGTCACGGATTTTGTGGATGAGCTTCCGGTAATCGTCAGCGGTGTAGCCGCGTTTCATGTTTTCCAGCACGGTGTCATCCCCTGCCTGCACGGGCACCTCAATGTGCGGCATCACACGCGGCAGGTCTGCAACCGTTTGCAGCAGTTTATCGGTCATCCAGTTGGGGTGGCTGGTCAAAAAGCGAATGCGCTCCAGGCCAGTTTCTTCCGCCACATCGTGAATGACATGCAGCAGGTCGGCCAAATCTGGCCCGTCAGGGATGTCTTTGCCGTAGCGGTCGACAATCTGGCCCAATAGCGTGACTTCTTTTACGCCTTGCAGCGCCAAACTGCGCACATGAGCCACAATTTCACCTACACTGCGGCTGCGCTCTACACCACGCCGAAATGGAATGATGCAAAACGAACACGCATGAGAGCATCCATACACCACCGGGACGTGTGCGCTAACCAAGTTGCCCTGCTCATGCGCAGGCAAAATCAGGTCGCCGTCCTGAATCGCATCCCGGCGGGCACGTTCGCCCGCTTCCACCTGCAACACCTCGGACTCCGCAAAGCGATCCGTCAGGAAAGACACCATCGGCTTTGGATCGGACGGCGGCATGAACACGTCTACACCGGGTAGGCGCTGCCGCAAATAGAGCGGGTCGCGCACGCCCACCATACAGCCCATCACACCAATGATTTTGTCCGGATTGTTCTTCTTTTGGGATTGCAACATCCGAATGCGGCCCAGCCCTTTGTCCTCAGCGCTCTGGCGCACGACGCAGGTGTTCACAATTTGGATGTCCGCCTCGTCAGGGTTGTTCGTAGCAGCCTTGAACCCCATACGCTCTAACTCAGAGGCAAGATGTTGAGAGTCGGCAGTGTTCATCTGGCAGCCGAACGTCCAGATATGATATTCCATGTCAGGTGTCTTTCGCTTTTTGCTCATGCAGATTGGCGTAATTCTAGCCAGACGGTGCAAGCACGTCAACAGCGATGCCCTGCTAGACCGAATCGCAGGGTACTTGCAGCAGCAGCACACTGTCGAAGCGGTGAGCGGCGTCACCTGCACAGTCCACACGCAAACTGACCCGGTTCGTACCGAGGGTCACGTAGTCAGTCACATCTATGCGCAGCACATCAGCAGTGTCGCCATCAGCAATGAACTGATCGTTAATATATACCTTGGTTGACGGCGGCAACGTCTCGACCTGCATTAGATAACGCACACAGCCCTCCGTCGGCGTCAGGTCGAAGCGGCGTTGCAACCACGCATAGAAGCCGGCCTCAGCGAACCGCGCCGAACACGTCCAATCAGACAGATGGTCAATCGTTTGCACGCTGGGTGCCATCTCAAAGCCGTCGATGTTCGGCTCAAAGTATTCCACCGTCCAATCTGTATTGAGCGAGAAGGTATTCATAGGTGTCATTGATTTCATTTCCAGGGTCAATCGCCAGCATTTATGAATGGCGCTAAGTATACACCGTCCATACCACGCACTTCGGTTAGAGGATCAGTAGGCGGCGCTTAAGTGAACGGTCAACAATGCGTAAACCACTGTTTGACTTGCCCATGACTCAAGCTACAATGACGGTACGATTGTACAAAATTACACAAACAGGACGCGACATGACGTTAAACAGACTCTATTTGATGGTTACGACACTGCTTATTGCAGCAGTGGTCAGCGCGTGTGGCACAGTCGCCACACCCGATTGGCAGGTGGCCGATGCAGGCGAAGCGGAAGCAGTGGAAGCCATCGAAGAAGATGAGGCGCTAGAGGAACTCGAAGTTGAGCCAACGGTTGCCCCCACAAGCACACCGCCCCCACCAACCGCCACCCCCACGCTTGTTCCGACCAACACGCCCATGCCAGAGCCAACCGCAACCGTGGCACCGACTGAACAACCCACCGAAGAAGACGTCACTGAGGCCGACGGGGATGTTGTGGCCCAGGCCATCGCGATGGGTGACCTGGAAAACGGCCAGACCATCTTCAATGCGACCTACAACACATCCTCTGGCCCGTGGATTTGCGCGAGCTGCCACTCAGTGGACGAAAGCCAACTTCGCCTGGTGGGGCCGGGGCTGTGGGGCATCCACGAAATAGCTGAAACCCGCATTACGGAAACTGGCGATGAGGATGTGGTTGTCTACGTTCGCAATTCTATCCTGCACCCCAACGATTACATCGTGCCAGGGGATGACGCTGGCCCGTATCCAGAGAACTTGATGCCCCAGAACTACGGTGATCTGTTCACGGACGAGGAACTGACCGACGTTGTGGCCTATGTGCTGTCACTCGGTCACGAATAGGCCACGCCAACGGTAGAGGATGCCGCCAAGCCGTTACAGATTCAGGTCACGCATTTGGCCTTCGGGCAGCTTGACCGTCTCCCCCTCAAAGTCCTCTACCACACGCGGCAAATCCAGCGTTTGCGCCGATGTCACGGGCACAGAGAAATACACGGCTGTGCCCGTCCCCACCTGGCTGCGTACCCGCAAAAAGCCGCCATGCGCCGCAAATATCTGCTCAGCCGTGTGCAAGCCCTGGCCCATCCCCGGCGTGCGGATGATTTCACCTGTTTTTGTGGACGGATTCCCCCGGTAAAAGCGTGTGGTGACGTGCGGCAAATCCTGCTCCGCGATGCCCACGCCGCTATCGCGCACGCGCATCATCGCCTGCCCCTTGGATTCGCCGTTGATTTCTAACGTGACGGTGCCCCCAGGCGGCGTGTACTTCACCGCGTTATCCAGAATGTTGCCCACCGCCCAACGCAGCCGCCGTTCATCACCCAAAATGTATAAGCCTGCTCGCTGAATGGTGACGCGCAGGTCAATCTCAGCGGCTTGGGCAATCTGACGCCAGTCATTCGCGACCGCCCAGATGAGCGTATCCAGCGGCAGCGCTTTTTGCTGCTGTTTGACGGCTTCACCGTCAATGCTGGTTAGCTCACGCATTTCAACAACCAGCTTTTGCAACGCAACCGCCCGCTTGGTGATCTCTTTGGCGAAGTCGTCAATAGGTTGGCCGCTGAGGGCGCTGGCCTGGGCGAGTTCAGCCAACGGTGCCTGAATTTCTTTCTCCACGGCGCGCAATAGCCGCTCGCGCTGCTGTGCCTGCTGAACTTGCTCGGTCATATCCCGCAGCACCAACACCGTGCCCACGCGCTCACCATTCACGGCAACAATCGACGCAGCCTGTACGTTAAGCATCGTACCGCCAACATTCACTTGCTCTGGATTGCCGAGCGCATACATGCCCGGTGCAAGCTGCTGGCCCTGTGCTTGCTGGCTGATGTATGGCTTGAGCAAATCGGCCAGTGGTTGCCGCGTGGCGGCCATCAACTGGCGGGCAACCTGGTTGATGAATGTCATCTGGCCAGTCGTATCCTGCACAATCACCCCGTCCGGCAGCGATTCCAGTACCGCCGTCAGGTGGTTACTCTCCCGGCGCTGCCGATTAAGCGCCTGCTGCATCGTATCCCGCTCATACTGAACCCGGTTGGCAAAGGCGTCGAGGGCTGCGCCCGCAGCCCCGGCTTCATCGCTTGGCTTCATCCGTGTGCGCGCAGCAACATTACCCCGTGCGAGTGCCTCCGCCGTTTTCTGCACCCGTTCCACCCGCTCGGTGAGGAAAAACAGCCCAACGAATACCATCACCACCGCTGCCCCAGCAATGCCCGCTGCCATCAGGCCGTTTAACTGCCGCGTGACAATCGTCGTAGCGGGTATGTTGTCTGGCACAAAGATGCCCGCAATCCCTAATGTACTCCCGCCCATGTTCACAGGTAGGTAGGCCGCTCGGTGTGGCACCCGATTGACGGTCTGGCTTTGTATCGGCACAGCCCGCCCGTCGGTGCCCAACGCCTGCTCCATCAGTGACGCATTCACAGTCAAATCGGGGCGCGTTTGGTCGCTTAGCGGGAACGTCGTTTGCAGCAATTCGCCGCCGTCATCATATAGTGCAATTTGCGTAACAGCACTCCCCTTGAGCGCCGCCATCACGTCAGGAAGGTCAGCCCCGACGAGCGTAGCCCCGATCACGCTGCTATCAATGCTCAGGGGCACGCCAACATACATCAGAACGCCCTCCGGTGTGCGCAGGTAACCCGCTGTACCCGCGTCCCCGGCTAGCGCCTGCCGCACGACCGACTGCTGCGATAGATCGGTGCCGCTGTTAACCGCATAATCGTCCGCTTGGGGCACCCACTGCACCCCCAGCACCTCAACCCCGTCAATATCTGTCAGGATCACACTATCGAGTTCGGCAAGGCGGGCCAACGCCTCAATGTTCTCCGATAGAACCTCTTCCTCATCCCGCTCAACGGACTCCGGCACACCCACCGTGAAGGCAATGCGCTGCGCCTCCTGATACTGACGTTGGTAGAACGCATCGGTACGGTCAACAAGTCCGCGAACGCTTTCTAGCAAAATGTCATCCTGCAAAATGCGTAAGCCATCAGAGGCACGCACCGCAACAAAATAAGCGCCTAACATGGCCACCAGCATCATGGCTGCCGTCATCGGGACGACAATGCGCCAGCGCCACGAGATAAACCAGAGTTTGCGTTGTTTGGATTGCGACTGAGTCATGAATAAAGCCTCAGAGTTTTAGCATGAAATGAACCCGCGATTGTCGAAGGTCAACGGATCAACGGGTAGGTCATTAATGCGCGTTTCGTAGTGAACATGGGGGCCAGTGCTATTCCCAGTGCTGCCGCTCCATGCCAGCACACTGCCTTTGCCAACGAGTTGACCCGCCTCCACGTTGAAAGATGTATTGTGGGCATAATACGTGATGAACGCCCCACTTTGAAGAATCACCAAATAGCCATAACCAATCTCGCTCCAGTCGGCGTACACGACAACGCCACTGTGTGTGGCAAAAACAGGCGTGCCCACCCGCACCCCGATGTCTACAGCGAGATGAAACCGATTGTAGCGCTGCGTGAATACCCCTTCGACGGGCAACCCTCCCGGCGCACAATCGGTCTGTGTGCTGGGGAAGGGCACCACGCGCTCATCCGGCGAGGCCAAGGTGGGCAGGGCATCGCCCGGTATTGGCGGCGCTGGCAACGGTGGCGATGTGGGGTACGGGAACGGGGTTGGCAGGGGGGTTGGGTCACGCAGGGCAAACTCCCGGTTGCCTGTACGCGGCAAGTACGCGCCAATGGGCTGCACATCAATCCCAAATTCATCCACTGCCGCTGGACGGTACCCAGACTGAAAGCGGTTGAGTTGGTTGACCACCGCCGGGTTAACCTGCTCAAAGCGCGCAACAGGCGTTCCAGGTAACGGCACGGGCGCTCCCGGCGATACGACCCAACGTGTATTCAGGGGCGGCAGCACCCCCAACGTTCCCCCCAAAAAAGTGAGGCCAAAGCCAACGAGGAGGACGCCAAGGGCGAACAAAACTGGCAAGATAACACGGGTGATGAATCGTGAACGCTGCATGAGCCTGATTGTACAGCATCACTGGAATTTAGAGCTAAATTTACGTAAAGATTCCGTAACAGCCCTTAACGCCCCCCTATGATAAGAGTATGCTTAATGGCAGCAACCTCAAACTCAGGAGCCTTATTGGATGAGAAGTGATTTCGGACGTGCAGACCTGCACATGCACACCAACGTTAGCGACGGTGCCGCCGCCGTTGACGAGTTACTGGCCTACATTAGCCAGCACCGCCAACTTGATGTCATCGCCATTACCGACCATGACAAACTTGATGCTGCGCTTTGGGCTTACGACCGTCGCCACCAGTACCCGTTCGACATCGTCATCGGGACGGAAGTGACCAGCCGCGAGGGGCACATCTTAGCCCTGTGGATTGAAGAGAAAATACCCGCTGGGCTGAACCTGGAAGACACGGTGCAGGCCATCCATGAAGCCGGGGGCATCGCAATTTTAGCCCACCCATTTCAGGTGCAAATTTGTGAAACCCGTCAGGGTGCCAAGCGCTACTTTTGCGACATGCATCTTATTGAACGCGCCGGTTTCGATGGTGTGGAAGTGGTCAACGCAGCTGCCTTCCCGTTTGGAACCAATGGGTTTGCCAAGGTCATGTGCCAGGAACTCACTACTGCCTGCCTGGGCAATAGCGACGCGCACACCCCCAATGGGGTTGGCAGCGCTAGCACCCGCTTCAAAGGCCATACAGCCCACGCACTGCGTACAGCTATCAAAACCCGCCAAACGCAGCCGCTGGGCGGTATGTGGCCACTCGCCGCCTATCGCGACTACATCAGCTACTTTATGAACGGCACCATCAGCTTTGACGGCATCAAGGACTATCATCCGTCGCAAACGCGTTAACGCGTTCATCGAATGTTTATCATAAGGCAACCCTAAATTAGGGCAATCAGGTTACAGTTTGTAATGATTTGCAATCATCACCGCCTCGGGGTGTTGGCAATAGAGGGTGGATTGATACATAATAGGGAAGGTTGGGGTTTGGATAGCGTTGCTTTATGCACGTTTGCATTACAGCATACGCACATCACTTGTCCCCTAGCATCTCCAACTTACATGTAGGCCCAAATTAGGATCGGTGAGCATCATGCCTCGTGTTCTTTACATCGAAGATAATGCAGACAATCGGATGTTGGTTCGGCGCATCCTGATGGCATTCGATATTGATGTGGATGAGGCCGACAATGCCCGCGAAGGCATCGAGATGGCACAGGCCGACCCGCCCGATCTCATTCTGATGGATATCAGCATGCCTGACATGGATGGCCTGAAAGCCACCCGCATCATCCGGTCTATGCCAGAGTTGGAGCATGTGCCTGTTGTGGCCCTCACGGCCAACGTGCGTGAGGGCGACAAACAATCAACTTTTGACGCTGGTGCCGACGGCTACATTGGCAAGCCAATTGACGTTGACAAGTTCCCCGACTTGGTACTCGAATATGTGAGGAGTGGTCGCTTAACATGACCGACAATACTGTAACTAGGCAACCCGTAGAACCCAGCGAGGCTCATGTGCTGGTGGTGGAAGACAACGTACCGAATTTCGTCCTCATTGCCCGTATGTTGGCTTCGATGGGCGTGCAGCGCTGTGAATGGAAAACATCCGGTTGGCAGGTCGTTCAATTTGCCGAAACGCTCCCGCGCATTGACCTGATTCTGATGGACATTCGCCTGCCTTACGAAGATGGCTATCAAGCCCTGCAAAAAGTCCGCAGCCACCCCAAACTTAGAGAAACTGTCGTGGTCGCGGTCACAGCCGAGGCGAGCGAAGACCAAATGCGCCGCGCCAAAAAAGAAGGTTTCGACGGCTTTATGGGCAAGCCGCTAGACCCAGACCGATTCCCAAGCCAAATTCAACGTCTGCTGGCAGGTGATGCCGTGTGGGAGTGGCGCTAGACGCCTGTACAGCAGCACCCCTTGACAAAATGTGCATAGCCGGAGGCGTGTCGTGATTGTTTCTCCAGATTGGACAACACTAAAGGGCTTCGCCGTTGGGTTAGACGCTGAAGACCCGATCGAGAAAAAACAGGCCATCGAACGCACCCTGCGCTTGATTGCAAACGAACTTCCCGACGTTGAAGCTGTACGGCTGTACTCCCTGCACGATGGTACCCTGCTCGTACGTGCTGCCACCGACAAGCTGGAAAAAGCCGTCGTCCCGCTCACCCAAGACAGCACGCTAACCCAGTGCATCCGCGAACAAAGCACCATATGGGATGACAAGGCCAAGCAGTGGGTGACATGCCTCCATGCCACCCGTCACATTGTCGGCGTTTTGGAAGTGATTGTGCCGGAGTTGGACGATGAGTGGCTGATTTGGCTTGGGGTGATCGGTGAGCAGATTGCCAAATCACTGGCCATTGGCGAACTGCCACACACAGCACAAGCCCCCTCCCTTGACGACATTCAAACGCGCACCCAAAAGCTCATTATTGCCTCACGTATGCTGCTGACAGCAGGCGCAGAAGACGAAATCGCAACGGCGGCCATGTATGTCGCAGGCGATAACATCACTGCGGTGATGGTCACCCTATTTGAACAACCGCTTGCCATCCAAAAAGGCATTGATGACGGCATTGCCAACAACCGCCGCTACGTCGGCGCAATTGCCACGCGTGAATATGTCGAACTGCTTGACCAGAACGAGTCCATCAGCGGCCTACCCGAAGCGTCCTTTTTGGACAGCTTACGCCAGGAAATCCCCATTATCATTGACGATGTTGAAATTGATGCGGGGTATTTGTCTGCGTGGATGCGCGAGCAAATTATTGCACTCGGTACACGCCAAGTAACGGTCTTCGGCTTGATCTCCAGTTCACAGGTCGTGGGTACCATGGAACTGCTGGCGACCGAACACCACACCCTTTCACAAGAAGAAATTGACCTGTACGCAGCCATTGCCAACCAAATCGGCAACACGCTGTTGGGCAAGCGGTTGCTGCGCCAGTCACAACAGTCGCAGCAGTTTGCGACGCAACTCGTCAACACCAACAAAGCGATTGCAGAGGCCGTCACCTACGAGGATATGGCCCGTGCGGTTCTCAACGACGCCCCAGATGACATCCAAGCTGTCGCCATTGCGCTTTTCAACCGCCCCTTCACCTTGATGGGCAGCCCCAGCCGCCTGGATACCAACGCCATCGTCACGCGCGAAGGCGCCGTACCCCTGCCACCGCCTGACCCTTTCAGTGCCATTGACGATGCCCGTGTGGTGTACTTTTTGCACGAGTATCTGGAAGGTCGCATGATGCTGCTGTGGAGCATCGACCGGCCCCGGCGTGCGGTAATGGCCGAAGGGCTTGTGGATACCCTGATGGAGCAAGAAGTCAATGTCATCACGTCATTTGGGTTGAACATGGGCAGTAGTATGCGCGGCCTGCTCGTATTTGGCAGTACAGGTGACCTGCGCGACCCAGGCCCGCGCTACAACGGCCTGCGCGCCCTGGCAGACCAACTTGCTGCCGTGATTGAAAACCGCATCCTGCTAGAAAACGCCAACGAAAACCTTGACCTCATTCAATCGCAGTATGAAGTCTCTAGCAGAGTGTTCCGCACCCACGACCTGCCGCAGATTTTGCAGGCTGTTTATGACTTTGCAGGGGGCGCTTACAGCCACGCTCACCTGGCAACGGTCGCCGCGAACGAGCAAGTCCATATTGTGGCAGAAGCCGACGCCGACGGCAGCCGGGCAGTTTCCCGTCTAGCGAAACTGGCGGACTATCCCGCTAGCCAAACGTTAAGCGTCTTAGAAGCGCTTGAGGTTCGGGATGTCAAAGATGATGTCTTTATCAGCGATGCCGAGCGCGCCAGTCTTTTGGAAGCGGGGATTGCGTCATTTGTCATTTTGCCAATCCTGACGAATTACGCCCTCAGCGGTTTAATCATGTTCACCAACGAACAGTCAACCCGCGTCAAGCCCGACCGCTTGCGTGCAATGCGCAGCATTGCCGACCAAGTTGGTGTGGTCATGGAGAACCGAATCCTCATGCAAAGCACGGAAGACAATCTGCGCGAAATGCAAGTGCTATATGCCGCTAACCGTGCGCTGCTGCACACACAAACCGCGCGTGAGGTCTCCGACGTGCTCAAAAATGAACTCGCGCCCGATGCGTCCGCCGTCTGCCATATCGCAATCGCGTATGACCCAGACGCCCCCCAGCGCATCAAACGGGTTCTATTAAGCCACACAACTTCAAGTGAAGGCACTCAGATGGCGGCAGGGGTGCTTCAAACCACAGCAGATGACCTGAATGCAATCGAACGCTACCTGGATCAACTCAACGAAAACGTTATTTTTGCGCCGAAGGGCACACCTGTTCCGGGGAATCCGGTTCGGCTGCTTACCGGGTACTACAGCTTTGAAAGCTATGCCGCTATGGTCGTGCGGCAACAGGGCGAATACCCCGTCGTCACCGATTTAATGGTGCTACTTTTCGACGAAGAACAGGCTTTCCCTGAAAACACCCGTCGTTTGTACGAGGCGATTTCAGATCAGGTCGATATTGCCATCGAAAACCAAACGCTGCTGCGCCGCGTTCAACAAACGCAACAAACCCAAAACACAACCGCCCTGGCGCTAAACGTTATTGACATATTTACAACACGTGTCAACAGCGTAGGAATCGACAACGAACAAACGCTGTTTCAGGATGGGATACAGACGTTGGTCGAAATCACGGGCATTGACCACAGTGGCATCGTTTTTTTCAACGAGGATCGGCTAACGGGTACGGTTGTTGCTGAATATCCGGCAACAGACCTGCACGGCGTCACCGTCAGCACAGCCGGCAATCCGCTGCTATCCGCTGCTTACGCCCCTTCCGACGGGCCAGCCGTGATTGAGGACGTGAGCGCAGCAACCCAGTTAAGCCAGGATATGCAGCGCAATCTACTGGACGCCAACATTCGAGCTATTGCACTGCTGCCTCTATTGGGGCTTAGTGGCGAGGTCATCGCCTCTGTCTCGCTCGAATATGTCGCCAATAATCGCCAGTTCAGTCCACAAACGTTACAAACGGCTCAAATTCTCGTGCATCAAATGAGCCTTGGCCTGCAAAAGTTGCGCCTGCAACGCGATGCACAACAGCGCACCGGGCAACTGCAAAGCATTACCAACTTTAGCCAAACCGCGCAGGCAACGCTCGACTTACAAGAGATGGTCGCAACTGCGATGGCCAGCGTCCCCGGCCTCATCACAGTGACGCACATTACAGTCACCCTGTACGAAGAAAAAATAGATCAACTGGTGCTAATGGGCGGCTGGCAGGAGGTTGGCGAGGTGCGTCAAAGCATTGATGGCGGCACACCCGTTCAACGTGATGGCACCACAACGGGCTATGTGTTTGAGTCAGGCCACCATCTATACCTGCCTGACCAATCAGAAACGTCCGCATTGCACTACCCCCATGCTGATGGCCTCACCACTTTGTTGGCCATGCCCCTCATTAATCGCGGTCGCACCTTGGGTGTAATGACGGTGGGTGCTGTACAGCCAGACGCCTATACCGACACAGATGTAGCGTTATTCCAACAGATGGTCAACCAAATGGCGGTGGCAATAGATAATGCCCGCGCCTATACTCAAAGTCAGCGTCTTGCACACAACAAAACCTTCGCCAACGAAATATCGGCTGAGCTTCAACGGCAGAGTGAAATTTCAGCCATGATTGACCTGACCATGAAGGAAGTTGGACGTGCAATTGGCGCAAAGCGGGGGCGCATCCGAATGCGCCGCAGCGGCCCACAAGACAGCGACAACGGAAACTAGACCATCGTGCAGATCACACTCAACCGTCTGATTGATGCCAACCGCTATCCCCAAGCGTCTGACCGGGACAAAGCGCGCACTGTCCTCACATCAGTGGGGGTCGTGCTGCTGTCATTCACCGTCATCGGGGCAGTGCTCCCGTTCCGAACTGCGGTCAGTTTTGAGTTTCTAACTTACTTTAATCGCGCTGCTAACTTTATAACGCATCCGCTCTACACCATAGCAGTCATTGGCCTTTATGCACTCTGCATTGTGACTATCGTCGGGGTGCGCGGCGGCTACCTTAAGCAAGTTGCGCTGCTGCCCGTGATAGCTGTATACATTGTCTTGTTTCCTGCCATCATACAAACCAACATCGCCCATGCTGATAATGCCTATCTGCTGTTGATTGGCTTAATCTTGGCGGGTGTGCTGGATGGCGAACGGGGACTGTTTATTGCAGCACCCATTCACTTTATTTTGCTTGTCGTCGCCTTCGTGACCACCATTAATGACCCTGCCGTGGCTGCCATTCCGTTAAACACGGCCAACACACTGCTGTTGATGTTGTTTGCGTCTGCAACGATTCTCATTTTCTTGGTACTGTACCATCGCTCGCTCACACGCAGCCAAATTGCCCAAAACGCGCTGGAAGCAAGCCGCCGCGTCAAACTGGCGCAGCTCACAACGCGCATCGCACGCAGCACCACTGATGTTGATGAGTTGAACCCTGTTTTAAACGATATCGTCCAGGACATTCTGCTGGACTACTCGGCTATGTACCATGTGCAGGTCTTTTTGGTTGACGATACAGGACGTGTCGCCAACTTAGTCGCCAGTACGGGGGAAGTCGGCCAACAACTGCTTGAGCGGCGACACAGCCTGCCTGTGGGCAGCCTGAGCGTGATTGGACAGGTCACGCAGCGCCAAGAGCCGATTGTCGCCGTTGTAGGCGGGGAGAACAGTATTCACCGTCCCAATGACCTGTTGCCACAAACGCGCCTGGAAGTGGCGCTACCCATTGGCACGGGTGGGCGCAACGTTGGCGCATTAGACCTGCAAAGCAAACAAGTGGACGTCCTTGCTGAGGACGACCTGACAACGCTTCAGGCCCTTGCCGATAGCATTGCCATTACGATTGCCAACGCACGCCTGCTAGAACAAACCCAGCAGCGCTTGCAAGAAAATGAGCGGCTGGTAGAAAGTATGGCGGCCACTCGCCAGGAAGTTGAGCGGCTTAATAAGGAACTCACCGGCACCATCTGGGAAGGCTACCTGAGCGGACAGGGTAACAAATACAACCTCGATTTAGACTTCGAGCAGGGCCGCACCCAAGATGCTGAAAGCCTGACCGCATCCATTGTCGATGCCATTGACCGCCGTGAGATCGTTCGCAGCACTGACGCCGAGGGCAAGCGCATCGTGGCCGTGCCACTTCGGGTACGTGGCGAGGTCATTGGGGCGATGGAGTTCGAGGTTGACCAAGACCTTTCCATGGAAGACCTTGATATGCTCAATGAGGTGGGTGAACGGTTCGGCCTGGCTGCTGAAAACAGCCGCCTTTACCAAAGCAGCCAACGCATCGCACAGCGCGAAGCCCTTGTCAATGAAATTAGCTCAAAGATTCAAGCGGCAACAAGCGTTGAAACCACCCTGGCCATCGCAGCCCGCAGCTTACGCGATGTACTGAAGGCCAAGCGCGTTTCGATCCAAGTGGGCCAACCGACGGATACACCCGCCACCTGAAATTGACTGCTAACAGCAGGAGCGAGCCATCGTGGCAACATCTCTAAACAAACCCGACGATCAAGTCAACTATCAAACCAGCCCTGGTGTGTACACGCAGTTGGTTCGGATATTGAGTATATTTGCTATTGTCCGCCTCGCCGGGGCATTGGCAATGGGAACGGTTGCAACAACCACTTTACCCAGCCTAACCACAAGCCTGACCGTTTTTGGCGTTATTGTTGTGCTTTTGGTTTGTATCGCGCTGACTTTTGCAAGCCGAACCAACATAGCAGTGCCCGTGCTGCTGATCGCGACACTGGTTGGCACTTCAATCGTTGCTGATATGGTGGTGGTCGTGGCGCTTGGCCTTGCCTTGTTGGTCATTGACTGGCGGCTCTTTTCAGTCGGCATCGTGGCGATCTTTGGGCTGATAATCTCACGCATCTATCAGGGCATCACGCCAAACCTGGCCTCACTTGGTTTTGCATCTCAAATCAACATCGTCTTCATTATCACGCTTATTAGCTTCGCGGTTCGCTTTTACGTGAGTTCAACCCAGCGTACGCTGATTAGGGCCGAACGGGACTCCGAATTGGTGCGGAGTGCAGCCGAGGTCGGTCAGATCGCAATCGGGATAGTGTCTTTAGATGAGTTACTCCCACGTGTGGTGAATTTCATCCGAGACCGCTTCGGCTACTATCATGTGCAAATCTTCCTGGTAGACGACGCCGGGGAAGTCGCCTGGTTGCGCGCCAGCACGGGTGAAGTGGGCCAAACGCTGGTGTCTCGGGGCCATCACCTCAATGTTGGCTCCAACAGCGTCATTGGACAGGTAACCCAGACCGGCGAAATCGTCATCGCGTCAGACACCGACACCGATACCATCCACTATCGTAACGAACTACTGCCGACCACCCGCTCCGAGTTGGCACTGCCCATCCGTGACGGCGAACGGGTCATCGGTGCCTTAGACGTGCAAAGCCAACAGCGCAACGCCTTTCCCCGGCAAGACTTGCGGTCCCTGCAAATCATGACGAACTTGTTGGCCGCATCTATTGGTAATGCAATGCTATTCGAAAAGCAGCGACAAGACATGCGGGACAACCAACGACTCTACATTGAGGCGGAGGCCAACCTGCAAGAAATCAAACGTCTCAACCGCCAGCTCACCCGTGAAAGCTGGAACACCTTTGTTGAAGAGCAGCCCCAGGGCGTTGCCGTCACCTTAGATAGCAGCGGATTGCAGCGCACTGGCACCCCATCACAGTTCACCGCTCAGGCCAGCCGCACCCGCCAGGCTGTTTTCCACCAAGGCGCTGATGAATTTACCGTGGCTGTGCCCATCATCTTGCGGGGGGAAGTCATCGGCACAATGGAAATTGATGCTGACGCATCGCTTTCAGAGGAAGACACAATCGAAATTGCAAGTGCTGTTTCGCAGCGTCTAGCCGTGTCTTTGGATAACGCCCGCCTGTTTGAAGAAACCCAGTCCGTTACCCAGTACGAACAACGCGTGAACAACATCGTCAGCAAATACCAGAGCGTCAGCACAGTTGATGAACTGCTTCAGGTTACCCTGGAGGAACTGGGAGAAACGTTAGGCGCAGGGCGTGGTTCAATCCGGCTCAGCACCAAATTTGCAATGGTGGACAGCAATAGCGGCACCCTCGACTCGTCAAATGGCAACGAGGCCTAAACAATATGTTCGCACAAATCTCACGCTACCTGTTCAGCATCCAAACCCCCTTTGAAGACCCGTTCACCCAACAGCGTGCGCAGGCCATCCTCGCAGCAGTGTGGACTGTCGTGGCTATCTGGGCTGTATGGTTCTTTGGTTTATCCGTGCCGACCAGCAGCGTTACCACAACGACCCTCTTTGCCAGCGGAGCAATCCTACTGTTTGCAGTAGCGACCTTTTTGTTGGTCAAGGCTAGACGTATTGACCTGGCAAGCACCGTTCTGGTTGGTGCCCTGACGTTCATCAGTTTGGGTGTGCTGTACTTTTTACCGCAAGTCAACCCGCGCTTCATTCTTATTATCATGCTCCCACTGGTGACGGCTGGTGTGTTGTTTAACCAACAAGGCATCATCAGCATGGGCCTTATTCTGGGTTTAAGCGTCCTGCTTGTGGAACTCGTTGCCAATCCGCAAAGCGCTGACATTGGGCGAAATCCATTTACAGACGCCGCGCAGATCTTATTGATTATCGGCCTCGCGACGGCAATCCTGGCGCTGTTTGCAAACCGCCGGCAAGAGATTGCGCGTTCTTCCCTGCGCGACTTGGAACGCCTGCGAACCATCTTCCAAACCGTTAGCCGCGTTTCTCCACAAACCACACAAGAGCAAATCTTGCAGCAGACCACCCGCTTCTTGCGCGACGCCTTCCAGTACGACTCCGTGCAGATTTATTTGCTTGACGAGAGTGAACGACTGTCACGGCGTTTGCGCTCTGGCGTTCAGGAAATGGAGGTGTTGGGCGATGACGATGTCATCAAAACAGGCGACACCCACATATTTGCCGATGCGATTCGCCTCCAACAGCCCATCCAAGTCGCCATCCAGGACAATCCAGCCCAGGCGCGGCATTTTCTGCCCGCCATTCAACAGGGCATCGTCGTGCCCATTGTCCATCGCAACCGCAGCCTGGGGGTGATGGATATTCAAAGCGTGCAGCCGAACCGCATCCAGGCCAAGGACGTTGATGTCCTCAGAATTTTGGCAGACGAACTCGGTACCCTGCTCTACCTGCTTAGCCACATCGAACACCTCACCCACGACCTGAGTGATCGTGAAGCGCTGGCAAACCGCCTGCAAACGCAACTTACATCGCTACAGGCCCAGCGCCAGCAACTCATTAGCCGCACATGGAGCGACTATATCGGCAAACGCGGCCAAGAGGCGATTGGGTTTGACCTGGAAGGCAGCGGCATCCGCTACGCTGATGAAATTCCGGAAACGATGCAGCAAGCCATGCAGCGTGGCGAGGTATTCGTCTCCTATGAAAACAACGAGAAACTGATCAACGTGCCCATCCGCGTGCGCGGCGAAACGCTGGGCGCGATGAACTTCTCGGTTCCGGTCGACCAGGTGGTGACCGAGAAACAAATGGACCTGGCACGAACGATTGCGGTTCGTTTGGGCAGTGCCCTAGAAGGTACACGCCTGCTAGAACAAACACGCGCCCAAGCAGCGCGTGAGAGCAAAGCCGCAGAAGTTGCTGACATGCTCATCGGCGCAACCAACGTTGACGCGCTCCTCAGCGAGGCAGTGACCAGCTTTAACGAGGCCCTGGGGGCTATCCAAACGCAGATATTCGTTGAGCCAAAGCGTTTGCCACAAGATGGCTACACCCTACCCGGCTATTCCAACGGCCACGAGCCAAGCAGCAACGGAGGCAGTTCATGAACCAGGCGACTGGACGCACCACCCGCACCTACCCTATCCGGCTTCGGCTGGCGTTAGGGTTCGCTATTGCTGTCTCGCTGCCTACGTTCATAACTGGCGCGCTGTTCCTTTTTGGCCGCCAGGATATTGACCGCACCAACATCGAATCCTACGTCAGCCAGGTGGGGCAAAAGCAACGTCAGCAATTGACAACCGTCTTCGCAGATGCCTCAGACGCGCTATCGTCATTTGCCACCGAGCAAGATACCAACCGCGCTGTAGTGGGGATGCTGCTCAATGAAACGCAGAACGCGCCGGGGCTGCCAGTGACGAGCGTCGAAGAAATCGAAGATATTCTTACGACCCAACTGCTAAGAGACACGCCCATCCGCCTGTTTAGCCGCATCCAACTGCTTAACCGGGGCGGAACAATCGTTGCATCCGTGAGTGAAGACAACGCGGTCGTCCTCGAAACGTTTGGCACCTCCAACGACGCGTCCGCATCAGCGGCCTATCGTCGTATTACATCGGCAGAGGCGCTTAGCCCAACCACGCCACAGGTGATGGTCGTCACACCGCGTGACGGCACCACCATCGAAATCGTGCAGCCGGTCAAACTACGCAGTACCGACAACAGCATTGGCTACCTGGTTGCTACGTTAGACATTGAAACCGTCATCAACCCGCGCATCGACTTCAACGAGCAAACCTACGAAGCTTACAGCTTTTTGCAAACCGCAGATGGCATCCAAATTGGCCTGGAAGCCAACAGTGATTACATCGCGCAATCACGAGAAAGTATTGCAATAGAGCGTGCCCTAAACGGCATCACCGGGTTTGGCAGCTATCGCATTGACGGGGGTACAGGCGAAGAGGTCATCGGATACTACACCAGCATTCAGCAAACCCCGTTTGTTCTCGTGACGCAAGTTCCCACTGCCGGGATTGTGCGACAAATTCAAGCGTACTTCTTTGCCGGTGGGTTTGCCATCGCCACTGGGGTTATCGCCATTACCGTGATTAGCCTGGTATACGTTTACGGGCGCTACCTCACCGAGCCAATCGACAGCCTGCGGCAGGCAATGCAGGGCATCATTGCGGGCAACTTCGATGTGCCGCTGCCAGAAATCCACCGGACCGATGAGTTTGGTGATTTAGCCCGAACATTCGTAGACATGCGCCATAAACAGCAATCCGTTGTGCAAGAGCTGCAAGCGCGCATCAACCGGCGCACCCGTGACGTAGAAACCACCCAGGAGATTAGTCATGTGGCGGTCACACAGCGTAACCTAGATCGCCTGATGAATGATGTCGTGAACCTTATCGTTGATCGCTTCAGCAATATCTATCACGCACAAATTTTCCTTTTGGATAGCGATAATCGCTATGCCATCCTGCGGGCCAGCACGGGGGAAGTCGGCGAGCAGCTTTTAAGCCGTGGCCATCGGCTGGCCGTCGGCAGCATCAGTGTGATCGGGCAGGTCTCGTCGCAGGGAGAAGTCATCATTGCGCGTGATGCCAACACCAGCGAAGTCCATCGCCGCAACGAGTTCTTACCAGACACACGGGCAGAGCTGGCCATTCCGCTGCGCATTGGCAGCCGAATCATCGGCGCGCTTGACGTACAAAGCCGGGAGAGCGTGACCTTCGACAGTGATCAGGTGACTGTGCTTCAGATTATGGCCGACCAGATCGCGGTCGCTATCGAAAATGCCCGCCTATATCAGGAATCCATTCGCCGTATCCGAAGCTCGCAACAAGCCGCTCGTGCCGAAACCGTCCGCTCCTGGCAGGACTTCATCTACGACCAGAAAACGCAGCGGATTATCCGCCAGGCAGGCGTGCAAACAGACGCTGACCTGGAAGCGCTGCGCGACCGTGCGACCACATTGGGCAAAGCCGTTGCTGGTGACCTGACCGCCCGTGACACCATCCCAATTGCGGTTCCGCTGCGCCTGCGCGGAGAGATCATCGGTGGGGTGGTTTGGGAATTGCCTGCTGCCGACTACGACAACAACAAGCTCCAATTGGCGGAAAATCTCGTCGAGCGGCTTTCGTTAAACCTGGACAATGCCCGCTTGTTTGAACAAAGCCAACTCGCGACGCAGCGTGAGCGCCTGGTCAATGAAATTTCTGCCAAGCTCACCGCCCAGGCCGACGTAAACGAAATCTTGCACACTGCCGTACGCGAAGTGGGCGAAGCGCTTCGCGTGCCTCAGGTTAGCATCCGGCTCAACCGCGACGATGCAACTCACCCTACCCAAGACTAAAATTCCGAAACTAAACGACGACCCAACATGATAGAGCAAAAGCAACAACAAACGCGCCTTATCAAAGACCGAATTATGGGCCGCTTGCGGTTCACGACCATCGCGATTTTCATGGTTTTGGGCCTGATCGGGTTCATTGCGGTACTCATCAACACCAACCGCAATTACAGCCAGGTGCAAAGCATCACGTTGACCAGCACCAGCCAACGCTTGGCAGAGCAGCTAGACATTGTGTTTGATGATGTTCGGACGATTTCGACCGCAGCGCCTGCTCGCGAATTCGCCAGTGTGGTTGACGAACCAGGCGTGACGGCCAACGACATTCGCTTGGCACGGGAAGCGCTCCTGGACGACCTGACGGCTATCATCAGTAACGGACGCGGACGCTACTTCGCTGCCCGCTACATCGACAGCGATGGGTCGATTCAAGTAGAGGCGACGTTGCCCGTCAATGCCACCGACACGGACATGATCGACACCGATTTAAATGTGGACTTCCGCGCTCGCAATGTGGATAGTGACCCCAGCCTGCTGCGCGGCTTGAATCTCGAATTTGGGGCAACAGCCATCAGCAACCTAACCGTTGTCCTTGATGAGACAAGCAACACGTCGATACCAATCATGACAATCGTAACCCCCGTCACCCGCGCTGGTGACCTGGGTAGCGGTGTGGGCATCATTGAAGTTGAAACCGATGCCACCAATATCCTGGGGGCAGTTGCCAACGTCTTGCCAGACAGCACCCTGGCCGGGCAAGAGCGTCGCTTTTTGCTGCTGGATAGTAACGGATTCGTGCTGGCAGATAACACCCGGCCTGTGGGCCGCTATCTACCCGATTTGACCAATGCTACGCCCACCTATCCCCAGTCAGACGCCGCCTTGTTTGACTTCCTGGCACAAACTGGCCCAAGCTTCGACACGCGCGGCACAATCGGCATCGAGAACTCACGATCCTTGATTGCGGGCGACACGATTACCCTCGGCAATGCGCCCACCATGCCCTGGCGTCTCATTATTGTAGACGACGCCCGTGGCGTGTTCGTCCAACCGCTGATTACGGGCGGCTTGGTCTTCGTTGGCGCAATTTTGTTGGCATTCCTGCTCGTCACCCTGACGAATCGCCTGCTGACCTCGAACTTGCGCCGTATTGCTGTCGCTAAGGAAATGATCCAGCAAATACAGCAGGGCCAACACGAATTTGCGACCCCCGTTGACGTTCACCTGGATGACGCCGATGAAGACACGTTGATGGTTACAGCAGCACGGCAGGTCGCCGGACAGTTGGCCGCCCTTAACGCCCAAATCGAATCACAAACGCAGCGCTACCAGCGCAATCTGCGAGTTGCCGCCCAGGTTGGGCGAGAAACTGCTGCCCTTGAGGACATTAACCAACTCCTAGAGCGCGCCATCAACCTGATTAGCACCTCGTTTGGCATTTACCATGCGCAGGTCTTCTTGCTGGACAACACGAAAGAAAATGCGGTACTCATCTACAGCCAGGGTGAAGCCGGTCAACGCTTAATGGAGCAAAATCATCAACTGGCGGTCGGGTCACAGTCGGTGATTGGGCAAGTCACAGCGACCAGTGAGGCGGTGATTGTCAACAACACCGAGCTAGACGCCGCCCGACGCGGCACACACGCCTTCAATCCCCTCCTCAAGGACACCCGTGCCGAGATGGCGCTCCCGTTGCGAATCGGCAATGACACCATCGGTGCGCTTGACCTACAAAGCAGCAGCCCCAACACCTTCCAAGAAGAAGACCTGCAAACGTATCAGCTATTGGCCGACCAAATCGCCGTTGCGGTGTATAAAACCCAATTGGTGCAGCAGTCACAGCAGCGCGTCCGCCAAATTGAGTCGCTTAACCGCCAACTTACTCAGATGGCGTGGGAAGAACTTGAGCGTGAGGTGGGGCTAGAGCAAGTGTATCGCTACAACTTGCTAAAGGTGGAAGCAGGCAGCGCCAACGACGTCCCCACAGCTACAACCGCCGAGATGCTCGCCTTCCCGATCCGCATTCGTAACGAGGTCATCGGCACCCTGAACGCTTCTCCCCCACAAGGCCTGAACTTCACGCAAAATGACCGCTTTGTCATGGAGTCTGTGGCGAACCGCATCGCGCTTGCGGTGGAAAATGCCAGATTGTTCGAGGAAACACAGACAAACCTGGCAGAAACGTCCACCCTCTATCAAACCAGCCGCTTCCTCAACGAAGCCGATACGATGGAGGAGATCATCCAGGCAATTGTGCTGTCTGCCATGCCAACGGCAACGTCAGGGCAGGTTGGCATCTTCGACCCGTTCGATGACGACGATGGCATGGGAAGCCCGCAGTGGATGGAAATTAGCGCCGCCTGGGAAAGCAGCGGTGAAACCCCGCCAGACGGCGTGTTGGGCAAGCGCTTCGCTATGCAGCGTCACCCGCTGTTAAAATCGCTCAACGCCAACCAGGTTATGCTCGTCCGTGATGTTGAGCGTGATGTGCGCATTGACCCGGCGCTGCGTGAGTGGTTCCAGTTGGTCGATGGGCAGGCGGTCGTCCTCATTCCCTTGAGCGTTAGTGGCGCGTGGCGTGGGTGCATCCTGATTATGTTCCCAGAAGCACGCACCTTCCCCGACCGCGAAGGCCGCATCTACAACAACATCATCGACCAAGCGGGGGTCGCGGTTGAAAACCGGCTGCTGCTGGCACAAACGCAGCGCGCCCTAACCCAAAATGAACGCCTCTACCGTGCGAGTTCACTCATTAACCAGGCCCAGCGGCTGGAAGACCTGGTGCAAGCTGCCCAAGAAACAGCCCTGAATGAGTCGGTCAACTTCGGACTATTCACCTTCGAAGGCCACCTTGACGAGACGGGATGGCCGTCGCAAATGCGCCATGTTGCGCAAAGCCACGGTGCCGCGATTGCCATCCCAGACGAGATGTTCCCCGCCCACGTCCCGGCAGCCTCGCCCCTGCGCGATCAAATGTCAGAGCGCATCGTTGTTGCGGAACCTGGAAATGCACTTCAGCGGCAGATTGCCAACCTGTTGAAAGAGCGTGGTGATCAATATGGTGTTGTCTTCCCGGTGCGGAGCGGTAAACAAATCGTCGCCCTGTTCGTCGTGAGCAGCACCGAGGATAGCATGTTCTCATCAGACGAGGAAGACACCTACCGAACGCTAACCGGTCAGATGGGTACGATGATCCAGAATCGTCGTCTGCTGGAACAAACGGAACAAGCTCTGGACGAAACGAGCCGCCTATACCGTGCGAGTAATGCCATCGTCGCCGCCGACGACATCAATGCCATGTACCATGCAGCGGTCGATCACCTAACGGAACCGGCTGGCACCATCACGCGGATTAGTGTGTTAACGGCCTACCCTGAACCCTCGTATGACCCGGCCTTCTTAGAAGCCGCTTTCGTCTGGGAAGATGGCGTCGTTTCCGGCAAGCCGATGCGCATCGGTGAACAAACCGCCCCCTACAGCAAATTGGCCGATACGCTGGGCGATGAAACCCGCTTAGCTGTATTAGCGAACGAACTCACTCCATACACCCAACTGCACGACTTCATTCAAGATGCAGGCACGCAGAGCCTTGTAATTTGCGAGCTTGAATCTCGCCAGAATTGGTTGGGCATTTTGCTGATTGAGAGCGACGCGTCGGACGGATTGCCACAATCCTACGTGCGCTTTGCCCGCGCCCTGGCAGACCAGGTGGCTATCGCCCTGGACAACCAATTGCTGTTCCAACAAGCCCAACAAGAGGCGCGTCAGGCGCTTGCCCTGGCAGAAGCCAGCCAGCTTGCCAATCAAATTGGTGGTGAACTGACCGGCAGCATCAATACACTTTTTGCGCGGCTTGCCGAAACCGCTGGCTATGACCGCTGGGCGTTGGCTCAAATGGACGAAGCAAACAACCGCCTCATCCCCATCTCGCAGTATGTACCTGCGAATATGGCGACCATCATTCCAGAGCCAATTAGCTTAAGCACCGTTGAACACACCCTTGCCGACGCAGTGCTGTTCAATCGCACGATCATGGTCAACGACGTGCAAGACCACGCGTCACTCAAAAATAACCCGGACTTCGCCGCAGCGATGGGCAAGCACATTTCCACGCCCATTGTTACAGGTGATCGCATCATCGGTGCCCTGGTGATTGGCCGCTCGCTCAGTGCCCCCGACTTAACAGAGCGAGACGACACCCTCATTAGCACCCTAGCGGCCCAGGTTGCCGTAACAATGGATAATCAGCGGCTGTTCATCGCGGCAGAAAACGAGCGTAACACCCTCCGCTCCATCTTGAATACGTTGCCCGCTGGCGTACTCATGCTTGATGCCCGAACGTTGCTGCCGCTTCAATACAACAATCAAGTGCCGGAGTACCTGGGGCGGCCTGTTAAAAGCGATACGCCTTTCAATGCAGCCGACTACAACCTGTACCGAACGGGGACGAATGTGTTGTTCCCTGACGACGAGCTGCCGATTTTGTATAGTTTGCAAACGGGCAAGGCAGAGTTCAGCGACGAGGTGTCCGTCGTGTGGGACGACGGCCACCAGATTGACCTACTCATCAATGCCGCGCCGATTCGAAACGACCGCAATGAAATCGTTAGCATTGTGGCCGCCTTCGAAGACATCAGTAACCTCCGCAATCTTGAAGGTACCCTTCAGGACAACTTGCGCGAGACCATCTCGCTCTACGAAGCGACGCGATCGCTTTCGGAGGCGGATGAGCTAGACGACGTGCTGGATGTGGTCTTGTTCCAACTCATCATGAACGAACCGGAAGACGCCCAATTGATCCTGATGAACGACGAGATCGGTGCTTATCAGGTTGTGCGCAGCATGAACCGTCACCTGGAAATTGATGGCCTGGGGGATAGTGTACTGAACCCCGAACGCATTGTGCTGATTGATGATGTAGACAACGACGTTACCATCACCGAAACAGATCGCCAGTTGTTGGTCGAACAACAGGTCGGCGCAATTGCCAGCGTGCCACTCCGCGCCAGCAAGCGCGACACCCCGCTGGGGTGGATCGCAGTCAACTACACGGAAGCACGCGAGTTCACACCTGAAGACGAGCGCTTTTTGAGTACACTCGGTGACAATGCCGCCGTCGCTATTGACAACCGCTATCTGTTCCGCAGCACACAGCGCGCGCTCAACGAAACGTCAGCCCTTTATGACGCGACCACCACCATCAGCGGTGTGCGCGACATCAACGAATTAGCGCGTGTCGTCAGAACGGCAGTTGAAACGCTCAAGCCGGACGTCTACGCCACTTACCTCATGACTGATCCTAGCTCACCAGACCTGCTTGACGAACTCTTCAACATCAACCTTGATGGGCCACCGATTGACTTTAGTGTGATGCTCACGCGCTTCGGCCTTTTCCGTGATGAGCGCATCTTTATTAATGATCTGCTTGCCATTGAAGACCCAAATCCGTTTGAGCAGGCGTTGATCGGCCTGGGATACATCCGCGGCTTTGCCTCGGTTAGCTTGCGCGTTAAGGGGATGCCGGATGGACGTTTGTTCCTGGCCTTCCGTGAGCCGCACGTGTTTGTTGACGGCGAACAGCGCCTGTTGAATGCCATCGCAGACAGCACCTCCGTTGTGATCGACAACATCATCCTGCTGGAGCAAATCCAGAACGCGCTTGAAGAAACAAGCACGCTCTATCAGGCCAGCCGTTCCCTGGCAGACGCCGCCACCCCGGAAGACATCCTCGAAGTGGTTCACGAAAAGCTAATTGGGCCGCACATCAATCAAGTGTTTGTTGCCCTGCTTTCCACCTCCTCGTGGGATGCAAAAGAAGCGACCGTGCAAATCATGGCGAGTTGGCAAAGTGACCCCGGCCTTGACCTGGACGGCATTGCTCTAACGGCAGACCAGTTCCCAGCCTGGGAGCTGCTGGCGAGTAAAAGCGTCATCACCATTGACGACGTACACCATGAGCCATCATTGAGTGAACCGGAACGCATGGGTATCGAGAGCCTGGACACCCTTTCCCTGGACATTATTCCACTGCGTGTGCCTGCCCGCTCTATCGGTGCCATCTGGATTAGTTCACGAGAACCGCACCGCCACAGCGAACGCGAGAAGCGGGTTTATCAGGCGTTTGCGGAGCAAGCCTCACTGTCCCTGGAAGCCTCGTTCTTGCTGGAACAGACAGAACGCCGCGCCCGTCAACTCGCGACCTCGGCGGAAGTCACCCAGATTGCCGGTTCGATCCTCGAATTGGACGTGCTGCTGCCAAAAGTGGTGGACTTGATTAAAGGTCAGTTTGGTTACGACCATGTTCAGGTGTTCTTGATGGACGAGGAGCACGAGTTTGCGCTCCTCAAAGCCAGTACAGGTGAGCCGGGCCGTGAGTTGTTGGCCATCTCGCATAAACTAGCGAAAGGGTCGCGCAGTGTGATCGGCCAGGTCACGCTGCGTGAAGAGCCAGTCATCGCGCTGGACACATCCGACGCACGCGTTATCCACCGGCCCAACCCTTATCTGCCGCTAACGCGCTCCGAGATGGCGCTCCCTATCATGATTAAGGGAGAGCTGATTGGCGCGCTAGACGTGCAATCCAATGAGCCAAACGCCTTTGGTGACGATGACGTGGCTGTGCTGACGCTGCTTGCGGGTCAGATTTCGGTTGCGATTGACAATGCCCGCCTGTTTAACGAAGCCGAACGCCGTGCTGATGAAATGAGCTTCTTGTTCACCATCACCACAGCAGCGGCCTCTGCCGACAGCCTTGAAGAATCGCTGCAAAACGTGGTGGAACTGCTCCGTGGCTCTCGCGGGGCGCTTTCAGTTGGCATCTACCTTGCCTCTGAGGAAGAGCGCTACGATGACCGCACATTGAGCGTCGTCGTTGTTGCCAGTGACAGCCCGGCAGAGCAAACGACGGAGCGCATCCCAATTGATGACACCGAGAATATGATTGCACTCGTCGCTCAAGACTTAATCCCTGTGATTATTGACGATGTTCGCGACGAGCCGCGCTACCAAATCCTAAGTAAAGGTGCGCGCTCGGCTGTCATCGTACCCATGAGCAGTGGTGGTGAGGTTATCGGTTTGGTCACGATGGAATCGGAGCGGTTGCGTGCCTACACGCAAGACACGCTCACGCTGTTGCTGTCGCTCGGTGGTACGTTGGCGGCCATTGTTCAAAACACCCGCCTTATTGAGGACATCTCGCAAAAGAACGAGGAACTGCTCCAGCTAGACCGCATCAAGAGCGACTTCCTGGCCAACATGAGCCACGAGCTTCGCACACCGCTCAACTCCATCATTGGCTTTAGCCGCGTGATGCTCAAGGGCATTGACGGCGAACTCACCGAAATGCAGGAGCAAGACCTGACGACGATTTTCAACAGCGGCCAACACTTGCTTGGTCTTATCAACGACGTGCTGGACACGGCTAAAATCGCAGCCGACAAAATGGACTTACAACAAGAGTACTTCGAGATCAAAGCAGTTATCGAAGGTGTGCGTTCCATTGGCATCGGCCTTGTGAAGGAAAAACCGGTGGACATCCTGGTCAATATGGCCAATAACATGCCAAAGGCCTTCGGTGACGAGTTCCGTACCCGTCAGGTGCTTCTCAACATCGTATCTAACGCAACCAAGTTCACCAGCGACGGCAATATCACCCTCAACGTCTATCCTGTAGACGTTGAGGGCATCGGGACAATGATCCGTGTCGATGTAACGGACACCGGCATTGGCATTGCGGAAAAAGACCTGCCGCTGCTGTTCGAAGCCTTCCGCCAGGTAGACTCCTCGCTGACGCGCACGGCTGGCGGCACCGGCCTGGGCTTGCCCATCGCCAAATCGCTGATTGAGTTACAGGGCGGGCATATGTTTGTTGAATCGGAGTTGAACGTCGGCTCCACGTTCAGCATCACTGTACCCACCTATCCAGTCGTCAACCTGCACGAGGAAGACGAAGAAGACGCCGTCCCAGCAGCCCAGGCCAGCGATAACGGTGCCAATGGCACGCACACTACCCCAGATACATCAGAAACGGCCACCATCGAAACTGCAAGTGTCGTCGTACAAAACCAGGGCAACCAGCAACGGCTAGTAGGCCCGCCGCCCAGCGTCTTTGAGCGCAAACGTCAGATTCTTGTCATCGAAAACAGTTCGCAGCGGGTCGATCAGTACCGCCGCCTGTTGCAGCGTGAAGGATTTGAGGTTCAGGTTGCGCCGGATGCGTTTTTCGCTACAACAATGGCAAGCGGTTTGCGCCCCACCCTGGTTATCATGGACGTAAATTTTGCTGACGGCGAGGGATGGAATATATTAAAGGAGATTAAAGACCGTGACGACACCTTTGATATTCCGGTAATCGTGGTTACGCTTGACGAGGATTCCGAGCGTGCGTACCGCGAAGGAGCCTACGATTTCATCCAACTGCCGTACACGCCCGACCAACTGGTCGAGGCTGTTTTGGAGGCCGAACGCGAAAGCAACATTGATCGCATCCTTATCATTGACGACCAACCTGAGAGTACCCGCCTCATCGAGCAAATCCTGGAATCTCACGGGCGCTACCGCGTCTTTGCTGCCCACACTGGGCCAGAGGGCATCTCGCTCGTGGCACGGCGTCGGCCCGATTTGATTATCCTGGACTTGCGTATGCCAGGGATGGACGGGTTTGCTGTGTTGGATGAACTGCGCTCCCGGCCAGAAACGGCGAGTATCCCTCTCGTGGTTGTGACGGGAGAAACGACCATGAGCGAAGATGAGCGCGAAAAGCTCATCAACCTGGAAATCATCTATAAGACGGACTTGAACCAAGAAAACTACCAAAACTTCATTGACGAAGTTCGCAGACAAATCGGTAAATACCACGGGGAATAGACTATGGCGAATTCGGCACTCGGCGCCCGCAAAGCCAAACATATCGTCCTACAGTGCATCAACTGTGGTTGGGAAACCAACCTCGAAGACCTGAACCCAAGCATGAAAGGGTGCCCGCGCTGTGGTGAAAACATCATTGAGGCCCGCTACGATGTGGGCCACATTGACCCCGCCGAGTGGCGAGCAGAGTTTGCTCAGCGCCCGGCTGGTTTGTGGCGCTACCGCGAGATGCTGCCGATCTATGACGCGGGGAACATCGTTAGCTTGAATGAAGGCGGCACACCGCTCATCAAGTCGCGCAATCTGGCTGCAAACCTTGGCTTAAATCACCTATACATCAAGGATGAGCGGCAAGGCCCAACCCGCAGCTTTAAAGACCGTCAGGCCACGGTTGCCGTCTCTGCCATGCAGGAGCTAGGCATTGACGAGGTTGTGGTGGCCAGCACGGGCAATGTGGCCATTGCCTACGCCGCCTACTGCGCACGGGCGGGGATTAAGCTGTGGGCGTTCTTCCCTAGCTTGGCACCCAACGAGAAAATGCGCGAGGCTGCTGTATACGGCGCTCAGGTCATCAAGACGACGGGCAATTATGACGAAACCAAAGCCCTGGCCGCCAGCTTCGCCGCTGCAAAGGGCATCTTCCTGGATAAGGGCGTAAAGAGTGTGGCCGCTATGGAAGGCATGAAGACCATGGCCTACGAAATTGCGGAGCAACTGGGTGAAGCGCTGGAGGACGGTAAGCGCTGGCGTTCGCCCGATTGGTTCCTGCAAGGTGTGAGTGGTGGCCTGGGGCCAATCGGTGTGGGCAAGGGCTTTAGGGAGATGGTTGACTTTGGCTTCGTGGATAAGATGCCAGCTATGGGCTTGATTCAGTCAACTGGGTGCGCGCCAATGGTGCAAGCATGGCAAAATGGCCAGCGCGTAGCCACCCCGGTCGAACACTCCGAGAGCGTTATTGTGACGCTGGCTACTGGCAACCCCGGCATGGCTTACGAACTGCTCTACGACTACGTCAGCGAATACGGCGGTGACTTTATGGATGCAACCGACGAAGAAGCGTTTAATGCCATTCGCATTCTGGCCAGTCAGGACGGGATGTCTGTGGAACCCGCCACCGGCGTGACGTTTGCCGGGTTGATTAAGATGGTGCGACGCGGCATCATCAAGCCCGATGACGTGGTCGTGATTAACTGCTCTGGCCACACCCTACCCGTCGAAACACAAATCCTTGGCGAACACTGGGAACACATCGTTGAATTGGAAGCGCGCGGCCAAACCGCCGTCGTGCCGGAGGATTCACTGACCAATGCTATCCAGACGGTAGAGGGACGCAGTGAAGAAATTCACCGCATTGTGGTCATTGAAGACAACAACGACGCTGCGCGCCTCATTGCCCGCATCCTGGAAGCGCGGGGCAACTACAAAGTTTCCCTGGCCAACAACGGTGCAGAGGGTTTAGAGCTGATTCGCAGCAAATATCCTGATTTGGTCATTACCGACCTGATGATGCCTATCGTCAATGGCTTTACCGTCATTGAAACCATGAAGACCGACCCCAAGCTGAGCAACATTCCGATTGTTGTCATCACCGCCAAGGAACTTACGGCACGCGACCGTGCCCGCCTGGGTGGGCAGATCGACATGATCTTGCAGAAGGGGTCGTTTATTGATGAAGACTTTGTCGACAGCTTAATCAGTGAACTCGACTAAGCCTAACTGCCGCAACCAACTGCCAGATAAGTAGACCGATGGCCGATAAGCAAACCGTACTCTACATAGACCACGACCCCATCAGCCAAATGCTCGTTGACCGCACTTTGCGTTACGCCGGTTACAACGTCAAGGTTGTGGGGCGTGGCCTGGATGGTATTGACATTGCCCGCAGCCAGGTGGTTGACCTCATCCTGACGGACATCGACCTGCCAGACATCACCGGACGTGAACTCACAACGGTGCTTCGCAGCGACCAACGATTTATTAAAGTGCCTATCGTCGCGCTAACCGACCTGAATTACATCGAACAGCGTGACCTGGCGATGGCCGCTGGCCTAACGGGCTACATCACCAAGCCGCTAGATGTTGATGATTTGCCTAATCAGATTGAGTTTTACTTAGGGGGCGGGCGTGACGAAATCGACCGGGAACGCCTGACCGCAGCCCGCACCCGCTACACCCGTGAACTGGTCACCCAGTTAGAAACACGCGTTCGCGAACTGGAAGCCAAAAACAAAGACTTAATGCGCCTTGACCAACTCAAGGACAGTTTCCTACAGGTCACCGCTCACGAACTGCGTACCCCACTGACGTTGATCTACGGCTATGGCCGCCTCCTCCAAGAGAGTGAGATCATACAGGCCGTCATGCGTGAGGACGAATCCACGCAAACGCTGCTAGACGGGTTGGTTGACGCCATCGAACGCATGCAAACCATTGTCAACGAAATCCTGACGATGAGCCGCATCATGACCGATCAGTTCGAGCTTTCCCTGGGGCCAGTGAACCTCGTTTACATTTTCAACCAGGTCATGCAGCGCTACGAAAGCGCCCTCATCGGTCGCAATTTGACGGTTACCCTGCATGAAAATGACTTTCCCAGCAACATCCGGGGGGATTCAGAAACGCTCTTAATCGTTATGGACAACATCATCAGCAACGCCATCAAATACACGCCTGATGACGGCAAGATCGACATCAGTGCCCAGGCAGATGAAACCTACGTCCAGGTCAAAATCACGGACACCGGCATCGGCATCCCACCAGAAGACATTGACCACATCTTCGACCGCTTTCATACCGTCGGTGACTATCGCCTACACTCCACCAGCAAAACGGCCTTCGCTGGCGGCGGCATTGGGCTTGGGTTAGCCATTTGTAAAGGCATTGTGGAAGCGCACGGCGGGATGATTACCGTTCAGAGTGATGGGCGGGATGAGGAAAGCAATCCGGGCAGCGAATTTATCGTAAAGCTCCCCCTTAATGCCCAGCCGCGTCAACCCTCGCTAACGTAACGCGCAATTTGCTATGAATAACCGCTACTACACGGGGATCACCGCTGCATTGCTGACCCCCGTTTTCCTGGGCATGGCCCCTATCTTCGGCAAGATGGCCAACAATGCGGGGGCCGACCCATTTAGTGTGGCTGCCATCCGCACGCTTATCGCCGTTGGCATCCTCTGGATTGCCTATGGACTGTTTTTCCGGCGTTATATTTTCATCTATCCTGCGGGTCTGAGCGGCTGCATTATCATCGGCACAGTGAACGGCATTGGTTCGCTGTTTTATTACAGCGGCCTCGATCTACTCGATGCCTCGCTCACCCAGCTCATCAACGGGATGTACCTGGTTTTTGCCCTGCTGCTCACGCGGATTGGCGGCGAACGCATTACGGCCCGTGTGCTGATCCGCGTTTTGTTAGCGCTGCTGGCCCTCGTCATCATCACTGGCTTTGGCGGCGGTAATGTTAATCCTTTGGGCGTGGGCTTTATGATGGGCAGCGCGTTGATGTTTGCGGGCACCATCATTTTCAGCCAGTACGTGCTGTTCGAGATGCCTGCCCCTACCGCGACCCTCTACATCCTAACAACGATGGCCGTCGTCGTAACCATGACGTGGCTGCCCGTTGGTGAGCGCATTCCAGCGGAGCAACTGCCACAAACCATGTTGCCCATTTTTATGTTGGGCGTGTCTACAGCCCTTTCCCGTTTGACGCTGTTTGCAAGCGTCAAGTTTATGGGCAGTATGCAGGCTGCCGTTACCGCCCTTGCAGAAATTGGCGTTGCTCTGCTGCTGGCTTACCTCGTCTTGGGGGAAAGCCTGACGGCTGCGCAGTGGTTAGGCGTATTTATACTGGGCGTGAGCTTACTCTTGATCCGCCAAGAAGACCTGAAAGCACGCGGCTTGAACCCCAATGCGTTGCTGGTAGCGAACATGGCCAGCATTCAGTTCCAGCGGATTGCCTTTCACCGTGCGTTTGGTACCAGCGAACTTGACGATGAGTTCCAGACGATGCAGAATATCACCACGATGGAAATGCAGGCCATCCGCACAATGATGGGCGTGGACGACAAACCCGTTGACCCCTTCCCGATCAAATCGGTTCATGAAGGGCTACAGGAACACGACGGCGGCTACACGGTTGACCTGGAAGCTTTCCTCGCCAACTACGATGAGCGCGACGAAGAAGAAGCCTAGTCGCACTGCGTCCAATTGGCTAGAATGCCAGCCCGATTGCTAAGGTACACGGCATTGGCATGAACCCCGTCCGACGGCAGCATCTCATCGCCTACATTTACTTTATCTGCCTCACTGTGGCGATGACCTATCCACTCGTGTTGGTGCTGCACGAACGCTTTATGGGCGACCCATTCAGTGACGCCTACGAATACAGCCGCCACATCTGGTGGATTAATTACGCCTTACGCAACGGGGACCCTGTATTTTTTCAACCGCTGCTGGCCTACCCTGACGGCCTGAGTGGGGCTTGGCTGTGGGGCAACCCGCTGCAATCCTTCCCAGCTTGGCTGTTTGCCTTTGTCATGCCATTGCCTGCGGCTTATAACTTGTCGGCGGTCGTTCACCTAGCCCTTAATGGCTGGGCGGCGTATTACCTGGCATGGCACCTGACCCGCCGCGCACCTGCCGCGCTATTGGGTGGAACCGTCTTCGCACTCTACCCGGCGATTCAAGGACACCTCATCGCCTCGCACATCGGATTGGTCGCGCTGTGGGGTGTGCCGCTGTACATCGTGGCACTACTCCGGCTACAGACGGCAGGCCATTGGCGCGGCATAATACTGGCATCGTTATTTTTCGTGCTTAGCCTGCTAGGGAATAACCTGCTGTTGGTGTATGTGCTGTTCCCGGTGACCTTGCTGCTGTTTCTACAGGGCTGGGTGCGGCATCAGTGGCGTTGGCTCACCTGGATGGCAGGTGGCGTTGTGCTGGGTGGGGCCGTCGCGCTGGTGTTTGTATTGCCCGTCGCGTTAGAGCAACTGAATTCACCGCTGCCGCCCCCCGGCGGCGATGTACGCTATAGTGCGGATTTGCTGGCAGTCGTCACCCCGTCGTTTTACAACCCGCTCTTTACCAATTTAACCTACTCGCGGCGTGTGTTGGGCGGCGTCAACAATGTGGAAGGCTCAGCCTACGTTGGCCTCACGGTAGCGTTATTGGCCGCCGTTGCCTTGTGGCGCGTCCGCGAGGCACGATGGTGGGGGTTGCTGGCATTGTTTGCCTGGGGGCTGTCTTTAGGGCCACTGCTCAAGGTGCTGGACCAAACCGTGACGATTTCAGTGGGCGGCTATACCTCACACATCGTGCTGCCCTGGGCGGCATTGATGAATTTGCCTGTACTCAACATCGCCCGGACGCCTGCCCGCTTCAACTTAGCCGTTGGGCTTGCTGCCGCCATGATGGTTGCATATGGTGCAAACTGGCTGTTTCAACAGCGGGCGTTCCAAAAGCGAGCGATTCGCTATGCGATGGTCGGGGTGCTGGTGCCGCTCATCGCTTTTGAGTACCAAGTATGGTGGAAAGGCCACACACCCTACCTCAACACCATCGTTGACCTACAAGCCGACCCCATCACAGCCCTGCGTAACGACACCGATGTGCGGGCGGTGTTCAACATTCCTTACGACCACCTGCTCGTTGAAAAAGACGGCATGTACCTGCAAACCCGTCATCACAAGCCGCTCATCAGCGGCCATGTGACCCGGCGCACCCCCGTCTCGACGGCCAAGCTGTCCCTCATGCAATCTACACTTGCCCCAACCCTCCTCAACGAAGCCGGGGCAGATGTGGTCATCTTGCATCGCGAGTGGGACGACGCCGACGGGCAATTGGAAGCACATGCCTATGAACACCTTGGAGAGCCGTTTCACGCAGATGAGCGCCTCGTTGCGTGGTATGTCCCTGCCCCGGCTGATGAAACGCCATTTGCCACTCGCTCGTTAGATGTGGGCGAACTCAATAACAGCGAGACGGGTTACATCTACGCGCCGGGGCCAGGGTGGAGCCTGTTTACGGCTGATGTGAGCGGCACAGGCGGCCTACGGTTGCACCTGAATGGGGACACCCTGCATAGCTGGCAAATCGACGGGGAAGCGGCCCTGCAAGTGCCTATTCGCGTCACGCACGGCTACCACACCGTAACGCTCGAACACACGGCGGAGTGCCCAAACCTGCCCGGTGATGCTCTGGAATGTGTGCCGCTCCGCCTGGACGCGACCACATTCGGCCAATTCCAGGCGGCGGTTAGCCAGCCCATTGCCTTTGAGCGCGGGATTACGCTAGAGTCGGCGCAGCTATCCGATAGCGACGTGTGGTTATATTGGCGGTTCACTCAACCCGTTGATGCCTCTGTCGTGCGCTTTGTTCACTTGATTGACGCCGAGGGCCAACTCATTGCCCAGGTCGATACGCCCTTCACGCTGCCAGATAACGTAACAACATGGGCTGAGGCCATCACCCTGCCAACCAGGGACGTTGCGCCGGGTGACTATACGGCCTACCTAGGTTGGTACACCTTACCCGATGTGGTTCGCATCCCCGTAGTGAGCGACGTTGCAGGCGCAGCCGATGGCTGGGTTGTGTTGGGAGCGGTACAGGTGCGCGATGAGTAGCCGCTGGCGCAGCACAGCCCGTTGGCTGTTGATTTACGGGTTTTACCTGCTGTTGGCTGTTGCGATGACCTACCCGGTTATCACTCAGATGAACACGCACTTGATCGGCGCGCCAGAAAGCGACGCCTACGAGTATGCGCGGCACATCTGGTGGTATACCTACGCTCCGGCAAACGGTGAGCCAGTGTTCCACCACACCTATCTTGCCCACCCAAACGGCCTGCCCGCCCTGTGGCTGTGGGCCATTCCTTTGCAGTCGTTCCCGGCAGTGATCTTGTCCTGGGTGATGCCCCTGCCCGTTGCCTATAACCTGATGGTGCTGCTCAGGCTCGCCCTCAACGGCTGGGCGATGTACTTTCTCGTCCGGCGGCTAATAAACGGAACACACACCGATCAAGCCCTTACGCAGCACGCGAGCGCCGTTGCACTGGTTGCAGGTGCGGTATTTTTGCTGTGGCCTGCGGTACAGGGCCAGTTATTCGGCTCCCATGCCGGGATTATCGCGCTGTGGGGTGGGCCGCTTTACGTGGATTCGCTTTTGCGGCTGCGACGACAACAGCGCCTGCGGGATTATCTGCTTGCGGGCGTGTTTTTTGTTGCCATCATTCTGGGCAGCAACCTGTCATTGTTGTTTGTCGCTGTGCCCCTTTCCGCGCTGATGCTGCTAAATGCTCTGATTCAGCATGATTGGCGCTGGCTGCGCTCCATCAGCAGCGCCACCTGCATTGGGATGGTGTTCGCGGCCTTGTTTTTCGTCCCGGCAGCCTATGAACAAGCCACGTCTCCCGCTGCTGTTGATCCCGGTGGAGTGGTACGCTTTAGCGCAGACGCGCTTTCTGTTGTAACGCCGTCATTTTTCCACCCAATTTCCCCCGCGCTAGATTATCCGCGCCGTGTGCTGGGTACAAACCTGGTTGAAGGAACAGGCTACATAGGAATTGTGGCCGCACTGCTCGTGATTGTCGCAATGGTGCGTGTGCCCCGCGCCCGGATTTGGCTGCCACTGATGCTCATTTGTTGGATACTGTCGTTAGGGCCACTGCTCAAAGTGATGGATAGGCCAGTTACCATCAATGTTGATGGGCAAGCGTCATACATTCCGCTGCCGTTTGCGCTTGTTTCCTACCTACCCGTCATTGACACCATCCGCACACCGGGCCGCTTTAACCTGACGATTGGCATCGCCGTTGCGATCATGGCGGGATACGGTTTCGGGTGGCTCACAAGCCGCGTGAACCAAAGTCGGCGCACCCTGGTTTGGGGAATTGTTGCGGTTCTCATCGCCGCCATCGCGTTTGAATACCAGCTCGCATGGCAAAACGGCTTGCCGCACTTCCCGACTGTAACCGCCCACATCCCTGACGAAATTCGCGCCTTGCGTAACGACCCCGACGTGCGTGCTGTGTTTAACCTGCCCCATGACAACCTGCTCGTCGCAAAAGAGGCTATGTACCTGCAAACGGGTCATCAAAAGCCACTCGTGGCCGGGTTCATCTCGCGGGAAACGCCCGTTTCCTATGCTAAGCGCCACCTTTTGCAGTCTACGCTTGACCCGGCCCTGCTCAATGCAGCCGAAGCCGACGTGGTCATCCTCTTCAAGCAGTGGGGCGACAACCTAAACGCACATGTCTTTGAGCAGTTGGGGATGCCATTCTATGAGGATGACCGCCTCGCCGCCTTCAACGTCCCTGAAGCGGACGCGTCGCCAACGTTTCACCTGGATGTCACCCCCGCAGGACAGGTCACAGCACCCGCCGCGATGTCCTTCTATACACCGGAACCGGCCTGGGTTCTGCTAGAGGGGCAGCTCAGCGCAGATGAGCGCGACATTGCGTGGACGCTTGATAGTCACGTTATTGGGCGCGCAACCGTTGAACCA
>CAWUJQ010000011.1:0-35554 GCA_963922445.1 uncultured bacterium
TATACGCTGTTCGCCCCCACAGACGAGGCATTCGATGGGCTACCACCGGGCACACTAGATGGGCTGATGAGCAGCACGATCTCGCTACAGTCCGTGCTGGCCTACCACCTCGTTGAGGGGGCCGTCATGGCAGAGGATGTTGTGGCACTTGATGGGGAAACCGTCTCCACCCTCTACGCTGACGGACAGATTGCTGTGAGCACAGGCGACGACGGTGTGATGCTGAACGGTGATGTTGCTGTGACGGAGACGGATAGGGTCGGCGCGAACGGGGTTATCCACGTCATCGATAGCGTGTTGCTGCCGGAGCGCCCATCGTGACCTCCGCATCTGTATCCGAGGGGCGTGTCCTGAACCACAAACGGGACACGCCCATTCGGGTGACGTCAACGCGGGCTTCTATCGTGATGCCACTCCTGATGATGGCGCTCGTGGTTGTGGTGCTGCTGGGTGTGGGCATTGGCGCAGTGGAGATCGGTCCCGTTCAGGTGGTGGGCATCCTGCTAGATGAGCTTGGCATCGAAACGGGGATTACCTTCGAGGAGCGTCAGCGAGCGGTGCTGATGGTCATCCGACTGCCGCGCGTTGTGATGGGAATTCTCGTTGGCGGGTCGTTGGCCGTATCCGGCGCAGCGATACAGGGCCTGTTTCGCAATCCACTGGCGGACCCCGGCCTCATCGGCATCTCCAGCGGTGCGGCACTGGCGGCTGCGCTTGTCATCGTCCTGGGTGGAACCATTCTCAGCGGTGTTGTCGAGGTTTTCGGCGACTGGGCGCTGCCGATAGCTGCATTCATCGGCGGCATCACCACCACGATTTTGATCTATCGGCTGGCAAGTGTTGGTGGGCGCACCCGTGTGGCAACGATGCTGCTGGCAGGCATTGCCGTCAACGCGATTGCCGGGGCGGGCATTGGAATGATGGTGTTCATCGCCACGGAGGATCAACTGCGCGACATCACCTTCTGGAGCCTCGGCAGCCTGGGGCGTGCCAGTTGGGAGACTGTGCGGATCATGATTCCATTCCTGGTGCTGGCGCTGATGCCGCTCCCCTTTCTGTCGCGCTCGCTGAACGCGCTGCTGCTCGGTGAGGCGGAGGCGGTTCACCTGGGGGTCAATGTCGAGCGGGTCAAGACGGCGGTGGTGGTGATGGTGGCGCTCGCTGTCGGTGCTGGGGTCGCTGTCACCGGGATTATTGGCTTTGTCGGATTGATCGTGCCACACCTCATGCGGATGCTGACGGGTCCCGACCATCGGATTGTGTTGCCGGGGTCAGTGTTGCTAGGGGCAACACTGCTGGTCGGCGCGGACCTGCTGGCGCGAACCGTGGTCGTCCCGGCAGAGTTGCCCATCGGTATTGTGACATCGCTGGTGGGTGGGCCGTTCTTTCTGTATCTGCTACTGCGCGACCGAAACAAGGGTGTCCTGCTATGACGATACGTGCCGACCATTTGACCGTTCGCATCGGCAACACATCGCTGATTGAGGACGTTTCCTTCACGATTGTGCCGGGTGAGATACTGGCAGTTGTCGGGCCAAACGGGGCCGGGAAGTCAACGGCCCTCAAGGCACTCGCCGGGGAAATATCAGCCTCAAGCGGCGACGTAATCATAGAGGGACAACCGTTGGGCGCGTGGCGCTCACGCGACCTGGCAAAAGTGCGGGCGGTCCTCCCCCAACGGTCGGATTTGTCGTTTGGGTTCGCGGCAGGTGAGGTGGTGCTGATGGGGCGCACCCCCCACCTGAGTGGTGGCGAGACCCGTCACGATCATCAGATTGCCTACGATGCCATGTGCCTGACGCGCACCGAACACTTCGCTGAGCGAGTGTACACAACCCTCTCCGGTGGGGAGCGCCAGCGGGTGCAACTGGCGCGAGTGCTGGCACAAATCTGGGAGGGGGAGGGAACACGCTATCTACTGCTGGACGAGCCGACCAATAACCTCGATTTGTCGCACCAGCACAGCACGCTGTCGATTGCGCGGCGCTTCGCCGAGCGCGGGGTGGGTGTGCTGGCGATTCTGCACGATCTCAACCTGGCTGCCCAGTATGCCGACCAGATCGTGATTCTCAAGGGCGGGCGCGTACTCGCAGAGGGAACGCCGCACGAGGCGCTGACATCCACCCTGATTGAAACGACCTACGACATCTCGGTGCTGGTGCAGCCCCATCCACGCCTGGACTGTCCGCTGGTGGTCCCGCTACCACAAACCGATTTTATTCATCGAACGCCACATATGGAGGAGACCCACACATGATCGTGACTTGCAACCGCATCCCTGTCAACCCGGACCACGCCGCCGCCTTCGAGAAGATATTTGAGGAGCGCGCTGCACTCGTTGATGGTATGCCCGGCTTTGTGTCGTTTCAGTTGTTACGACCCACAAAACCTGAAGATCCCTACGTTGTCATGACCTTTTGGGAGAGCGAGGACCACTTCAACGGCTGGGTTCAGTCGGAAGAATTTAAGCAGGGCCATGCTCAGTCCGGCACCCTGCCGAAGGAGACGTTTCGTGGGCATCCGACGCTGGAGATGTTTGAGGTTATCCTGCGCTCCGCCATCACCGAGAACGAGACCGACACCTAACGAATGTCCTATCTAGACCCACATCACACTATTCATCAAGGAGGAAGCTATGTGCCGCCAGCTAACCATGATCACACAGAACGAGTACAGACAGGCGATATTGATCTGTGAACACGACACGATCCACCTCGTCAACAACCACACCACGATTTTGCTGTCCCGCCATGCCTTTTACCAGCTTGACGGCATGTTGCGCTCACGTTGCCTCATGAGCGGGGCAAAAGGTGTGGCTTGCAAGACAACGCCGGAGGGCGAGGTCGAGTTGTGGATTGGCAACGGCGCTTTTCGCCTGCAACCCGTTGAATTGTTCGCGCTGAGCAAGTTGGTGGACGCAGCGGCAATCCGCCTTCGGACCACACCGCTGGACGAGATTATTGGCAAGACACCGCCTCGGCGGGGGATGTTGAATGCTGCCCCGCCAAATCCCTCACTAAACTGAGGAGATAGCAGTCATGGAACACAGGGGATTTCTTGAGCTGACGACGAACCCAACGCGCTGCATTTCCACACGCGTGCGCTGCAAGTGGTGGTGTGGCTTCTCCGGTGAGGTGGAGACCTTCATCCGCCACCACAAGTTGCCACAGTGTCATATCTGTGTCATCAAACCGCACATCAATCGGCTGGCAGGGGGCGTTGAGCAGTTGTACCGTCATCTGCCGGAGTTAACACCCGACGACCTCACCCCACCGATGGTCGAAGCACTGCTAGTCAACCAGGCCGGACACCTCGACATCACCCTGCGCCACTACTTTCGGATGCTGCAGTACGGGACCGAAGACCAGTGCGACCGCTCACGAGCCGGTTTACAGCGCCAGTTACGGCTCGCCCGCTACCGCTTTCTAAACTATCCGGATCACCCGGAGTTAGCTTTTGCGCTCTACATTGAACTGGAGGCGCTACGGCAACATCCGATCTGTTGGGACCTGCGCCAGACCCTACATAAGACGTTGATGCTGCTCGATCAAAGGGAACAACCGCATGACTGACTATCTCCTAATTGCTCACGCGGATAAGCAACGACTTAGCCTGTTAGACAGCCACTCGTTAAACGTCATCCGTCAATTTGATGTGCCGGGTCGGGTTGCGGTGCTAGGGGCAAGCAGCAATGGGCGCTACGGATTCGCAGTTCACCGCGATAACGACTGTGTAACCGTGATTGATGCCGAGCGAGGCGTCGTCACCGCTATATGCGCGGTAGGACAACAGCCGACACACTTCCATGCCCACAATGGGCACTGTCTAATCTTCAACGAAGGTGACGGTAGTGTGACGATCTTTGATGAGTCGAAAATACCGGACTTTAAAGTCAAGAAAGTGAAGCAACCCGATCACGGCTCGGCGCTCTTGCTTCACAACCGCCTTTTAGTGGGCTACCTGCGAATGGGCTGCGTCGAGGTTTACGACTACGACGCACCACAGCCGCTACATACTTTCGACGGGTGCACGACATTACACGGTGCCGCTCAAGTTGGTGATACGGCGCTGTTTGGGTGTCGTGATGGGGTGCTAATAGTTCGTCTTGATCAGGACAATTTTACATCGGTAAAGCTCGCCAACCCTGACGGCACGCCAGACCGTGTTCGGGTCGGGCTGTTCGCAACCCACCCGTTGCGCCCTGTAGCCCTCGGCAATTTTGGACATGGGTTGGCGCTCATTGATCTGGAGACCCAGTCTATACGTGCCATGACACTCCCAGAGCCGCCGATCAAGTTCAGCTTTGATGAGGATGGCAACAACGCGCTCATCCTGACGTGTGATGGCAACCTTCGCCAGATGACACTAGGCGGACACACACGGCGGGTCGTCCCGGCGACGACGGCCACGATTGCCCCAAAAGGGCCGGATAAGCAAACCAGACCAACATTCACGCTGGGCGGCGGTCTGCTTCATTTCACCGACCCTGAACGTCAGTCCCTTGTGCAAATGAACGGTGGCGACTTATCCAACCGCGTGGAGCACAGTCTGGATTTTTCGCCAGCAAATTTGATCTATCTGAGAGGCTAGCCATGCAAAAGACACTGGGGAAGCTCGACCCGCTGATGGACCGTCTGCTGTTTGTACGCCCGGCAGCCATGACGGACCGACACACACGAACGGCGGAGAACGCCTTCAGCTTCTCGCTGTTGTTTTCTGGGGTACGCTGCATCTTGCAGTATATCGTGCTGCCATTTGCGCTCCCGCTTGTCGGGGTTGCCGTTGATGCGGCGGTTCCCATCTTGATGGTGATAAACACGCTGGCAGTCGTGTCGGTGGTGTTTAGCCTACGGCGGTTCTGGCGTGTTCGATATGACTACCGCTGGGTCTACCTCTTCGTGGCGGTTGTGGCGATTGGACTGCTGATGGTTTTCCTCGTTATGGACCTGCGAGCGTTACATCTCATTTGATGCGTGTCCTCGTGTAAGTTGTGCATTTGGTAGGGACGAAGGGATGACTTAGATAGTGTATAGGTTGGGGCGTGTCCAGATGCTTGATATTTACAGCGAATCATAAATTGTAAGGACTGTGGGGTAAAGACGATGCCAGAGACGATAAAGGATGTTGTGCCGCAGATCGCCGTTGGGCGTCTGCCGTTGTATCTGCGGGCGCTGAGACGCATCCAACAACAGGGGTGTGATGTCATTGCTTCGCACGAGCTTGGGAAACATCTTGGCATTGGCTCGGCACAAATTCGGAAGGATTTATCTTATTTCGGCGGTTTTGGCAAACAGGGGACGGGCTATTCCGTAGCGATCCTCATTGAGCAATTAAGTGCTGTCCTCGCTGTAGACCAAACGTGGTCCGTTGCGGTTATTGGTGCCGGTAATATCGGCACGGCAATCTCGAAATATGAGGGGTTCACCCAACGCGGCTTTCACATTTGCTGGGTTTTTGACTCACACCCCGATGTGATCGGCACACGAATGGGAGACATTGTCGTGCAGAGCACAGAGGTGTTGGAAAGAACGCTCTGCCGTCACAAAATCCAAATTGTGATGATTGCCGTACCCGCAGGTGAAGCACAACAAATCGCAGATAGAGTTATTGCTTGTGGCGTTTGTGCCATCCTCAACTACGCGCCGATACACCTTCATGTGCCCGACTATGTGAAGGTCCAATATATTGATCCGATTGTTCACCTACAGAGCATGACGTACTACCTGTAGGGGAGCACTAGCCGTGCCAGCGTGGGTGTTCCTGCGTTGGCACACCATATCAACCTAACCAAATAAAGGGGAAGCGTAATGACAGACAAAGTGGGTATCTTCTACGGTAGCACGACTGGCTCCACAGAGGAGGCTGCCGATGAAGTTCATAGTGCTTGGGTGGCTGCGGGTATGGAAGCAGACGAACCCGTCGACATCGCTAACGTGAGTGACCTGAATGACCTGCTTGCCTATGATTATCTGATGGTTGGCGTGCCAACATGGAATGTCGGCGAGTTACAGGATGATTGGGATTACGTGTTCGAGGATCTTGATGAGTTAGACTTCAGTGGTAAGACGGTCGCCATGTTTGGTGTTGGCGACCAGATGAATTACCCGGACAACTATCTCGACGCAGTCGGCATCTTGGGGCGGAAGCTACAGGAGCGTGGCGCGACCTTGGTCGGCTATTGGTCGACGGAGGGCTATGATCATTACGATTCCGCTGCACTGGAGGGGGATCAATTTATGGGGTTAGCTCTTGATGATATGAACCAAGATGACATGACAACCGAGCGAATTGAGGCATGGGTGGCGCAGGTCGCAGGGGAGTTTGCCCGTGAACCGAGTGCGCTCTAGGCGCGTAAGTTGAGACGGTTATGCATAGCCTGGACTATATCCCAATGCGTAAAATGAGCTTCATCATTGTTGCCATTGGTGTGTTGTTTGGGCTATGCTTTGCGCCGTTTCTTACCCCGGCTGTGCGTCTGATGACAACAGACATGACGACCGAGACAATCATGATTCTCTCGGTGTTTGCTGGGTTCCTGTTTCTGCCGGCATTTATGGCTTTTGCACTCAGACCACTATCAGGAACAGCGTCGATAGTGATGCTGGTCTGCGGGCTTACAGTTGGACTGCTCACGCCCTACACATTCGACAGCATCTTCTCGTTTCTGATGGTCGGTGTCATCGCCGAAATTAGCGTGTACGGTCGTCGCGGACGCATCCCACAACAGCGTGAGATCATTATCATGGGTGTCGTGATCGGGCTGATACAGTTCAGCTTGAACATGATGGGACACCGTTTATCGCTGAATGCCAGCATTTGGGTGTTGCTGTTGCTATTCACCTTGCTGACGGGTATTGGCGTTGTCTGGTTGGGTACATGGATGGGGCGCACACTCAGACGGATTGTGGTCCGCACGTCACCGTGAACGGTCTGCGCTCTTTTAGGGATGGCATCTGAACCCAAAACCCACTGAAAGCTGAAAAGAAACAATGATCCGATAGGAGTGATGATGGACCCAACTCAAAAGGCTGATAACACCGAAGCACTCGAAAAAGCGAATGAGGTTTTCCAAAAACTGCTCACAACGCAGCAAAGTGCGATGTTGGCAACGGTCAACCCCGATGGATCGCCACTGGTGAGCTACGCGCCGTTCGTGACCGACACCGACAAGAACATCTACGTGTTTACCAGTGCCCTCTCCTATCACACCGCAAACCTGTTGCGGACAGGACAGGTGAGCGTGATGTTGATTGCCGATGAGACCGCGACCGCCCAGATTTTCGCCCGCTCGCGGTTGACCTTCGCGTGTACTATGGAGGCACTCCCCCGCGACACCGACACCTGGCAGACGGCAGCGGGGCTATATGAAAAACGCTTTGCGAATATGTTTAAGCTGCTACGCGGCCTCAGCGACTTTAGCATGTTCAAGCTGACGCCCCACAGTGGGACGCTGGTTATGGGCTTTGGCGCGGCCTATAGTCTCCACGGCGACAATCTGAGCGAACTCACGTTGCGAGTTGGATAACCAAGCGAGAAGAACCCTATGAATACCCTCCATACTAATCCCGTGATCGAGGTGCGTTCGGGCACCGTCCTGTCCGATCTGCATCACGATCTGTCCGCTTCGACTACCTGTGTTGGCCTGTTGGTGCATGACGATGGGCAGGGGGTTAACTGTCGAGCAGTGATAGCAGCCCTGCCTGTGCCGTGCGCGGGGATTGCCTTTGTCACCCCTATCCGGTTGAGGACTCATCGGCGGATGGCAGTGGAGATCGGGCTATCACGTGATCACGGCTGCCTTTGCCGCGTATTTGGCGATGAGGTGAGCGCACGCATATGGCTGGAACAGCGTCTTCGCGCTTAGCTTCTTTGGTCTGAGGAAAAAAGATCAGAATCTCATCGCCCCCTGTGTATGTGTACTTTTTACGCATATCAAGTGTCTATACATCAACATCCAACTGATAGGCATTCATCACCCGTCCTGCATCCATCTCGACGACGTACTCGCAACAGTAATTGATAAACTCAATGTCATGCGTGATGACCAGCACACATGCCACGCGGTTTTTGATCCCTTGAATGAGTTCTGCGACGCGCATCATGTGGATGAGATCAACGCCGCTGGTCGGCTCGTCGAAGATCAAGTAGCTCTTGCTGGCAAAGAGGGCCGTTGAAATTGCCGTTCTCTGTTTCTGACCGCCCGACAAACACTGTGGATGCTCATCTCTCCATTGGAGAAGATTGAGCTGTTCAAGTGTTGCCTCAGCCTGTTGGATTCGCTCGGTATCATCAAAAGCATGACCAAGCATCAACTCGTCTAAAACCGACTCAGCAAAGAGTTGATGGTTGACATCCTGCATAACCAAAAAGGTTCGCTTCAGGCGTTCCCGTCGGGACATTTCCTTCTCATCTGCAATCTTGGCAGTGGCTCTGTGAATGCCGCTGAACCCTGCGGCGAAAGTGGATTTGCCAGCGCCATTCTTGCCAACAACAGCGATCACTTTGTGTTTCGGCAGCTTTAGGTTCTCAATCTGTACAGCTACCTTGTTGCCATGACGACATGTCAAAGTTTCAACAATAATCGCAGGTTCCGACTCTATCGCTTGAGGCTTTGGCTCTCGCAAAGTCGGTTTGTGGATTGCACGCAGCCCCATCTGCCTGCGTTCATCCTCCGGGATGTTGACGAAATCCTCCTGCCGATACCGTCCTGCGATTTTCCCGCTCGCCATGTAGATAACGCTATCGTAGATGCCCAGGAGGTAATGCAATCTATGTTCTGCAATGACAATTGTATTGCCAGCTTGTTTCAGCGCCAAAATGATCTGACGCAGTTCTTGGATTGCTGAAGCGTCAAGGTTTGCGCTGGGTTCGTCAAACACATAGACATCGGGGCGGTTCATGTAGACGCTGGCACAGGCCAGTTTTTGTTTTTCTCCACCGGAAAGGCCGAAGATGTTCCTGTTGAGCAGATGAGCGATATTGAAGGTTTCCGTCGTTTCCGCCAACCTCTCTTGCATCACCTGTCGCGGAACACGGTGATTGCAGCAGGCAAATAGCAACTCATCGCTGCTATTCAAGCTGAAAAATTGAGATTTGGGATTTTGAAAAACAGAGCCAACCGTCGCCGATAGCTCTTGAATCCTCACATCTTTCGGTTGGACCCCGTTCACCGTAACGGTCCCCGTGAGCGTCCCCTCGATATGATTCGGAATAATACCGTTAATCAGGTTGAGCACGGTAGATTTCCCACAGCCAGACTTTCCACACAGCAGCACACATTCACCTTGATCAATGTGCAAACTCACGCTGTCCAACACGCGCTTGTCATCGTCACCGTAGGAAAAGCTGACATCAGACAGCGTGATCATATTGTGGGTCCCCATCTTCGTGCGACAATCAGGAAGATCATGACCACAAGCGCCCCGTAGTCAAACCACCTTAGCTTGGGATCCTGTATGTAGGTTCGATCTTTGTGTAGGCCCAGGCCGCGTGTGAGCGATGCAAGCGTTAGCTCCTCCCCTGTTTTCACAAGGCTAAACAGTAGCGGGACGTAGACATATTCTACAGTTCTCAGTGGATTGCCACGCCCAATTGCGCTGCGTAGTTTCATCGCGTTTGTAATTGCACGAAACTCCTGGCCGATTGTAGGAAAGAAGCGAAACATCACCAGAAGGGGGATCAAAAGCACGTTGGGGAGTCGCATCTTGTGAAATGCGGCAGCAGCATCTCCAATCGTCGTGGTGGTGAAAAACAGAATGGCGTACATAAAGAGAGGGAGAAAGAGAAATAGAGGTAGGCTGAGCGCACTCCAAGTTTGCAGTATGCCTTCAGGCGCAAAGCCCATAAGTCTGTTCACAAAGAACAACACCGCGTACATACCTATCATGTAGAGTAAGGGTCTATATACACCCGCCAACACGATCAGCAGGGCTGCAAAGCCTGTCGCAGCATAAAGGTACACACTGGGCCCAAAGCTGTACAAAAGAACATTGACCAGAATCAAGAGCAGGAGCTTCGTTCTTGGGTCTAAGATCAAACCTACCCCGGCCCTGTCTATGGACTGCTCCATCACGCAATGCCCGCACGGACAAAGTGCTTTTTGAGCATTCGATTCGCAACAAAAGAGCTGATAAGCACACTGATAAGGGTACTAGCAATGATGAGGAAGAGAGTGAGGGGTGTTGCTAGAGAGAGCACGCCGTCTGCAAATTCAGCGGGATAGCCAGACGTAATTGTCAACTCGCGAATCCAGTCCCGTGCAACCCACCAAGGGCCAAAAACCCCAACTGCCCAGAAGGACATAAAACTGTAGCTCAAAATGTTCCACTTCAAGCTCTTGTACTTTCCCAGATATGCCGCGAATTCAGCTAGTAGTGCGAATCCAAAAATCACTAGGGCGATCAGGATATTCCCGTAGACAAGAAACCCGATGATCAATGCAGTGAGGAAGCCCATGATCGTGATCGCTCCTACCTTTTGGGTACGCGCAATGTACAGCATGTACACAGGCCCCATCAGTAAGGCACCAATGGGAAGCATGAGCATGAATAGGACTGGTGTGAACAACACGCCAGATAAAACAGCATAAGCCATAATGTAGATGGCAGAGAAGATGCCGATGGTAATCAGGTCTTTTGTACGTAGTTGGTTTTGCATTTACTTGAATTTCCTTTCTTTTGCTATTGTTAGTCTGATCTATCAGGCGATGCCCGCCCGTACAAAGTGCTTTTTGAGCATTCGATTGGCGACCATCGAACTGACAAGTGCGCCAATAAGTGTCCCTACGATGATGAGGCCTAAGTTGAGCGGTGTTGCCAGCGAGATCACACCGTCCGCGTATTCAGCGGGATAGCCAGATGTAATTGTTAACTCGCGAATCCAATCCCCCGCAACCCAGAAGGGACCGATTACCCCAATGACCCAGAGTGACATCAAGCAGTAGCTCAGGACATTCCACCTCAGGCTCTTGTACCTTCCCAAATAGGCTGCGAGTTCCGTCAGCAGTCCGAATCCAAAGATCACAAACGCTATCAGAATATTCCCGGCCTGAAAGATAAACCCAATGATCAAGGCGGTGAGAAAACCCATGATCGCGATGGCTCCCACCTTCTGGATACGTGCAATGTACAGCATGTACACAGGTCCCATAAGTAACGCACCAAGGGGCATCATGAACATAAGCAGCACTGGCGTAAACAGGACACCAGCCAAGACAATGTACGCAATGATGTAGATCGCCGAAAAGATGCCGATGGTGATCAGGTCTTGTGTACGTAATTTGTTATCCATGTGACGGCAATGCCTCTCTTCTGTGAGCCTATTTGAACGATCAACCGTTCTTACTGGATAGCTGTAGCTGTTGGGTCATTCAAGTTATTGCCTCATCCAACGTAAAGAGGGTGTCACCCCACGTGCCCATTGTCCGCTTTAGCGTCATTCGAGCGATGGGCTTAAACATCTTCATAATGCCAGTTGCGTGTGCAACCATCGCAATCGCCACACACTGTTCACCAATGCGACCTTTGTTGGCTTTGAGCCAATCATTGCTCAGTTTCTGCGCCGCTTTTTCACGTTTGTGTGCCTTGTACTGCTCGTCACTCATCTGTCTTATCAAAGATTTGAATGAAGTTTAACGAGTGCCTGCTTCTGAATCCACACGGGTGGGCAACACGTAAATTACCTTGTAGGTCAAGCAGCGATAACCCTGTGTTAAATTCTTTTCTCTGTCATACATTACTACAATCGATAGGAAGTGCAGCCCTACCCATGCCGTGCGTGGGGATCGCCTTGTCACCTCTATCCGGTTAAGGACTCATCGGCGGATGGCAGTGGAAATCGGGCTGTCACGTGATCACAGATGCCCCTGCCGGGTTTTTGGTGATGCGACATCATCACGCGCCTGGCTTGAACAACGCCTATATGGTTGACCGAGCTGAAGCGACGTCTCGTGTGCGAAAAGAACATGGTTGCTATCTGATTTTTACAGGCTCACGTTAGATTAGAGCGGGTGCGGTACAATCTACGGCAATAAACTTCTAGGTACCTAAACCTTGACTCAACCAACACCCACATCGACACCCCATCCGATTCAGCAATACTGGCAGCTGCTAGCCCGTTATCTACGCCCACAGCGTGGACGGGTGGCGGTGATGACCGTCGCACTTCTCGGCGGAATTACCCTTCAACTGATCCATCCACAGGTGCTGGCCCGCTTCATTGATGTCGCCGTCGCCGATGCCACTGCCGACGCGCTGCTCAATCTCGCCCTGATGTACATCGGTGTGGCCCTGGGTGAACAGGTCCTACGGGTCGTGAGCGTCTACGCCGCCTCTAGTGTCGGCTGGACCGCTACGAACGCGCTCCGTGCTGACCTAGCTGCCCACTGCATGAGCCTTGATCTTGCTTTTCATAAGACCCGCACGCCGGGTGAACTGATTGAGCGGGTTGACGGTGATGTAACCACGCTTTCCCGCTTTTTCTCGCAGTTTATTATCATCATTTTGGGCAACGGGTTGCTCCTCGTTGGGGTCGTCATCGCGCTGTTCTTTGTGCATCCGCTGGCGGGTGTTGGTGGATTAGTCTTCACTGTAGCTGCCTTGCTGCTCATGCTGCGGTTGCGGAATATCGCAGTGCCCTACTTCCGCGATTATCGTCAACAGGCAGCGGACTTTTATGGCTTTGCCGGGGAGCAGCTCACCGGACGCGAGGACATCAACGCCAACGGCGCACACGGCTTCTTTCTGCGTCGTCTGTTCGAGATTAATCAAGCGTGGATGCTCGTCTACCACAAAGCGCGTTTAGCATCGACCACCCTGTGGGCATCGACCGATGCGACCTTCGCGCTTGGCAGTGTGCTAGCGCTCACCATAGGCGCGCTGCTATTCCAAGGGGACCTGATCTCGATCGGTATGGTGTTTCTGATTTTCAACTATTTCAGTCAGCTTGCGCGGCCTATAACACAGATTCGTGAGGAGATTGAGTTATTCCAACAAGCTGACGCGAGCATTCAGCGGATTCGGGAATTACTCGATACCGAAAGTCGTTTGGATGCCGGTGGTGAGACACGCATTCCAGACGGAGCATTTGCCCTCGTGTTCGACAAAGTCAGTTTTCACTACGACGATCCTGATAGCGACGAAGAACGAGATTGGGCGCTGCGTGACATCGACTTTGAGCTGCCTGCCGGGGAAACTCTCGGTCTGCTCGGGCGCACTGGCAGCGGTAAATCCACTACAGCACGGCTGCTACTGCGCCTATACGATCCTCAGCGCGGCGAAATCCGTTTGAACAACGTGCCCCTACGTGAGTCGCCCCTGACGGACCTGCGTCAGCGCGTGGGACTGGTAACGCAGGATGTGCAGATTTTCGAAGCATCCGTGCGCGATAACATCACCTTCTTCGACGATCGCATCCCCGATCGACAGGTGATCGAAGCCTTTGCGCTGCTGGGGTTAACATCGTGGTTCGAAACACTGCCGAACGGCCTGGATACACCTCTCGGCTCGGACGGTCGAGGGTTATCCGCCGGTGAAGCACAGCTGGTCGCGTTTGCCCGAGTCTTCCTGAAGCAGCCTGGGTTGATCATCTTAGATGAGGCTTCCTCTCGCCTGGACCCACTGACAGAACGTCTTATCGAACAGGCCGTTGATCGATTACTTGAGGGTCGGACCGGCATCATCATTGCTCATCGTCTGGCAACGGTACAACGAACGGATCGGATTATGGTGCTGGAAAACGGGCACGTCGTGGAATATGGCAAGCGTGCAGAATTGGCACAAACACCAGATTCCCGTTTCTCAGCACTGCTGCGTGCGGGTCAGATGGACTTGTTGGCTTAAGAAAAGGGAGAGGATGCCGTGGAAACTGAACAGAAAGAGAAGGATAGCCAACGCCTGCAGCTCATCCTCGATTTGATGCGTTTTCGGGGGCAACTTCATGCTGTTGATGCTTTTCTCTGGTTGTTCATCATGGGATTACCGGCTGTACCGGGTCTGATTGTACGCGAATTCTTCAACATTCTCACGGCAGATGCGACTCTCGGATGGAATGTCTACTCGGTACTCGGTCTCTGGATCGCACTGGTGACCGTGAATGTCGGGGTGATCTTCGCGGGACGGCACACAAAAACCCAGCACCGTTTTGCGATTAGCGCCCTTGTGCGACGGAATATGCTGGATGCGCTCATGCAGCGCCCCGCTGCGGAACCGCTGCAAAACCAGAACGGACAAGTCACGAATGTCGGCGAAGTGATCAGTTACCTGCGCGACGATGGAAGACAAATTGAAGACCAACTTCAATTCTTGCCGGAGTTGAATGGGATTGGTGTATTCGCAGTTTTCTCCTTCATCATTTTGCTGACCGTCAACTGGCAAGTAACCGTGTTCATATTTATTCCACTACTCGTCATCGTTGGTGTGGTGCAGTGGACCTGGAACCGAATACAGAAATTGCGACATGACGGAAGGCAGGCGACTCAGAAAGTCACCGGTTTTATTGGTGAGATGTTTTCAACAGTACAGGCTATTCAGGTTGCTGGAGCGACTGAGAGCGTATTGCGCCACTTTCGGGCTGCTAACGACCTCCGCCGCAAAACAATGGTGCGCGACGAATTGTTCTCTGCCATATTGGGGGCTGTTTTCCGCAACATTGTCACCATCGGCACCGGGATTATGCTGTTACTGCTAGCACTACGTGCCGATCTGACACTAACGGTTGGTGACTTCGCCCTGTTTGTTTACTTTCTCGGATTCATCGGCGAATTCTTAGCCTTTTTTGGTCTATTTATGGCTTTCATCCGCCAGACAGATGTCGCGTTCGATCGCCTGACCTCGCTGGCACCAGAGCGTCAACCGCGTTTCCTGACAGAGTCGAAGCCGATGTATTTCAATACCCTGCTGTGGCAGCGTGTTGATCTGCCACCGATTGAGCAACCTCAACGCGATCCCGTGAAGCAGCTCAATCTACTTGAAGTCAACGACTTGACCTACCTGCATCCCGATAGCGGACGAGGCGTCAAGGACACCAATTTTACACTGCGACGCGGTGAACTCCTTGTGATTACCGGTTCCATCGGTAGCGGTAAAACAACGCTCCTGCGTACCCTACAAGGGATGTTGACCCCTCAAAGCGGAACAATCAGATGGAATGGACAGATTGTGAAGGACCCAAAGGTCTTTTTTGTGCCGCCGCGTAGTGCCTTTGTGCCTCAGGTGCCGATGCTCTTCAGCGACACGCTGCGTAACAACATCCTGTTGGGGTTGGGTCGAGACGACGAGACCGTTCTCAACGCGATTTACACAGCAGTATTCGACCAGGATGTCCGCGACTTCCCCGCTGGGCTGGACACACAGGTTGGGTCGCGAGGGACACGTCTCTCTGGAGGACAGGTCCAGCGAACCGCTGCTGCCCGAATGTTGGTGCGCCGCCCGGACCTGTTGATCTTCGATGACCTGTCAAGTGCGCTGGATGTGGTGACCGAGGGACAACTGTGGGCACGTATCTTTGAGAACAAGGAAGGTTGGCGGCCTGCCTGTCTCGTGGTCTCGCATCGCCCCGCGCTACTGCGGCGCGCCGACCAGATCATCGTGATGGGGGATGGACAGGTACGTGCTCAGGGACGTTTGGATGAGCTGTTGGCACACAATGCCGAGATTCAGCATATCTGGGGACAAGATCAGAATGCTGAGTGATGGATTTGCCAGAACGTATACCCTCAACACTACCACGAACTACCGTACAGGTGACTGTATTGACGAGAACAACACCCATAAACGAGATGTAGCATTGTTTGTGGATGGTGCTGTCTCGCAAGCCGCTCCCCCCTTTTCCCGGTTTTAGTTCGACAGGCCTTACAACCTTGTTTCGCGCTGCAGCTTGATGCTTGACCACACTTAGCAACCTCTAACCTCGTTACGGATCGAACCACACCGGATGTCTGAGTGTGGTGGCATTAAGGCCACAAGCTCTTTTAGGGTCACAAAGGGTCTTGCGCGTTTAGTTTAACCCGCACAAAAGACGTGTCACACACTGTTAAAGATAAGAGTTGGCTCGTTGTAAAACCATCATCCACAGAAGTGTGTAGATTGCAGGCACGGTTCTCGGTAGTTTGTGGATATTACGGACTCAGTTCGTAATCGCTTGTCGATACACACAATCGGAGAAACGCCATGAGACGCCGTCCACTGATCCTTTTAACGCTCTTTGCTCTACTGCTAGTGAGCGTCGCCCCGCTTGCCGCGCAAGATGCTACCGAGTGCGAGGTAGGCTTCCGCCTGTTCGACAATGATCTGCTTGCACACGACCCAGTTTGTATTCCAGAAGACCCGGAGCGGATTGTTGCCCTCAACAGCCGCGACTTTGATTTATTGCTCGCAACGGGTAGCCAGCCTGTTGGGGCTGTGGGCTACCTGGAGTCCATCTACGAGCGCAACTTCCCTTACATGGTCGAGGGAACCGACATCACCTATGTGGGCTTCCCTGCTAATATCGAACTCGTGCTAGAGCTAGCGCCAGACCTCATCATCGCCAGCCCGTTTGGAGACCTCGAAATCTATGACGAGCTTTCGGCCATTGCGCCAACTGTTATCCCGGAGGCGCTGCCCAACGTCGAGTGGGAAACCAGTATGCGCTTTATGGGCGATGTGTTGAGCCTCAGTGACGAGGTAGAGACCCTACTCGCGGACTATGATGCCCGCGTAGAGACGCTTGTCGAGCTGGTCGGCGACCCGTCCGAAATTAAGGTGTCGGTCGTGCGCTATTACGACGATAGCTCACAGGTCGGTTTACAAATGCAGCTTGCCAATGCTTTCTCGACGGATATGTTGGCAGACATCGGTTTCACCCGTCCAGAGTCGCAGGCATACACCGCCGAGGAAGCCGAAGAGGTATACGGTAGTCCGATTGCGGCGACGCTCTCGCTAGAGGAACTCCCCCTGATTGACGGTGAGTATCTGTTTGCATGGAGCCAGGGACCTAATGCGGAGGTCGACGCGGCCAACGAAGCCGCCTGGGAACTACTCAGTGAGGATCCCCTGTGGGGAACACTTGAGGCTATACAGAACGAGCAGGCCTTTCAGGTCGGCGGACATTGGGTCGGCTGGGGCTTCCCGGCAGCGCACGCAGTGCTGGACGACCTGTTTATTCATGTTGCAGGGGTAGACCCCGCAGAAGTCTCGCCTAATCCATTCCTGACAGATGACATGGACATGGAAGCCACCGAAGAAGCATCCGACTAGACGAAAATCCAGGTGCAGTTCGTCCGCGTGGATGGGCTGCATTCATCATTTTAATAACAACCATCATGGAGATACACAATGAACCGTCGCACATTGCCCACTTTGTTGGTGCTGGCCCTATTGCTGGTGAGCGTTGTCCCACTCACTGCACAAGGCGAAACACGCGAGTACACAGATTCTCTGGGCCGAACAGTCGAAATTCCTGTACAGCCCCAGCGCATCCAGTCCATGCAGGACAACACCATCACGCTCATGCTGGTCGAATTGGGTGCACCTGTGACGAGTTCAATGGGGCGTGTAAACGCAGATGGAACCCCTTTCCTGCGCTCGGTTAATCAAGTCTATAACGTCGACTTCGACAACTCTGACATTCAGTTCACTGGCGCACGGGGCGAACCCAACCTTGAGCTAATCCTGGCGGCTGAACCCGATCTGATTATTTCTGATCCGTTCTCCGCCGAGGAAATTTTACCCGAGCTTGAGGCGATTGCGCCTGTACTTGTTCTGGATACAGTCGCACCCGCGCTTGAATTCTATCGTGAGGTGGCAGACGTCTCAGGTTATCTCGATGTCTACGAGGCACGACTGGCAGGCTATGAGGCTTTGATTGAGGATGCCAATGGTTGGATTGGCGACCACGATTACACCTACTCCATGCCACAGGCTTCTGGGGGGCAGTTTTTCATCAACAGCACATATGGTGCCCTCTCATTCGTGCTTGATGACCTGGGTTTCACTATCGTTGGCGAAGGCGCAGCCATGCGTGAGCGGGGTGAGCTGTTTTCTCAGCAGGTTAGTCCAGAGGTATTGCCGGAGCAGGATGCTGACTTCGTTTTCGACACCTATCGCATTGACTCGGGGCAGAATGGGGGACCGCAAGTTTGGGCGGAGGACGCACAAGAGGTGTTTCCCGCCTACTGCGATGCCCTGTCCGCTTGTCGAGAGGGCCGTTTGATCCTCCTGCCACGTGAGTTTGCCTTCCCAACATCTTTCCGAACATTGGAGATGAACGTCCACTATGTGGTCAGTCATGTTTCTGGACGGCCCGGCGTTGCTGACCCAAGCGGGGAGTAAACATTAACCCGTGTGCAGCCTGTTCGCGTGGATGGGCTGTACCCCAACATTTCAACGACAAATAACCAAATACAAGGAGAAATACCATGACCTTTCGCCGACTCCCCATTTTGATACTGCTTGCACTGCTGCTGGTGAGCGTCGCATCGCTCGCCGCGCAGGACACAAGTGAGTGTGAAGACGGCTTCCATTTGTTTGACCATTTTGCTGGTGAGACTTGCATTCCAGAAGATCCTCAGCGTATTGCATCGCTTTCAGATAATTTCCTCACAACCCCACTTCTTGATCTCGAAGCACCTGTGGTTGCTTCGCACTTTAGGACTTGGGAAGGTGGCGAACCGTTCTTACGCGGCGGTGTTGATATCTTCGGAGAAGCTGCGGTACAGGAAGCTGACCTAGTCAATTTGGGAAGCCCACCTGACTTGGAAATCATTCTGGAAGTTAACCCAGATCTCATTATAGGTGGCTTCTGGCAAACCGAAATCTACGATGAACTGTCGGCTATTGCCCCGACTATACTCATGAACGCGCCAGTACCGATGTTTGAACACCTAGAGGCACTCGCAGACGCGTCTAACAGGCTAGATATTTATGATGAGAAGTTGGCAAATTATGAGGTTCGGATCGAAGAAATGCGCGCACGCATTGACGATCCTGCCTCAATCACGATTGCACGACTAGACATTATTGGTGAGGGCCTCTCCTACTCTCCACAATTAGGTGCTATGGATCAAGTTATTGATGATATTGGCTTCAGCCGACCTGAGTTTCAGGCGAATGCGACGGAGGATATACGAGAGTTAAGCATTGAGGAAATACAATCTTTTGATGGTGATCTAATCCTGTCGAGCTACGCTCCTCGTTTCAACCAGACTATTGAAAATCTCAAGTCAGGTCCCTACACCTTGGGTGACTCGCTTTACCTGACACTTTCAGATGTCCAGGCAGGCAATCACTATTGGTACGAGCGTGATATCTGGGTTGGTCAGACCTTTGCCTCTCTTGATATTGTGATTGACGGTTTAACGCTGCTGACAGTTGGAAGAGATTTCGAATAGCTAGCACTTGCGCTGGCTATAGCGTTTGAAGCTTTTTCTGACAAAGTGGAACCCTGTACAGTCCACCCATGTGCGTGGACTGTACGTCGCAGTTGTCCCTGAGATGTAACTCGGCACCTATTCAACGCCCTACACTGTGTTCCCTACTTTCGTTGACGTATCGTTTTGAAGGATGTTTTACCCCATGACCGACACCGCTATTTCCGCCTCCCCCCAGAAACGCAAACGGAGCAAACGACTCTTCCTGATGCCCGGCCTATTCGTCGGGGTCGGGATATTGCTCGTCTCAGTGGTTTTCAGCGTCATGCTTGGCGCAGCGCAGATCACCCCCGCTGTTGTGGTCGAGTCGCTATATGCCTACGACCGCAGCGAGTTCGACCACCTCGTCATCCGTACCGTGCGCCTTCCCCGTGTAATCGCTGGTGCGTTCGTCGGCGCATCGCTCGCTGTGGCGGGGGCCATCATGCAGGGCCTCACCCGCAACCCGCTGGCCTCGCCCGGCATCCTAGGGATTAATGCCGGGGCCGCCTTTGCCGTCGTACTGGCGGTCTTCATCCTCGGCAGTCCCCCACTCTCCACTTACGCCGTCTTCGCCATGATCGGAGCTACGGTTGCTGCGGTTATCGTCTATGGGTTGGGGTCGATGGGACGCGGCGGCGCGACCCCGCTGCGCCTGACCCTTGCCGGGGTCATCCTGACAGCCTTCCTCGGCGCGTTTACCACGGCACTGCTCATCACCGACCAGGACACACTTGATCAGATTCGCTTCTGGACGGTTGGCTCACTCGCCGGGCGCGAGTGGGACCTACTCCGTCAGACCGCGCCCTACATGGTGGTCGGGATGATCGGCGGACTCGTTATGGCGCGTCAGATCACCACCATCAGTCTCGGTGAGGACATCGCCGCTGGTCTGGGTCAAAACACAGGGCGCGTCAAGTTACTGGCGGCAGCCGCGACCGTGCTATTGGCAGGCGGGGCGGTCGCGCTAGCAGGTCCGATTGGTTTTGTCGGGCTGGTCGCGCCGCATCTGGTGCGCTTCTTCGTCGGTACCGACTATCGCTGGATTCTGCCCTACAGTGCCATCGTTGGGGCGTTACTCGTCATCGGCGGGGATATGGTGGCACGCGTCATCATCCGTCCGCAGGAGCTGCCCGTTGGCGTCATGATGGGACTGCTCGGCGCACCCTTCTTTATCTATCTGGCACGCTGGAAGGTGAAAAGCTAATGTCATCGGTCACGAAACAAAAACGTGAGGACACGCCCCAACCCATCTGGCGCACCGTGCGGCTGGGCGGCTTCAGCTTCAAGCTAGACCGCCGGGCGATTCCGGTATTTGTGGTCGCTATCCTAGTCGGCGCGGGCGTACTGGTGACCAGCATTAGCTACGGCGAGTTTGACATCACGCCGGTGGAGGTCATGCGAACAATCTTTGGGCTGGAGACCGACGACACCCGTCACGAGCTGGTGGTGTGGACATTCCGAATGCCACGTATTCTGGTGGCATTTATGGTTGGCGCAGCGCTCGCCGTGTCCGGCACGATTCTCCAGGGTATCACGCGCAACCCACTAGCGGACCCCGGCATCATCGGCGTGACATCGGGGGCATCGCTGGCGGCAGTGGCGATTATTGTCTGGTTCGATGTGTCGATTTCATGGCTGCCCTTTGCCGCCTTTGGGGGCGCGATGGTGATGGCGATTCTGATCTTTGCCCTGGCATGGAAGGGCGGCAGCGCCCCGGTGCGCTTGATTCTGGTCGGGGTTGGGCTGAGTGCGGTAGCCAATGCGCTCATCAGTCTGATGATTGTCTTCGGCGAGATTAACCAGGTGCAGCAGGCCACCATCTGGCTCTCCGGTAGTGTCTACGGGCGCGACTGGGACCACGTCCGCACCATCGCCACCTGGATTGTGGTGCTGCTCCCCATCACGATCCTGATGGCCCGTCAGTTGAACACCCTCGGCCTGGGTGACGATCTGGCAAAAGGATTGGGGCTACGGGTCGAAATTCAGCGCGGTGTCCTGCTGGTGCTGAGTGTGGCACTGGCGGCAGTGGCGGTGTCCGTTTCCGGTACGATTGGCTTCGTCGGTCTAGTCGCACCGCATATCACGCGGCGGCTGGTCGGACCTGCCCACGAGGGACTGGTGCCAACCGCTGCCTTGCTTGGCGGGTTGCTGCTGATGTTCGCTGACCTGATCGGGCGCTGGGTTATCTCCCCGTCGGAGCTACCCGTCGGCATTATCGCTGCCATTATCGGCGCGCCCTACTTCGCCTATCTGCTCTACCAGACCCGTAACCAGTGATTACAGTCCGCTTGAAGACAAGGAAACCCATTGACCATGATTGATGTCAACAACCTCTCGCTCACCTACGATGGCAACACGCTCATCATTGACCAACTCGACCTTACCATCGAGAAGCAGTCCGTCACCGCGCTCGTTGGTCCCAACGGCTGCGGCAAATCGACTCTGCTGCGCGGTATCTCGCGCCTGCTGAAGCCAAAAACCGGATCGGTTTACCTCGATGGGCGTAAGGTTCACAGCATGAATGCCAAAGAACTGGCACGTGAGATGGGTATCCTGCCACAGTCCCCCAGCGTACCGGAAGGGCTGACTGTCCACGAACTCGTGGCTCAGGGGCGTTACCCTCATCAGAGCTGGTTCCAGCAGTGGAGCGGCGAGGATGAGCGCATCGTGCAAGACGCGCTGAACACCACCACCCTGACCGAGTTTGCAGATCGTCCGGTGGACACGCTCAGCGGGGGGCAGCGGCAGCGGGCGTGGGTGGCGATGGCGCTGGCCCAGCAGACGGATGTGCTGCTATTGGACGAGCCGACCACCTACCTCGATATGGCCTATCAGGTCGATGTGTTGGACCTGCTAGAGGACCTCAATCAGGACGGGCGCACAATTGTGATGGTGCTACACGACCTGAACCAGGCCGCCCGCTATGCCGACCATATCGTGGCGCTGCGTGAGGGGCAGATCGTCACGCAAGGCCCACCCCGGTCGGTGATGACCAGTGAGACGATTCAGCAGGTGTTCGGACTACAGACCCAGATCATTGATGACCCGGTGACGGGCACGCCGATGTGCGTTCCGTTAGGACGGCGTGGACGAAACGCGAAGACCGATACATCAAGCCAGAACGGTCATGTGAGTGAGGAGGTGGCAGTGACGGACACCGCCTGACCTGAAAGACTCAGGTGATGCTAAGGTGATGTGAAAACGTCTTTCTCCCTGACCTATCGTGTGCTGTTTGCCTTAGCTCATGGGTCGCAATAGGTCAGGGAGGGTAATAACAGTTGGTTTAACCCATGTGGAAATCGGGTAAATACGGACGACAACCCCGCGTCAACCGCGCTGCAACAAACACTTTAATCTGCTGCGTAGCTGTAATGCCCCCGTTCAGGCTAATTTCGATTTGCAATGGCTCCGCTTTTGCGGGGTGAACTAACCCACAAACCCAATACAGAGGAGAAACACCATGACCTTTCGCCGACTACCCGTTTTGATGCTCATGGCCCTGTTGCTAGTGAGCGTCGCACCCCTCGCCGCACAGGACGCGACCGAGTGTGAAGATGGCTTCCGCTTGTTCGATCATGAACAGCTTTCGACAGACCCTGTGTGCATACCTGAGAATTCTCAGCGCATTGTTACCCTAGACAGCCAAGCATTCGATCTCTTGCTTGCTGTTGGTGATACCGTACCCGTCGGCGCTGTGGGCTTCTTAGAGTCCATTTATGATCGCAATTTCCCCTATATGGTGGAAGGGATGGAAGTTACCTATGTGGGTTTCCCGGCGAATCTCGAGGCTATCTTGGAGCTTGAGCCGGACCTCATTCTTGGTAATGCGTTCCGGGAGTTAGAGATATACGAGGAACTCTCTGCCATTGCTCCAACCATTGTGTCAGATCGCCTACCAAATGTGTTCTGGGAAGACAATATGCGTTTCCTGGGAGAGGCGTTGAACCTGACCGAGGAAGTTGACGATTTGTTGGCTGAGTACGATGCACGTGTGGAAACGCTTCAGGAACTACTCGGAGACCCCTCTGAAATCGAGGTGTCTGTTATACGCTACCGCCTCCGTGATGCCCAAGCAAATATTGATATACAGCTTGCAAATGCTTTCTCAACAGATATTCTGGCTGATGTCGGCTTCGCACGTCCTGAAATACAGGCGCTACCCGTAGAGGAGGCGGAAGCGCGATTTGGTAGTCCCGTCGCAGCTAACATTTCTTTAGAGGAACTTCAACTCATTGATGGTCAATATCTGTTTGCTTGGGCACAGGGTGCAAATGCAGAATTGGATGCAGACAACGCTGAAGCGTGGGGAATTCTCAGTGACAATCCACTCTGGGGCACGCTAGAAGCCGTTCAGAATGAACAGGCATTCCAAGTGGGCGGTCAGTGGGTTGGCTGGGGTTTTGCCGCTGCACATGAGGTCCTAGATGATCTATTTATCCATGTTGCTGGAGTTGATCCTGCCGAAGTATCACCGAATCCGTTTCTGACGGATGACATGGATATGGCAGCTACCGAAGAAACATCCGCGATGGCCTGTGAAGACGGTTTACGCCTCGTTGAGCATGTAGGCGGTGAGACCTGCATCCCCGAAGACCCGCAGCGCATTGCGATCATTGGCGACCGTATGTTGGGTGATGTTCTGGTCTCGATGGGCTTTGAGCCGATTGCCGTCACCGTCCGCTACGAATATTCAGAGAGCGTTCAAGCAGCGTTCACGAACTTCGACGAGGTGGCTGAGTTGGGTGAGTTCGAAACGCCCAACCTTGAGCTACTGCTGGAGGTGGAGCCGGACCTCATCCTCGCTCACAGCGATGAGTTTATGGGTACTGAAGATGATAGCCTGCTTGAACTTTTGCAGGATATCGCCCCCACCGTCCAGGTCACGCCATACTTCACGAATCCGAGGCAAGTTGCGACGGATGTGGCTTCGATTTTGGACGAAGAGCAGGTGGGCGTGCTAGTGGGCATCATTGATAGCGCAATCGACGATGTCGTTTGCGCGGTGGGTGACCCTGAGGCGATTGAGATGACAGTGATGCAGTCTTGGGCAGGGACCTACCGCATCGTGACGCCGCTGTCACAACAGGTTGCGCCGTTCATCGTCCAAGAAGCCGGTTTTGCTATCCCGGAGGAACACCTGGAAGACTTCGAGGAAAATGGTCTTGCTTCCTACAGTATCGAGACTATTGATCGAGTTGATACAGATGTGGTGTTGCTGTCTCGTTACTTCCTGGATGGTGAAAACATTGAGGAACTTTTGGATGCCCCCCTGTGGCAAAGCCTGGACGTGGTGCAGGACGGCAATGTTATTCAGGGCGACTTTCGGTCGTGGAGTGTGACGGGTCCCATCGGTGTCCGGCAAGCCGCTGATGAAATCATCGCTGGCTTAACCGAGATTGGTCTCGCCACCCCGTGTGAGGATATGACTATGGATGAAGAAGACATGGAAGCTACCGAAGAAACATCCGATTAGGCTCACATTCGCGTGCAGTCCGTCCGCGTGGATGGACTGCATCTCAACATTACAAATACAAACAATCACATCACAAGGAGTAACACCATGACCTTTCGCCGACTCCCCATTTTGATACTACTAGCACTGCTGCTGGTGAGCGTCGCCCCACTCGCCGCGCAGGATACCGAAGACACGGAAATACTCGGCTACACTATCTCAGCACCTGTCGACGGAGTACGAACCGTTGAACATCTTGCAGGCACAACAGAAATTCCTGCCGACCCACAGCGTGTTATCACATTGCACGACTTAGGATTGACCTCGGCTGCGATTCATCTTGGTTTCCAACCCATCGGCTCTTTGGGGCGTGTTGGAGAAGGTGGCGATGAATTTTTCATCATGGCAGAGGGTATTAGTAGTGAAGGTCTGACGCATGTTGGTGCATTCACCGCTGTCAATTTTGAGCGTGTTGTCGAACTCGAGCCAGATCTTATTATCGGTCGGCAGTTCGAGATGGAAATTTATGATGAGCTTAGCAACATCGCCCCCACTGTGTTGATGCCTCCTGAGGTCGATAACGATGACATCACCTATTCCGCTTATCTGGCGGCGTTGTTGAACCGCACCCAACGCCACGAGGAGCTAGTTGCACTGTATGAGGAGAAGATTGATCTCATCAAGCAATTGGTGCCGAACCCCGAAGAGATTTACGTCACTACGTTCGTTATGGCTGATGCCGAGGGGACAATCCAGATATTCGGCGGCACTCTACCCATCTCTCGTGTAGTCGATGAAGTGGGATTCAGCAGACGCGCACTCGTGAGAGATGTGTACGCTGACTATGTGCCTGGTGACGAGCGCAGCAGACTTAGCCTTGAGGTACTAGACGATCTCGATGCGGACTTCATCTTCAACAACTACTGGCCTTGGACTATGGAGGCGAGTGCTGATATTGAGAACGGACCCATTTGGGAGACACTCTGGGCGGTGCAGAATAACCAGTACATCAACAGCTTTGGGTCATTGACATATGGCACCGGTATGTTTTATCGGATTAATGCTGCTGATCTCGTTCTAACACACATCGCGGAGCGTGACTTCGTGACCCGTGAGGGTGGCTGGGACTAGTCGAGAACTCGTATGCAGTCCGTCTGCGTGGACGGACTGTACACACACCACATAACTGCAAACCGGAGGCAACATGAGCAACTCAACTGCCAACACAAAAACGTATTGTAACTGCTTAGCAGAGGAGCGTGGCCTCGCGCCGCAGGGCCATGCCGGGTCCTTCCATGACGCGGTCCTCATCGAGACGCCCCTGCCTTGGAAGCGCGGTTTATTCCAGGAGGCGAATCCCCTGCCGCAGGAAATGATTGACCTGCTGCAACGCTGGCTGGCCCATTATCAGGAGACCGGCGAGTACGGTCATCGCCCACTCGTGATTGCCCCCGATGAAGCGTATTCTCATGCAGGGCAGCGACGGGTTATGTTTTACACCCGTCCTGATGGCCTCTTTGCTCGCTACGAAAAGCAGGAATACCTCGTGCCGGAGGAGCATGTCGGCGCACTGCTCGAAGCGTGGTATGGAGATCAGGCGGCACTATCGGACTTCGACCGCTATCGTGTGCCGCATGCCGACGCGATCCGTGATATTCTCGTCTGCACGCACGGCACCGTGGATGTTGCCTGCGCCAAGTTCGGTTATCCACTGTACAAGCACTTGCGGGATAACCACGCGGATGAGACGCTGCGCGTCTGGCGTGTGAGCCACTTTGGGGGACACGTCTTTGCGCCCACGCTGATGGACATGCCCACCGGTCACTACTGGGGGTATCTTACTGAAGACGCCGCATCGCAAATCATACGTCGTGCGGGAGATATCAAGGCACTCAGCGGTCACTATCGCGGGTGGGCAGGGGCACAACACGGCTTTCAGCAGGCTGCTGAACACGCCCTGTGGCAGACACACGGCTGGGACTGGTTCGGCATACCTCGTGCGGCGGAAACGATCAGCCAGGATGATAATGCGGAGAACCCCCAATGGGCCGATGTCCGCGTACGGTATCTGACTCCCAAGACATTAAATGAGTACGTACATGAGGTACGGGTTGACGTGTCGCATACCGTCGCCACGCCTCCATCCACCGATCACGAGAAGGAATACCCCTATCCGCAGTATCGTGTGCAGGATGGAGAATCGGAGGTCAGTCAGGTGGCATCTTAGTTACGCCTGTAGCTTGTCATAGAATCGCGTCAGAACCCCAGTTACGGATAAAATTAACCTGTGTTTATTTTATTTTACCTGCTATGATGATTTATACAGTAACATGAGGTAAATAAGCAATACAGGAGCCAAAATATGGACATGACACTCAACACATACAGGACAACTGTTGATCTTGACGTGACAACCCGTAACGAGATGATCAGCCTGCTGAACCAGCAGCTTGCGGACAGTATGGACCTCTATAGTCAGGCGAAGCAAGCACACTGGAACGTGAAAGGCATGCACTTCATCGCCCTACATGAACTCTTCGACCAGGTAGCTGAGGCTGTCGAGGGCATCGTGGATACCCTTGCCGAGCGTGTAACGGCTCTTGGTGCCGACGCACAGGGCACGGTTCGTATGTCCGCCGCTAGCTCCGCGCTGCCGGAATTTCCCAATAATCTGGACACGGGCGAGATGTTCGTCAGCGCAATGGTGGAGCGTGTGGGGGCCTTTGCCAACAGTAGCCGCCGTGCCGCCACGGCTGCTCTCGAAGCGGGCGATGAGGTTACGGGTGATGTGTTCGTTGAAGTTACCCGCGAGATGGACAAGTACCTGTACTTCCTTGAGGCACACATTCAGTAGCTTGAGTTTGTCACGAACGCTGTAATCTGAGACAAACCTCTTCAGGCGGTAGATAAGTCTGCCGCACACATACAGCCCATCCAGTTGGATGGGCTGTGTTGCGTTATAATCTTTAATCATCTAGCAAAACATAACTCGGAAGCACCAAAAGACGCAAAAAGCCGTTAACCCTAGTTGAACTCCGTATCCCCCACGTAACAATTCTTATATTTATCTCATGCGTAGATGTAAATCAGCGTCTCCGTTAGTCTCTAAATCATGTGCAACCACGCACATAATTGATGACTTTAGTTCAGATTCTATCGGAGATGAAATATGCACTATCGTAAGTTTAGTTTGCTGATGCTACTGGTACTCTTGCTGGTGAGCGTCGTCCCGCTCGCCGCACAAGATGCCACCGAGTGCGAAGACGGCTTCCGTCCCTTTGTTGACGCACGCGAGGTTACAGTTTGTGTGCCAGATATGGCAGAACGGATTGTATCAACCCACGATTACAATTCTGGTGTACAGTTGTTGTCGCTTGGTGCGCCGGTTATTGGTATGGTTTCTCGTGGGGGCGAGTTCACTCCAGATGTCACACAGTTTTTTGATACTAGTGAGCTAGTGGATATTGGTAATTATACCGAACCCAATATCGAGAGAATTTTGGAATTGCAACCCGATTTAATCGTGACCTATGTCTTCACTAGCGGAGACGTTGCTTTCTTAGAGCCAGATGTTGTGGAACAACTTGAAGCAATTGCGCCCTTCGTCACGATAGATGCTTTCCGCCCAGTGGAGGAGGTCATGACTGATTATCAGGAACTGCTTGGGGATGCAGCGACTGTGCAGCTGGATGAGCTACAGGCTGAGTTTGAGTCCCTCATGAGTGAAATTGAGGATGTTTTAGGTGACGACTGGTCAGACGTTACGATGGGATTTGTAGATTTCAACACATCATCTGGATCATTTCAGGCATGGGGTCCGACTCGACTAGTACCTCTTGATATTCTGACACGGGCCGGTGTGAACTGGGTGCCTGTACAATTGGAAGCAGAGGAAGAAGGTGGCTACGCAGGTGGCTTTAGTATAGAAACGATTGATTTATTCAGTGGTGATTTACTCCTCGTAAACACTGTGTTTACCGATGCACTGAACAACGAGATTATCAGCCAATTCCCTGCTATTCAAGAAGACCAGTTCATTAATTTGGATGTTCCATACGCTGGGTCACACTATCTAAACTATATCGCACTAGCGAAGCTAATCCTTGAAGATTTACAAGCAATCGAGGAGTTTAATGTTGACCTCGTTTACACCGATGAGACTGAGATGGACATGGAAGCCACCGAGGAAGCATCAGCTACTGTTTTCCCGTTAACGGTTGAGCATGAAGTTGGCACCACCGTCATTGAGGCTGCCCCGGAGCGTATTGTCGTCTTGGAATACTCCTATGCTGACCACCTCGGCACGCTAGGTGTGGTGCCCGTTGGCTTCGCGGTAGATGCTCCGCCGGAATACATCTATGCGTACACGTCGGACTTGGGCGCGGTTGAGGTCGGCACACGGGCAGAGCCGAACCTAGAGGCCATCCTCGAACTCAGCCCGGATCTGATTATCGCTGACCTGCGCCGCCACGAGGAGATCTATGACCAGTTGAGTTTGATTGCCCCGACAGTCGTGTTCAACAGCCTACGGGGTAGTTATGATGACCAGCTTGAGCAGTTCAGTCTCATTGCTGAAATGCTGGATATGCAAGAGGAAGGCGACGAGATTCTGATAAGCTATCAGAACACATTCGATGCTACGGTCGCGTCAACCAATGCCGATGCGGGTGAGTTCGTGATCGGTGTGTTGTGGTCTGGCGGATTTACAGCGCACTCCGACGAGAGCTTCATGGGGTCCTTCCTCGAAAGCCTAGGTCGCACTAACGCCCTCGAACCACAGGAGGGTGAGACCCAATTCCTGCTGGATATGGAGGGGTTTGCTTCTGTGAACCCAAGCACCATCGTTATTCTCTGCAATGCGTCAGACCAGGAATTCCTTGATGACCTGTCAGACGGCGAGCTGTGGCAGGCGTTTGACGCAGTTACCAATGACCGTGTATACGCTTTTGATCGTAACCTATGGTCGAAGGGACGCGGCATCACCGCATATGAACTGATTCTGACAGATTCAGTCAACAGCGGCTTACTGGCTGATACGGCAGGTGAAGGGTCCGTCTGTGGTGGTGGTGCCCCATAATCAGATCCGGCGAATTGCGTAAGACAAAAACAAATCGTGTGCAGTCCGTCTATATGGATGGGCTGTACCCATCACATGATAAATCCACAAATCAAATCTAACGGAGAGAACCATGCACTATCGTAAGTTATCTGTTCTGTTGATGCTGGCACTGTTGATGGTAAGCGTTGCGCCACTCGCGGCGCAGGATGCGACTGAGGAACCAACAGATACAGAAAACGTATATCAGCCATTTGGTGATATTCCTGTCGATGAAGCAGGATTCCCACCACTCAGTGAACCCTTCCCATTATTTGAGGTGATTGAGGAAACAGATGAGACTATTACAGTTCAACATCTTCGCGGTGAGACAACCTTTCCACGCAATCCAGAGCGGATTGTTGTGTCACTAGGCACGGAGGAGATTCTTCTATCGCTTGGAATTGTACCCATTGCTACTGCTGCACGTACAGATGTATCTCCTGTTGTACGTGAAGTCGCACCTGACCTCATCTTTCTACCTGTAGTTGATAGTGGTCCTAATTTAGAGCAACTTCTCGAATTAGAGCCTGATCTAATTATTGGATGGTCTTTCCTCGGAGGCAACAATCCTGATGATTATGACTTGATTAGCGAGATTGCTCCTACCGTCATATTCAACATAGCACCTCAGTTCAATTTCCAAGATTCTACGCGTCAGATAGCGACACTGTTTGATCGAGAAGAGGAGGCAGAGGAGGCTATCTCTGATTATAATGAACGGGTAGAAAGTATACGCAATCAAGTCGCACCAATATTCGGTGATGATACAGTCAGTCCAATTCTGTTCTTTGGTGATACGCCCAGTCTGTTCAGTCCTCGATTTGAACTGGAAGGCCGTGTGTATGTGTTGGAAAGCGTTAGTTGGCTCTACCATGAACTTAGACTTACACCCAGTGCTGAACAAGCCGCGCTACTTATGACGGATGAGGGATTGGTTTTCCGAGCGGAGTTATCCGGCGAATTGCTACCTGAGATTCAGGCAGAGCATCTTGTGGTCTTCCCTGCTGGCTATAGCGGTGCTAATGAGCCTGGTGAAGGCTACTTCGAGTTTACAGATGGTAATCTAATCTGGGAGGCGTTACCTGCCGTACAGAGTGGAGATATTTATCTCATCACAGGCGTGAATCGCGCTTCTGGATACTATACCTATCTGGATACGATGGAACGCTTTGCGGAAGCTGTACTTGCTCAGACCGAGGCATCCGACTAAGCGTCTATCCTTGTGCAGTCCGTCCATGAGAATGGGCTGCACGTACCCTCATCAGTAATCAGAAAGATCAACATGACCACCCTACACGACGAACTCCAACAAGCCGCCCCGGATATGATCGCCCATGTGAATGACGACCACGCCGACGCCATGCTCAAGCTCGTACATGCCTTTGGGGGGCAAGATTGGGCAACTGACGCCCGTTTGACCGCTATCACGCCGGAGGGTATGACCCTACAAGCAATTGGTGACGTGCGTGAGGAAACGGTTGAGGTCAACTTCGACCCACCCCTCGCAAAAGCGAATCACGCCCGCCGTGCCATGATCCACCTCATTCAACAGGCGGATGCGATGCTTGGCAATCATGAAGCCATCGGACGTAGCCTCGCACTGCCTGCGGATGTGCAAAGCTACCTGCGAGCTGTCTCCGTCCGTGAATCGGATGCCGCCCGTGACCTGCGCGAAGCCGTCGCCCGCGAGCCGCAAATTGGGATGCAGATCGACCCTGAACAGGGGCAATTTCTGTCGTTGTTGCTGCGGCTGATCAACGCCCAACGTACGATTGAGGTCGGGGTATTGATGGGTTATTCCACGCTGTGGACTGCCCTTACGCTGCCAGAAGACGGTCAGGTGATTGCCTGTGATGTAAACGAGGAGTGGACCAATATCGGTCGCCCATATTGGGAGGCGGCTGGTGTTGCTCATAAGATCGACCTTCGCATCGCCCCCGCCGCTGAGACACTTCAGGCATTACTGGACGATGGACAGGCCGGACAGTTCGACTTCGCGTTTATCGATGCCGACAAAGAAAACTACGACACCTACTATGAGCAATGCTTACAACTGCTGCGTGAGGGTGGGTTGATCGCTATTGACAATGTCCTGTGGGGTGGGCGCACAGCAGATGACACTTATCACGATGACGATACCCTAGCTTTACGACAACTCAATGCAAAATTGCATACAGACAAACGAGTGGACTTGAGTATGCTCGGTATCGGCGATGGACTGACACTGGCTTACAAACGGTGATGACTGGGCGATGACGGTTTACCAGTTAAGTTGACTAGAAACTGAACTATTTTGAAAACTGATTGACCAGAAGACGAGGACACCATGGCCCACTTAATTGATACGATTATCCGCGAACGCAAAACAGCTAAAGTTCTCAATGATGAGCTGACCTGCCAACCCTTGCCCGACGGAATTGGGGCAGACATCAAAAAGGCACTGAACGAGATCACAGAGATCGCTGGTTGGGCACCTTTTCACAAACCCGCTCACAAAGCTACGCATCTCGGTGGTGATCTAACGTCGATTGTGCCATGGCGTTTCTACGTGCTGGAAAAAGCGGCCTGTTGTGATCTACTGGCATTTATTCAGCGTAAGGCGAGCGATGAGCCAGAGAGCATCTGGGCGCAAAAGCTGGGCAGCAGTGTGCCAAAGATGTTGGCAGCTTGTGGTGCGCTGATCCAGGTAACATGGCTGCCCAATCCACCTGAACACGGCGATGAAATCGCTTTCGACCACGCCAACATCGAGCATGTTGCAGCAGCATCGTCGGCAGTGCAGAACCTACTGCTGGCGGCACAGGCACGCGGGCTGCACAACTACTGGTCGAGTGGAGGCGCGCTCATGCGTCATGCCGAGACCTACGATCTGCTAGGGATTCCACAAAATCAGTTATTGCTCGGATCAATCTTCCTAACCCACCCCGATCAAACCTTTGATAGGAACTTAGCAGGCAGTCTGCGCGAAAAGCGCGGCGAAACGACCGATTGGACACGATGGGTTACCCTCAAGGGAAGCTGAGGTTTGGAGAGTCAGACGCTATGGGCAGCAAAATCCTTGAGACACAATGTCTCTCACTACGACGTGGTAGACAAACCGTTCTGACAGATATTTCGATCTCCATTAAGCGGGGTGAAGTGCTAGTCGTCATTGGACCGAGCGGAGCGGGTAAATCCTCATTGTTACGCTGCTTCAATCGGCTCGAAAATATGGAGAGGGGGCGCATTCTATTTAACGAAAGCGATATTACGACTCTACCTATTCTTGATCTGCGACGGCAGATCGGAATGGTTTTTCAGAAATCTGCTGTGTTTGAGGGCACGGTTGCCGACAACATCTGCTTTGGTCCTCGGCTACGGGACGAAACACTCACTCACGAGCGTATCCTAGAGTTGATGGCGCAAGCGGCATTGGAGCCCGATCTCATTGACCGTGATGCACACGAACTCAGCGGTGGACAGGAACAACGACTGGCGATTGCCCGTGCGCTCGCTAATCAGCCTTCCGTGCTGCTACTGGACGAGCCAACCAGTGCCCTCGACCCCATCGCGACCCACAAAGTCGAAGATATCCTGCTTCACCTGCGAGACACTTCTGGCTTAACACTCGTCTGGGTGTCGCATAGCGTCGAACAAGCCCGTCGCGTGGCTGACCGTGTTTTGCTCCTCGAAGATGGTCGTGTGAGCCGTTTTGGGACCGTTGACGCCTTGCTTGATCATGAACGTGGTGATGCCCATACCCTCGCCTTCGCACGAGGCGTTGACGATAATGATGCGGTGGGTGTATCCCCATGATCCCGGACTTCTTCGGTGGGGTGGATGAACTCACCCGTCTGCTGCTCTCGGCGACTTTTGTTTTGATTGCGGCAGGTATTTCACGCTGGCAGTCAGCTGACTTGGAACGCGATTTAGTGATCGCGACCGTCCGCAGCTTTATCCAGTTAATCCTAATTGGATACGCGCTGGAATTGGTTTTCGAGCAGGATAATCCGTTGTTTACCGTGGGTATTCTAGTAGTGATGGTTACGATTGCTGGACGAACCAGTAGCGCACGTGTGAAGGAACTCCCCTATGCATCCCGTATCGGCGTAGTCTCCATTGGTGTGGGAACCATCCTGACTGTAGGGATTCTACTTCTTTTCGGGGTGTTTGAGTTTGTTCCACAGGACATTATCCCCATTGGGGGGATGGTTGTCGGCAGTGCAATGACCGCTGCAACATTGGTGATGACTGGGATACACGAGGATTTTTACAATCAGCGGCTGGTAATCGAGACGAAGTTGGCATTGGGGGCCAATGCCCGCGAGGCATCAATGACGCAATTTCGTCGTGCAATCCGCAATGCCATGATTCCGATGGTGGACGCCACCAAAACTGTGGGGCTGATCAAGCTGCCTGGTGCGATGACTGGTATGATTCTGGCGGGTGCCTCACCACTAGAGGCGGTGCGGATTCAGATCATTGTCATGTACATGCTGGTGGGGGCGGTCACCTTTACCGGTCTCATAGCTGCGTACTTGACCTATCGCACATTTTTCAATAAAGAACACCAATTTATCGATATGTCAATCAAAAATCTGGTGTAGCTACAGATCAGGATTCGTTCAATATAACAGCGTCTATCCAGAAGTAACATAAGACCAATAAAACCATCGCAATGTGCGTCAAGAAAACTCGTTTAACAAATCTGCGTTCAACGAATGCGCGTAAGCACCATTTAATTGGACGGACTATCAGTCCATGTTTGGTTTTCCCAACCGCAACCACTACAATTAGATCACTTTATCGGCTGCGGAATTTTTTTATGTACGACTCCCCTACTCTCTACTTTCAGGGTGGCATCCTCGTTATAAATAACCTGCCTGAAACCGATCCGCCCGGCTCCCCTTTCCAGTGGATCAAAGGAAAATGGCGCTGTGAGGCCTACCACTACCCCGACCTGAGCCTGTCCGGGGTCCGTGACACGGTCCCGCGCTGGGAGCAGCTTGACACCACCCTCGATGACAGCCGCCATCCGCACGATTATCAGGTCGAGGCGCTTGAAGCCTGGTCTACCGCCGGACGACGCGGCAGCATCGTGCTACCCACCGGCGCGGGGAAAACCTTTGTCGCGGTACAAGCGATTCACCAAACAAATCGCTCAACAGCGGTGGTTGCGCCCACCATCGACCTGCTGCACCAGTGGTATGCTCGACTGGGAAACGCGCTCAACACCGAGATCGGTGTTTACTACGGCGCGGAAAAGATTGTGCTGCCGATTACCGTTACCACCTACCACTCCGCCGGCGACCTGATTGCTGAGTACGGTAACCAGTTCAAGTTGCTGGTGTTCGACGAGGTACATCACCTGCCCGCGCCGAGCTGGGGTGAAACCGCGCTGATGTCGCCCTCTCCCTACCGGCTCGGACTGACCGCGACCTACCCGGAAGACCATGAGATGGGCGACGGGCGCTGGCATCTGGACGAATTGATCGGCCCCATCGTCTACCAGAAGAGCATCGACGACTTGGTCGGCAAACGGCTGGCCGAGTATCGTACCGAGCGGGTTCGAGTTGACCTGACACCTACTGAGCGCGAGGCTTACGACGCCGACTTTGCGATCTACGCCGGGTTCTTC